>JBFRWB010000087.1:0-114841 GCA_051439375.1 Microcystaceae cyanobacterium
GCACCAATCATCGCTCTGGTGTATTTTAAAGCTATGCGATGACCAATACCATAAGTTCCCCCAGACCATCCCGTATTAATCAAATATACCTGGGTGTCGGGATGCTGATCAAGGCGATCGCCTAACATCTTAGCATATACTAGAGGAGATAAAGGTAAGAAACATTGACCGAAACAAGCAGAAAATGTGACCTGTGGTGCGGTAATTCCTCGTTCTGTTCCTGCTAACTTGCTAGTATAGCCTGATAGGAAGTGATACATCGCTTGTTCTTTGGTTAACTTAGCAATAGGGGGCAATACCCCAAACGCATCAGCCGTTAAGAAAAAGATAGTTTTTGGATGTCGTCCCATTCCTGATTGAGCGCAGTTGGGAATATAACGTAAAGGATAAGCAACACGGGTATTTTCTGTCAAATGTCCATCATCATAGTCTAATTCTCGCGTACCGGGGTTAAAAATCACGTTCTCGCATAATGAACCAAATTTGATCGCTTCCCAGATTTGGGGTTCATTTTCTTGGGATAAACGAATCGTTTTGGCGTAACATCCCCCTTCAAAGTTAAAAATGCCATCATCTGACCAACCATGTTCATCATCTCCAATAAGACGACGGGTGGTATCGGCGGAAAGGGTCGTTTTTCCCGTTCCAGAAAGTCCAAAGAAAAGGGCTGTATTACCGTGTTTATCAAGGTTTGCTGCGCCGTGCATCGGTAAAACATCTTGTTTGGTCATAAAATAGTTCATGAGGGCAAAAATCGATTTTTTCATTTCCCCTGCATAGCGTGAACCACCAACAATCACTAAGCGTTTGGCAATATGAAGGACAATAAATGCTTCGCTGTGAATACTATCTTCTTCAGGATCTCCTTGTAGGCCGGGAACTGCAATTACAGTAAAATCCGCTTTATGGTTGGCTAACTCTTCTGGGGTAGGACGCAGGAACATTTGATGGACAAAGAGATTTTGAGAGGCTAATTCGTTAATAACCCGAACACCATAGCGATATTTAGGATCTGAGCCAACATAACCATCAAAAATATAGAGATCCCGACCTTGAACGTAGCTTAAGACCTTACGATAAAGTTGATTAAATTTTTCTTCACTAATAGGTGCATTGTGTTGATTCCAGTCGATTTCGTCTTGACTACTCGGTTCTTTGACAATAAAGCGATCGTTAGGAGAACGGCCAGTATATTTGCCTGTTTCTACTACTAACGCTCCATTATCAGCGAGTATTCCTTCCCCACGCAAGATGGCCTGTTCGATTAAATCAGCCACGGGGAGGTTACGATATAATTGACCCACATTTCTGATGCCTAATGTTTCTAATCCATAACTATTTTCTGGGTCTGATGTACGATGAATCTGTTGTTTATGATCTTCTTTGTAATGGGGACGAGCATCAGGGACATAAGGAACAGAAATCGAAGATTGATAAGCTTTGTTTAATTGAACCACAATTAAGTACCCTCCATAATTTAGGCAGTTCTTTTTTCATTACTTCATCGAATAGAAATGAAGCGATAGAGCAACTGCACTTAAGAACTGTTCTTCTCATGGAAATCCTTATCCTCAAGGGAAAAATAATTTATTGTTAGAAAGGATGATTTAGAGCCGTTATTGATGATCATCACGATATCAATGCAGTACCCATTAATCACTATTTATCTAATAGCTAGAAACCATATTCCAACGAAGGACAACGACGATTGAGAAGTTGCTAGTCGGTGACTCGATGGGGATAATTTAGCTGCTTGTACGATTCAATTAAAGTTGACTCCCTGCCAAGAAAACAGAAACCGACTTGGCACAATCACCTTGTTAAATCCCTATGCACTCAGGTTATGCACTAAGGATTTTATTGCAATGCTAGACACTCAAACAGTTCTTTTCTCATATACTTTATATTCTATAATAAACAGTTATATTTTTCTAAGTTTGTTAATAAAATGTTACCCATGAATCATAGGTAAATCTTACTAAAAAAGGTTGTTATTGACTGTAATAATATAATAGCCAACTACCCACGGCTAACCCTGCCAAAATAGGCAACCAACCCGCCATAATAGGGGTTAAAATACCAACCATTCCCAAACTTCCCATTAAAAAAGAAAAGACATAATAACCAAAGATCAAAACAATGCTTAAACCAAAACTGGTAGCTCGGCTGAAAGCGTGAGGCCCTGCTCCTAAAACAGATCCAGCTAGGCCAAAGACAAGACAAATAAAAGGGAAAGAGAGTTTTTGTTGAGTACGAACTTGAAAAATTAATAACTTTTTATCATCACCACTTAATTTGAGTAACTTAATATATTTTTGAGCTTGAACAATATTCATCTCATAGGGATCTCGTCCTTGAAGCGCAAATTCAAAAGGCGTTTTTGGGAAAGCAAGCTGTCGATGATCAAAGGGATAAGCTTCTTGATAAGACGCATCAGGAGCTAATTGATAAACTGTTCCCTTAAAAAAGTCCCAGATATCTTGATTTTTATTCCATGTTGCAGCATCAGAAATTACAATTTTTTCTAAACTATCTTCTAACCATTGTAAGATGGTCAAGGTTTTCATTTTCTGACCATCAAATTTTTCTGCATAAAACAAACTACGCAGTCGTCTTTGGGTTTCTCCGTTAGGTAGAATAATTTCTTCGTAGTCGGGATAAAAAATATCTTTATTTTGCCAAAAAGTATGTTCTTCTTGTAAAGAATCGACTAGAATGGCAGTCGCTCGATAATTCGCTTCAGGAACAACTAATTCATTAAACAGAAAAGTAATTCCTGTAACGATGAGACTTAAAATAAGGCCGGGAATGACGAGACGATAAAGACTCACACCACAGCTTCGCATGGCGATTAATTCGGAATCATGGCCTAAACGCCCGTAAGCCATTAAAGTTGCTAATAAAACAGAAATTGGCAAAGCATAAGCTACAAATTCAGGAATTTTCAGCAATAAAATTTCTGCTGCATCCCAGAGGGGTAAATTGGATTCAACAATTTTATGGGATAAATCAGACAAATAGCCGATAGCAACCCCTAACGAAGCAAAAATTCCCACGCTTAACCCAAAAGGCGGAAGAATCTCTGTTAATAGATAACGATCTACCAAAGGAAGCCATCGACTTTGTTTTCTGATGCTATGGGAACGTTTCAACCGTTGATTCACTGTTTCACTTGATTCTATGAGAGAAATGCTGCAACGATAAGTTTTCGTTTCTCATAGGGATTATAGCGGATTTAGACAAAATGACCGTGAGGAGACCTTTGAGGTAGTCACATTAGTCTATGCTAACCATTTTAATCCAAAAACAATACCCAACACCTACTCTTCGGTTGAATTCCTCGCTTATATCCAGACTTCGCAGAGAACAATTAAAGGAAAAATTGTTTAACTCCCTGATTATCTACTAGAGGAAATATCCGTTTTCGGATTGGGTATTGTTGGGTGTTAACGAGACAAACGATAGATTAAACAGCTTGCTATTTACCTCATTTTGACTAACGTGGATTTGGCTGTTTGAATCTGCCAGCGAAGCTTTTTAATTAGCTTCAATTATTAATTTACCAGACTTTGTGAACCTTTCAAGACTTTTTAACAAAAGTTTATCTTTACAAACTGACACCGAATACTGAATCCAAATTTTTCTATCTAAAAACAATACCCAACACCTACTCTTCGGTTGAATTCCTCGCTTATATCTAGACTCCATAGAGAACAATTAAAGGAAAAATTGTTGAACTCCCTGATTATCTATTAGAGGAAATGTCCGTTTTCGGATTGGGTATTGTTGGATGTTAACGAGACAAACGATAGATTAAACAGCTTACTACTTACCTCATTTTTACTAACGTGGATTTGGCTGTTTGAATCCGCCAGAGAAGCTTTTCGATTCGCTTCAGTTTTTAATTTACCAGACTTTGTGAACCTTTCAAGACTTTTTAACAAAAGTTTATTAAAACTAAGTAAATACTCTTCATATATGAAACTATGTAAAATAATTGTCTCATTCAAATCTTAGAAAATGAGATTTGTTAAAATATTTAGTCAAAATAAAGGTAAATAGCGGAATAATTCCCTATACTGTCATTTTTGATTGCATAGAAAACACTAATATTTTCCTTTCCACCCAGCGATCGCCTTATTGATCAAAAAATTCAGCATGGGAAAAATTGGGGATTTGTGCCGATAATGCTACACAAGCATTAGAAACTTTAAATAGTTACCGTAAAGGGTTAGATTATAAGCTTATAACAGACTTATGTTTAATCTAATGTCCTATGTATGCTGTCAAGCTTGAAACTGCTAGTTTATACACCCGTGATGGAATTCGCCTTGATGCGGATATTTATCGGCCGGAGAGTCAAGAAACCTTTCCTGTCTTACTGATGCGTCAACCCTATGGACGCAAAATTGCCTCAACCGTTGTGTATGCTCATCCTCAATGGTACGCTGCACAAGGGTATATCGTTGTGATTCAAGATGTGAGAGGAAGGGGAACATCTCAGGGAGAATTTGATCTTTTTATCAATGAAATAGACGATGGCTTAGATACGCTACATTGGGCGAAGCAATTGGCAGGAAGTAACGGTAGTATCGGGATGTATGGCTTTTCTTATCAAGGAATGACCCAACTTTACGCAGCGAGTCATTGTTTAGATGCCCTGAAAACCATCTGTCCTGCTATGATCGCTTATGATTTGTATAGTGATTGGGCTTATGAAAATGGGGCTTTTTGTCTGCAAGGTAATTTAAGTTGGGCTATGCAATTAGCAGCAGAAACGTCCCGTTTACAGGGAGATAGCATGGCTTTTCAGAAACTCTATGCTGCTTCGCGCCAGTTACCGTTGAATGATTCTATTCCTGCGAATCCTAACTTATTAAGGGAACTTGCCCCAGATTCGTTTTATCATGATTGGTTAAATCATCCCTATCCTGATTCTTATTGGCAACAGCTTTCCCCGAAATTTTGGCTGTCTAAGGTGGATTTGCCAATGTTACACATAGGGGGCTGGTTTGATCCCTATTTACGGGGTACATTAAATCTTTACAAAACGATGAAAGGCCATTCTGTTTTTCCTCAACATCTTATGATTGGCCCTTGGGGACATTTACCATGGGGACGTAAAGTTGGAGAATTGGATTATGGTAAAACCAGTATTAGTTTTATTGATCAATTACAAATTCAATGGTTTGATTATTTTTTAAAAGGGAAATCATCGGATTTTTTACAAAAACCATCTATCTGTGTGTTTGAAATGGGCAGTAACCAATGGCGATATCTGTCTCATTTTCCCACCGAAACAAATCGGCAATATTTTTTAAAGAGTGTGGGGTTATCGAATCTAACTGAGTCAGGAAAATTACAAGCGGCTCAACCAGAAGAAACAACACCGACTGAGGATATTATTGTACATGATCCTTGGCGACCTGTGCCATCATTAGGGGGTCATGCAGCCACACCTGCGGGTGTTTTTGATCGCAGTTTGTTAGAGAGTCGCAATGATATTTTAACTTATACGTCTGAACCGATTGCTGAAGATATGTATCTCATGGGAGAAAGTTCTGTTACTCTTTATTGTACCGCAGATGCTTTAAGTTTTGACCTATCAGTGGTGTTATCTCAGGTCACCCCAGAGGGAAAGGTTTATGGAATTTCTCAAGGTTATGGCCGCATTGATCATACTCAATTACCCATTTGTTTACCGCTACAAGCGACTTGTCTAAAAGTTCCTCAAGGTAATTGTTTGCGGTTAAGTATTAGTGCGGCTTGTTTTCCTGCTTATGCGGTTAATTCGGGGACGGGATCATTACCGAAAGATAGTAAACTAATTGAGTCTAAAATCATTACGTTAAAGGTAATGACAGGGAAGGAATATCTCTCTTCTGTGTCTTTAGGTGAAATCTTGCACCTTGTTTAAGATTAACGGATTCAGGATACAAAATGATTTTTTATTTATTTTTCTCTCTTAAATTTAATCTAATCTCTTAATAAACTTACATTAAACTAGCGTTGTTAAAATAGTTATCTTTTGATAACGATACTGATTAGCCCTGTCAATTTATTACAGGGCGTTGCTATTAATTCCCAGAAAATAAATCCATCACAGTCCATCATTTAATCACACAAATCACAGTTAAGACAAAAGGTTAAGTATCCGCAGTGAGGGGAATGGTAAACCCACTGACTCGCCTTGAAATTAATTTCAAGAAACCAATAAAAAGCGTTCAATGTTAAAATAGTTATCTTTAGATAACGATACTGATTAGCCCTGTCAATTTATTGCAGGGCGGTTGATTAATTCACCGACAATCCTGATTCAGACAAACGATTAATTATGCTAAATCTTCACTAATCCTTTCATAATTTATAATTCATAATTCATAATTTAGTCGCAATCAGGTGGCGTGTCAGGGTCAGAGGCTTTATCTGCTTTCAGTTCATTAATATATGCTTGATTCGCTTCTTCATCTACTATCCATTTGAATTGTTCCCTATCAACATATCCCTTAAAAATTACTTTCTCCCAATAACAAGCCGATTTAATTTGAGTAGGCGTTAGGTTTTTGGCATTGCTGAGGTCGGCATTCCAGAGGTTGGTATTGCTGAGGTTGGCATTGCCGAGGTAGGCATTCCAGAGGTTGGCATTGCTGAGGTAGGCATTCCAGAGGTTGGCATTGCTGAGGTTGGCATTTCTGAGGTAGGCATTGCTCAAGTTAGCACCATAAAGGTTGGCATCAATGAGGTTGGTATTGCTGAGGTTGGCATTGCTGAGGTCGGTATTCCAGAGGTCGGCATTCCAGAGGTCGGCATTGCTGAGGTCGGCATTGCTGAGGTCGGCATTTCTGAGGTCGGCATTGCTGAGGTTGGTATTCCTAAGATAAGCTTTTTCAAGATTAATTCTCTTTAAATCTCTCCTTGCTTTTACTAATGCTTCTAATGCTTCAATTCTTCCTGAACAGTTACTCCCTATTCCTGTACATCTAGCTAATGTTTGAGAATGATAAATTAATCGCATTTCATTAAATATAATCATTGTCCCAATTAACGGAAAAATCCCTAACAACATAAACCCCTTAACCCTCTCTCTCCGTCGCTGTTTAACCCCTGCTTGCAGAAACCCTATCGCCATCTCTGACAAAGGAAACGTCTCCTTATACTGTTTCTGAAACCGCAACCCCTGCTTTAACCGTCTTCCTTGCCAAAGATATTCTCTTTTTTCCCCTTGTTGTCGCCATTCATAAGCGGCTGTCTCAATTCGACGCTGCTGTAACAATAATTCTCGGTTTTCATTTAACCATTCCTTCAATAGTTCCCAATTTCTGATTAACGCTTCATGAATAATCTCAATGGTGGGTTCTAGTTGAGACGACTGCAAACCCTTATTTTGTATGTGCGTACCATCCTGAAGTTGTTGCAGACCTTTCTTCTGTACTTGCGTACCATCCTGAAGTTGTTGCAAACCTTCCTTCTGTACTTGCGTACCATCCTGAAGCTGTTGCAGACCTTCCTTTTGTACTTGCGTACCATCCTGAAGTTGTTGCAGACCTTCCTTTTGTACTTGCGTACCATCCAGATTATTTTTTAACATTCCCTTAGTTGTTATTGACACTGACGTAACAATTAACTTGTTATCCGCTAATATTTTTATGACTTCCTCAACTAACTTTTTAGACTGCAAAGGCGTAATTAACTGAGATAAAGTAACTCGACGACGAGTATCTTCTGTGTTTTCTCCTAACCGAGTTAAATTGACAAATATATGTTTAGCTGTTGACTGTTGCGAAGAAGTTAATTGATTATACACAGCCGTCGCACGTTTATTCAAAGTTCCCCCAATACCCCCCAATTCATGATAAGTCTTTAAAGTAAGAGTATGATTGACCTGCTGTTTCCACAATTCAGTTAAGGTGTCTTCAACTAAGGGTAATATTTCTTGAGAATTAGCGACTTCTTGTAAAATCTTTTTTATTAAAGCATCCTCAACGGTAACATTCAATGGCTTAAGAGGTTCAACAATTGCAGCCGTTAATTCCCCTTTATTCATAGACGTTACCGTAATTGAATGATTATTTATCTTTTGTCCTAAATTGTGGTAAGTTTCCTCAAAACACTTACCAAAAAAGTCAATGCGCATTGAAACAATCACACATAACTTATGATTGGTTTGTTTAATGGTTTCTAAAAGACACTCAAAGAAAGCGTCTCGTTGTTCTTTATCCGTACAAAAGGTAAATATCTCTTCAAATTGGTCAATAATTAATAAAATTCTTTTTTCTTTAGACAGTTGAACCAGAGAAATTAACCCTTTTGCGCCTTGACTCATTAACTGTTTATAATTGGTCAATTGTAAGCTTTGGATTGATTTATCTACGGTTTGATCAACAAAACCCACGGCTAAATTCTCTAAGGGGTTATTCGTTACAAAGAAATCATTAACCGTCGGACGGGTAATAATAATTTTCCAATCAGTTGACCCTGATAACTTGATTCCTTGCTTTAACTGATAGATTAACCCTGCTCTTAAAACCGAAGACTTTCCACTTCCTGATGCACCTAAAACCGCCAAAAAGTCTTTCTCTTTAATGAGATTTAATAACTCATCTGTTAACGAATCTCTGCCAAAAAAATCAGCCGCATCTTCTTCTGTAAAAAACTCAATCCCTTATATGGACAACGGTTACCTATTGTATCTCTGCCTTTCTGTAGAGGTGTAAGGCTTACACCTAAACCCTCTTTAATTTCCTGTAAAGGCGTAAGGTTTGCACCCACACCCATCTCAATATTATCTTGAGGAGAATTGTTATTAATAATTTTATCGTTAGCAATATTATCGCCACCATTGCTATTATTTTGGTTAATATTTTTATTATCAATGTTAATCGTTTGATGAGTTACCCATTGAATAATCGTCTTCAAATAATCAATTTGTTGTTGTTGCAGAGTAATAGTAACTGCATTAACATCTTCCTTATGATTCTCTCTTAAAATCATTGGTTTTCCACTATTACTAAAATAAGGTTTCTCCACATCATCCTTTAACTCATCATTAATCACCCTTGCTAAATCATAATTATCAATGACTTTACCTGCATAGCGAACAGGATTTAATGCAGCTAACAATATATTAACTAATCCGCCCTTATTATCCGATAAATTAATCCTCTCTTTTTGAGAGGAACTTAACCCCGAACCCTGAACCCTGAACCCTGAACTCATAACAATACTTCTATTTTTAGAATCCTTGGGATCAACTTCCAAAATATTAATCGCCTTATCTACACAATAACAATCAAACCATATCACTTGATTTTTAACCTTACTGTCTTCTAATAAATCCCGTAACCATAGCAAAGATAAGCCATAAAAATGCTTGGCTAAATCAACATCACTGGTGGCTAAAAAACTCTCATTTCTTCCCTGCTGTTTACATAATCCATATCCCCGAAAATAAATTAACACCGTGTCAGGAATAAGATTATTCTTAGGTTGTAATAAATTGATCAGTTCACTTTCTAATTGTGCTAAACTGACCCTATTTGTGTCATTTATTTTATGGGTTAGGTTTCCTTTCCCATTAGGTTTATGTGTTGGATTTCCTTCCTCAACCCAACCGACGGAAGTAATATTAAAGCCACCATACTGAGATAAGAGAAAAGCTAACCCATCAACTTGATCCGTCAAAGGATTAAGATTAGATAGCGTCGGGTCATCATAAGGAATAAGATTAATAATTAAAGCCTTGCGATTGCTCATAATGCAAGATACAGTTAACACAGTTCTTTAGCATAGCGAGCAAGATGCTCGCACTATATTATATCATAGAAAGCAAGATGGTCAGGCTTCGCCTGTGCTTTGCAGCATACTCCTATCTCTCAAACTTATTTGAAACGACTATATTAGTTATCAATCAGCAATTTTTGAATGACTTTTACAGGAGATTGAACCATGAAGTTAAAAGACAAGTTAACAGAGAAACGAGAAGAAATCTTAACTATTGCTGCTAAACATGGGGCATTTAATGTTAGGGTATTTGGTTCAGTAGCAAGGGGTGAGAAAACGGCAAATAGCGATATTGATCTACTTATTGATTATGATTTAGCGAAAACAACACCTTGGTTTCCCGGAGGGTTATTGATTGATTTAGAGGATTTATTAGAGTGTAAGGTAGATATAGTAACAGAAAAAGGTCTTCATTCTTTTATTAGAGAACGAATCTTAAAGGAGGCGATTAAATTATGAATGAGGACTTAGTTTATTTAGAATATTAGGAGGGATTGACCTTAATACAGTATGGGATGTGATAGAAAATGATTTAGATGATTTAAAAGCTAAGATTGTAATAAGGCTAGAATCTTTATCATCAAACCAGATAGCTGATGACTGATAACTGATAACTGAAATGAATCACTTTTGCGTTAACATAACATTAAGCTTCAAACGCCCCTAACTCATTGTCAAATGCTATTAAAAAATCTCTTTAAAACCACAGACAACAAATGGAAACCCGTTATTAAAGCTCTCATTAACATTGTTGGCGAAAAATGGGTTATTCGTCGCAAAGATGAACTCTTAACTTACGAATGCGACGGTTTGACTGGATACCGACAACGGCCAGCATTAGCCGTTCATCCGTCCTCCACC
The DNA here is from genome assembly GCA_051439375.1 of Microcystaceae cyanobacterium. GTDB lineage: Bacteria > Cyanobacteriota > Cyanobacteriia > Cyanobacteriales > Microcystaceae > JBGTGT01. The sequence continues at coordinate 10,642 of JBFRWB010000087.1, forward strand.
GAAGAAATTTCAGCTATCGTTAAAGTATGCCATACACACCAAATTCCTTGGGTGGCTAGAGGGGCAGGAACTGGATTATCTGGGGGTGCATTACCCCTAGAAGACGGTATCTTAATCGTTACCTCTCGTTTAAATAGAATCCTTTCAATTGACTACGAAAACCAATTAATTGTGGTGCAACCCGGCGTTATTAACAACTGGGTAACACAAGCAGTCAGCCCCCAAGGATTCTACTACGCCCCCGACCCTTCGAGTCAAATTATCTGCTCCATTGGGGGCAACGTCGCCGAAAATTCAGGGGGCGTACATTGCCTTAAATACGGTGTTACTACCAACCATGTCTTAGGGCTAAAAGTAGTCATACCTGACGGTTCAATTGTGGATTTAGGCGGAGAAGTCCCAGAAACCCCCGGCTACGACTTAACAGGGGTGTTTGTGGGGTCTGAAGGCACATTAGGCATCGCCACAGAGATCACATTACGCATTCTCAAAACCCCCGAATCTATCTGTGTCTTACTCGCAGACTTTACCAGTATTGAAGATGCTGGCCAATCTGTCACTGACATTATAAGCGGGGGAATTATTCCTGCTGGAATGGAGATCATGGACAATTTCACCATCAAATCCGTAGAATCTGTGGTGCAAACCGGCTGTTATCCCACCGATGCCGCAGCTATTCTATTAATTGAATTAGATGGCTTACAAATAGAAGTAGATGAAAATAAGCAGCGTGTCGCAGAAATTTGCCGTAACAATGGGGCAAGAAATATTACCACTGCCCGTGATCCCAAAGAACGGTTAACCTTATGGAAAGGTCGAAAAGCAGCCTTTGCCGCAGCAGGGAAAATGAGTGCTAATTATTTTGTCCAAGATGGGGTTATTCCTCGGACAAAATTAGCCAAAGTCTTACAAGAGATTAACGCATTAGGGGATAAATATGGTTATCGTATAGCTAATGTTTTCCACGCTGGTGATGGCAATTTACACCCTTTAATTTTGTACGATAATGCCATCGAAGGACAATGGGAAGATGTAGAAAAATTAGGGGGAGAAATTCTTAAATGTTGTGTCGATGCAGGAGGAAGTTTATCAGGGGAACATGGCATTGGTTCAGATAAAAACTGTTTTATGCCTTATATGTTTAATGAAACCGATTTAGAAACCATGCAATCAGTAAGAGCAGCTTTTAACCCCGATAATTTAGCCAATCCGGGTAAGTTATTTCCCACTCCTCGTACCTGTGGTGAGGCGGCTAATGCTCAGAAAATGGAACAGTTTAAAGAGGCTGAATTGTTTTAACAGTTATCAATTATGATGATTATTGGACACCGAGGTGCAAGTGCTTTTCGCCCTGAACATACCCTTGCTGCTTACGAATTAGCTATTGCTCAAGGTGCAGATTTTATTGAACCTGATTTGGTAATAACAAGGGATAAAGTGTTAATTGCACGTCATGAAAATGAACTATCTAGCACAACAGATGTTGCATCTCGTCCTCAATTTTCTAATCGATTTACCACTAAAATTATAGATGGCAATTCAATTACAGGATGGTTTGCCGAAGATTTCACCCTAGCAGAAATAAAAACCCTCCGTGCGGTTGAGCGTATCCCTGAGACTCGTCCCCATAATATTGTCTTTAATGGACTGTTTAAGATTCCTACTCTGACAGAAATTATTACTTTAGTTAACCAACAAAGTGCTGAAATAGGACGCACAATTGGGATTTATCCAGAGACAAAACATCCTACTTTTTTTGCTAAAGAGGGCAAACACCTAGACGGCTCAACAATTAATGTCTCTTTAGGACAAGTATTAATTGATACCTTAGTGGCTAATAAGTTTACCGAACCTAATCGCCTTTTTATTCAGTCCTTTGAATTGGAAAATCTCATTGAACTTAAGCAGAAAATTATGCCAAAGGCGGGAGTTGATATTCCTTTAGTGCAGCTTTTTGGCTCAACCCAATTACCGACTAATAGCAGTTTTGCTCGTCCTTATGATATTTTTTACAATGCTCAACAGAATGCAGATATGACAGCTATTTATGGTAGCGATTTAGTCTCCGCAGTCGGAGGAATTCTCGATATGAATACGGGTTACGGCCATTTAGATAATGCTGAAGCTTTAAACTGTATAAGTCGTTATGCAAATGGGGTAGGCTGCTGGAAAAATAATTTACTTTCTCGTGTACCTATTAAATCACCTGTTACTGAGAAAGCAACCTTTCAATTAATAGGAGAAGTAACCGACTTTGTGGATGATACTCACAAAGCTGGTTTAGTGATTCACGTCTATACGCTTCGGCCTGAAGAAAAATTTTTGTCCGTCAATGAGCATGGAATTCCTCAAACTCTCACAGATGAAGTGCATCAATTAATTAATATTGGCGTGGATGGGGTGTTTTGTGATGATCCCCATACTTGTCGTGCAATGCTCAATTCTATAACCCCACAGGCAAGTCATTCATGCAACTGATCACTGGTAAGTGATCACTGAAATTACTTTTTATCTTACTTCTATAAGAAGTCTAGTATAACCAAATTCCCATACGCTTCCCATCGAGGGAACGATAAGGCTATAATTTATCCTAATCATTCATAACTTATAATTCATCATTCATAATTCCTATGTTTAACTGGTTTCGCCGTAAAAAAGAAAAAGCAGTCGAAGAACAAGAAAAACAAGCGCAAGTAACAGAATCTCCCACTTCAGAAACGTCTGAGGACGAACCTGCCGTAGAATCTCCTGAAACAGTTGAAACAGAGAAAGAAGATTATTTGAATTGGGCAAAAGCAGCCTTTAAAAATATTCAAAATCGCCAAGAAGCGGTGAAAATTGAGGAAACTGAGGAAATTCCTTCCATCGATGGGGAGGAATTAGCTATAGAAGAGGAAGAAATAACAGAAAAAGAGCTTATTTCCGAAGAAACCAAACCAATTGCTGAAGAAAAAGCAGAGGAAGCCGAAAAAGCCCCTGCATGGCTCAAAAAATCGGATCGCTTAGAAGCCTTAAAAGAAACCGCCATCGATACACCAACCGACGAAGTTGAGCAACCATTAGACTTTGATGAAGAGTTTGTTTGGTCGGCTAAAGTACTAGCAGAGCAAGGTAGAAAGCCCGAAGAAGTCTCAGAAGGAGAAATTAACTGGTTAAAGCGATTACGGCAAGGATTAGGCAAAACTCGCCAAGGTTTAGTCAATCAACTTAAATCGATTGTTGGCCAAGGCCCTCTTAATAATGAAGCGGTTGAAGAAATTGAAGCCATTCTCTTACAAGCCGATGTAGGAATTGAAGCCACCGATTATATTATTGAAACCCTACAGAATAAACTACGAGAAGAAACCCTTCCCCCCGATCAGGCGATCGCCTACCTCAAAGACATCATGCAGGAAATTTTAGATCGTCCCCTGACTGCATTGAAGTCAACCGAATTTGTTCCCCAAGACGATACCTTTAACATTTGGCTGTTAACAGGGGTAAATGGCGCAGGAAAAACAACAACTATTGGAAAACTCGCTCACATGGCTAAAGATTCCGGCTATAGCTGTTTAATTGCTGCTGCCGATACCTTTAGGGCAGCTGCTGTCGAACAGGTAAAAGTATGGGGCGATCGCACTAATACCCCAGTTATAGCCAATCCGGGTAAAAATACTGATCCGGCAGCAGTGGTTTATGATGGCATCGCAGCCGCCCAATCTCGCAATATACAGCTATTATTGGTGGATACAGCCGGACGTTTACAGAATAAGAAAAACTTGATGGACGAATTGGCTAAGATAAGACGAATCATCGATAAAAAAGCACCCAATGCCCATATTGAATCCCTTTTAGTTTTAGACGCTACCTTGGGGCAAAATGGTCTTAGACAGGCTCAAGTTTTCTCAGAAGCAGCAAAACTAAGCGGTGTGGTATTAACGAAATTAGATGGGACAGCAAAAGGGGGCGTAGCCTTTGCCGTTGCCCAACAACTTAACCTTCCGATTCGTTTTATCGGCGCAGGAGAAGGAATTGAAGATTTACGTCCATTTTCTAGTTATGAGTTTATTGAGGCGTTATTAAATGGCTAAACTATTGATTTAAAAGTATCTGAATCACCTTTTTTTTTACCCCTTGAAAGAAATGGGGAAAACGAACTTCCATGTAAAAGATTAATTTTCGATACCATAAATCCAAAGATTTTGGATGATGGATTAATTGTTGATTAACCTTCTCTAAGTTCAGAGAAATAAGCCGCTTTTGATACTGTAATAATTGATTGGATTGAGGAATATAATGCCCCGTTAGAGAACAACGAGATAAATGGAAATCTTCTGTTTTTAAGCTACCATGGATTGTGTGGGAATGCCAGAATAAAACATCTCCTTGTTTTAAATAAGGTGCATAGCATTTTAGGTGGGATGCCTTAATAGTCTCCATTACTTTTTGCTTATAACTATGATGCTGAGTTGCAATATTCATCCCTCTTTTATTGTTAGAAATCTCTAAGCGATGACTGTAAGGATAAATAAAAAAGCGTCCAGCAGCAGCATTAATATCCTCTAAGGCAATCCAAATTCCTACCATTTTTCCTAAGTTACTAGCATCTAGATAGTAGGTATCTTGATGTGGCCAAGTTTCTGAGTTTCCTTCAAAAAACATACTCTGAACAAGAATTGCTGGTTCATCGAAAAAACCTTGTAATATCTGATGTAACTGAGAATCTGTTAAGATTTTAAGTCCTAATTGTTTAAACTCAGAAAATTGACGGGTTTCTAAATCTTGAATATTTAATAAAGCATTAATGATCAATCCTTGAGAATTAAATTGATGGGTTTCGGGGTTTCCTGTTACTTGACGGTAAAAATAACCCTGATGAGGTTTAATTGTTGTATAAAAAGCCTGTTTAAACTGTTCACAAAGGTTAGAGTCAATCAGATTCCGAATAATGACATACCCCTTATCTTGGTAATAACTTCGATAGTCTTCTACAGAAGTTAAAGTTCCATAAATATCATTTTCTAGGTTAATATTTATGGGACTCTCAATGACTTGTCCATCGGGAGCAAACGTCCCATAAGATTGATTAGTATTCATCGTTTTCTAATTTAGATAATAAGGCTTGATAAGCATCAATTGTTTGCTTCAATGTAAAATGAGTTTGGGCAACTTTAACCGCATTTCTCCCCATCAAAGCACAACATTCAGGGCTTTTTCTAGCGAGTTTAATTACTTTTAAGAGTCCTTTCGTATCCGTTGGCTTAACAACCCAACCAATTTGATGTTCGGTGACTAACATGGCAATTTCAGAGGAAGTATCAGTAAGCGTAATCAGGGGTTTTCCAGCAGCAATATGATTATAAATTCGACTAGGAACTGAAACTCCCTCCATATTAGGAATAAGAGAGATGATCGCTACATCACAAGCGTTTAAAAGGGTATTAAGTTCCTCTCTAGGAAACGGATCAAGTAGGGTGATATTATTTAACTGGGCAGTTTGAATTGTTTGTGATAACCATTGTTTCTTGTAACCTGTCCCCGCAATAATAAAATGATAGTTGGGATAGGTTTTAAGGTGTGTAGCAACCTCAACAATACTTTCGATATCATGGGTTCTACCAATATTTCCTGAATAGAGAAGAATAAATTTATCGGTTAAATTCAGTTGCTTTAAAAAAAAATTATTTTCTTTAGGATAAGGATAAATATCGTCTAAATCTGCCCAGTGAGAAATAGTTGTTACCTGTTTGGTACTTTTATTATTTAAGTAATTATAAATTCTTTTGGACATATCCCGACCAAGGGTAATAATTTGGGTAGATTGTTGATAAAGAAGCCGATTAAATTGTTGACTAACTTTAACCTTTAGAGAATTAGATTTCCATAAACGGGTAGCAATCAAGACTTCAGGATAAAGATCATGAATTAAAGTCACTAACCTAATTCCTTTAATCCACTTAAGCAATAAACCAATAAAAGGCAAAAGAGGGGGATTAGTGACGACAATAAGTGTATCATTTTTTTTGCATAACTTTAATGCCTTTAACCAGATCAAAAAAGAACGAGTTAATCCATTAATAATTCTTCCTAAAAGATTATTTTTATCAAAACTTGTTCCTCCACATCGTAAAATTTTTACTTTATTTTTTGTTTCACACTCAGGGTAATTAGCCAGAGGAACAAACGCCGAGGTTGCCAAAGAAGTTATCACCACAATTTCTCGTTTTTGGGCTAAAGCTTCAGCAATGTGAGTCAAATAATACCCTGTTGAAGTTTGTTCAGGATAGTACAACTCAGTTAAAATAAAGATCATATTAAACCAATTATTGAATAATTTTCAAAAGAGTTGTAAAAATGATTTTGAGGTCATTCCACAGATTAGCTTGATTAATATAGGTCAAATTTAAAGTTAGTTTTTGAGGCATAATCGTTTCAACATAGTAAGTTTCGGGATCATTAACCGATGCTAAGAGATCATTTTCATTACGAAACTGAATGGATGCTAAGTCTGTAATCCCCGGCCGAACTGCTAAAACTTGACGTTGTTGTTCATTATACAAGGAAACGTACCGAGGAACTTCAGGCCGAGGTCCGACAAAACTCATTTCTCCCCGTAAAACATTCAATAATTGGGGTAATTCGTCCAATTTATACTTCCGTAAAAATTGACCACTTCGGGTAATTCGGGGATCTTTTCCGACAGTTAATAGTTTCCCTTGTTTCTCTGCATCACTGACCATAGTACGAAACTTAAATATCTCAAATTCTTTTCCCTCCTTTCCTATCCTCACTTGTTTAAAAAAAATTGGCCCCGAAGAATCTAATTTGATCCAAAGGGAAATGGGAATTAGGATAGGCAATAAAATAAGAATCCCAAAAGAAGCAACAACTACATCAAATAATCGTTTCAAATTCATCGTTTATAATAATAAAAATAATAAACAACATCATTACAGACTAACGCTTAAAATTAATAAAATCCACCCTATCCTCGCTTATGATTTATCTAGTCTTTCTGGTGTGTCAAGAGAATTTAGGTTATAGTCTCCAGATTTTCCCCCTGTTTTTTGTAATAAACAAATTGATTCAATCCTAATCGATTTTTCCAGTGCTTTAGCCATATCATACAGGGTTAAGGCCGCCACTGACACCGCCGTTAAAGCTTCCATTTCCACCCCTGTTTCTCCTTTGGTTTTAACCCTCGCTTCAATACGATACCCCGGTAAACGACTATCAGGAATTAAATTCACTTCAATTTTTTGTAGTGGGAGCGAATGACACAGAGGAATTAAGTTGGCTGTCTGTTTGGCGGCCATAATACCAGCAAGTTTTGCTGTTCCTAATACATCTCCTTTCGGTGCATTTCCAGCTTCGATACAATCAAACGTAGCGTTTGACATAATAACCGTTCCCATCGCCACTGCTTCGCGAATAGTTATATTTTTCCCAGAAATATCCACCATTTGAGCTTCTCCTGCGGCGTTGAGATGGGAAAGGGAAGTCGGAAAAATTTTTTCTTGCGTCATAGTTAATCTCTGTGCTAATATAGACAATTGTGAGCAAAACCCAAGGGCTTGTAGCTCAGTGGATTAGAGCACGTGGCTACGGACCACGGTGTCGGGGGTTCGAATCCCTCCAAGCCCGTTAAACTCAAAACCTTACCCTGTAAGACGTTCAGCATAAGTTCTCTTAACCGTGAACTAAAATGCGACTGCCCCCGAAGGATATTAACAATTTAGACGTAAATAGGTCTGAATTTGGTCAGCCCCAATCATAACCAATTTCGATTCTCCTAAGCTAAAATGGCGAAGAATCTTAATAGATTATTTTTGCAATGGCTAGTAAACCTCCTTCTCCTCCTCAGTCTCCTATCAGTCAACTCCTCACCCAAGCCGTACAGCAGTTGGGGAAGAATAAATCTTTGAAGCTGAAAAAAGGAGCAAACGTTGCAAAATTATACATACGAGATGGAAATAAACCCACTAAGGAAATTTATTCTCTTGTAGGCGATCGCTATATTATCGGCCGCAGTTCGAGATCCAGTGATATTGTTATTTCTAATACTGTTGTCAGCCAAACTCACTGTGTTTTACACAGAGATCCCAAACGCCCTCGCCATTTCTATCTAAAAGATGACCATTCTACCAATGGCACTTATCGAGGGAAACGACGCATTAAAAAACCGCTTCCCCTTCATCATGGAGATACCATTACCTTGGGGCCGCCCGAATTAAGGGATACAGTTAAGTTAACTTACCGTAATCCTGCGCCTTTATGGATGCAATTAACTCGTTTTTCCCTCTATGGGGTGACAGGCTTCTTCTTTCTCGTTGCTACTTGGGTTTTATGGCAATGGTCAAAAGTTCCTGTCCGTCCTCTACCTAGTGGTGTCAGTGGCCCCGTTATTGTATATGCAAGGGATGGCCAAACCCCCTTAACTTCAGTAGAAAAGCGTCCCCATCGAGACATCGAAGACTTATCTGAATTTTCGCCTTATTTACCAAAAGCAGTTATTGCATCGGAGGATAGTCGCTTTTATTGGCATTTAGGGGTTGATCCGATTGGAATCGCCAGAGCAATTCTAATTAATGCTAAAACACAAGAAACTCGTCAGGGGGCAAGTACCCTCACCCAACAGTTAGCCCGTAGTCTATTCACTGAGGTGGGACGAGAAAACACAGCAGAGCGTAAAATTCGGGAGATATTGGTAGCTTTAAAGCTAGAAACCGTTTATAGCAAAGATTATATCCTAAAAGCCTATCTTAATCGGGTTTATTTAGGGGTGGGGAGTTATGGCTTTGAAGATGCTGCCCAATTTTATTTTGAAAAATCAGCAAGGGATCTCGATATCGCTGAAGCAGCAACCCTAGTGGCTATTTTACCAGCCCCTAATGCCTATAACCCCGTTAGTGATTATAATACTGCCCTAAGCTTACGCAATCGGGTGATTAGTCGTATGGCACAATTAGGAATGATTTCTGACTTGGAAGCATTACGGGCGAGGCGATCGCGTATTAATGTGAGTCCTAAAGCCCAACAAGCGTTATCTAGTACAATCGCACCCTATTTTTACAGTTATGTTTTTCAAGAGCTACGGCAGTTATTAGGAGAAGAGTTAGCAAAGGAAGGCAATTTTATTGTTGAAACGGGATTAGATACCACTTTGCAAGCAAAAGCAGAACAAGCCTTAAAAAAAAAGGTTGAAACGGATGGATCTCGATTAGGATTTTCCCAAGGGGCAATGGTCACATTAGACACGACAACGGGGGAAATTTTAGCCATGGTAGGGGGAGTTAATTATCAAAAAAGTCAGTTTAATCGAGTTACTCAATCTAAACTACAACCGGCCTCGACATTTAAGCTATTTGCTTATGCGGCTGCTGTTGAACGGGGAATGTCTCCTAATAAACTCTATTCTTGTCAAGGCTTACGGTGGCAAGGACAAATGTATCGTCCCTGTGAACGAAGTGGCCGGGCGGCTATGGATATGGTGCAAGGATTCGCTAAATCGGAAAATGCGATCGCCTTACGGGTTGCCCAAGAAGTTGGACTACAGCGTGTTATACAAATGGCGCAGCGTTTAGGGATTCAGTCTCCGTTGCAAGCGACACCGGGGCTAGTTTTGGGAGAAAGTGAGGTTAAGGTATTAGAATTGACGGGGGCTTATGGGGCGATCGCTAACAATGGAGTGTGGCAGCGTCCCCATGGGATTACACAGGTTTTAGATGGAAGTGATTGTACAAATCCTAATGATAAAAGGACTTGTCGGGTGATTTATGAGGCTTCAGAAGATAATAACCAGCAAAAACAGGTTTTGTCTCCCCAGAAAGCTCACACGATGTTAACCATGATGCGAGAAGTGATTAAAAGTGGCACAGGAAGCAATGCTAAGTTAGGCCGAGGAGAAGGGGGAAAAACGGGAACAACCAATGATAGTGTGGATTTATGGTTTGTGGGCATGATACCGCAGGATAGGATGGTGACAGGAATTTGGTTAGGAAATGATCAACCGAAACCAACAAGAGGAAGTAGCGCACAAGCTGCCAGTTTATGGAAGGATTACATGGAATAAAGAGGTGATATCAATTTTTTCGGGAAGAACAGAAAGTGATGGGTTTAAAAACTTTGATTTAATGAGAGAAAAGCGATTATCTTGTCTTCTTTCCTTTAGTTTTGTGCAGCAGATGAACTTAAAGGGAAGGAAGCGGTAATGGTTGTTCCTTTAAACGCTTGAATTCCTTACTCCACAGAAAAAGTTTTGTAATCAAATACTGACATAAACCTGAATTGTTAACAAAAATGAATAAGACAGCCTGAAAAAATCAAGTTAGGATAATGATAGTCACAGAGAATGCCATAACTGGCTTGTTGCTATATAGTTCCCAAGTTACCCACAATCTAATGATGAGGTGTCCATGAGTTCGCTCATTCAACCATCCCCAACCCATTCCAACACCAATACCGATATCTTTACCACATCTGAAATATTCCTACGCCATCGTATCAAGTTGGTAGAAGACCTGTGGGAATCGGTCTTAATTGCCGAATGTGGTCAAGAATTAGTTGATTTACTCAATCAGTTACGGGCAATGTGTTCTCCCGAAGGACAAACAACCGAAGATTCGGATTTGTCTATTATGGAAGTGATTGAAACCTTAGAATTAAATGAAGCCATTCGGGCAGCCAGAGCATTTGCACTATATTTTCAATTAATTAATATCGTTGAACAACACTACGAACAACGAGATCAGCAATTGGCACGACGGGCAAGTTATCAGGCGATGAGAGAAGCAGAAGAGAAGAAAGCAAAAAATCAGATTGAAAAAATCGATACCTCCGTTGCTTCATTGGTATTTGGCGTTAATTTACTAGAAAGAAACTTAGAACACTCCGAAGATGTACCCAAAGCAGGAACGTTTGATCAACTCTTTGTACAACTTAAACAACTCAATGTTCCTCCCCAGCAAATCCAACGGTTGTTAAATCATCTGGATATTCGGCTAGTTTTCACCGCTCACCCTACTGAGATCGTTCGCCATACCATTCGCCGCAAACAGCGTCGGATTGCTCACATTTTACGCCAACTTGACCAAGCCGAAGAACAAGCATTAGGAATGGGGTTAAGCAACTCATGGGAAACAGAAGAAGCAGAAGAAGAACTACAGTCAGAAATTCGTCTTTGGTGGCGTACCGATGAATTACACCAATTTAAGCCCACAGTTCTCGATGAAGTAGATTATGCGCTTCATTACTTTGATGAGGTGCTATTTGATGCCATTCCCGAACTCTCCCACCGTCTTGGCCAAGCGATTCATCGCAGTTTTCCCCGCTTGCGGCCACCGAGAAGTACCTTTTGTCACTTTGGATCTTGGGTAGGAGGCGATCGCGACGGAAATCCCTTTGTCACGCCAGAGGTCACATGGAAAACAGCTTGTTATCAAAGAGGGATTGTCTTAGAGAAATATATTAATTCTTTAAAGAAATTAGCAGATGTTCTGAGTACTTCCCTCCATTGGAGCAATGTATCTCAAAATTTACTAGATTCTCTCGAACGCGATCGCTTAGAAATACCCGACATTTACGAAGAATTAGCCATTCGTTATCGTCAAGAACCCTATCGTCTCAAACTCGCCTACATTCAAAAGCGTCTGGAAAATACCCAAGCCCGTAATCGTCTATTATCAGATCCTGAAGAACGTCTATTAGCGCAAAAATTAAATCCCAGTCATAGTTATCATGCAGGGGCAGAATTTTGGTTAGAACTTAATTTAATACGGGAAACCCTAGAGGAAACAGGACTAAAATGTCGGGAACTGGATGATTTGATTTGTCAAGTAGAAATTTATGGCTTTACCCTTACTCAACTCGATTTTCGTCAAGAATCCTCCCGTCATTCCGATGCGATCGCAGAAATTGCCGATTACCTCGACATTTTACCCACTTCTTACAATGAACTGTCAGAAGCCGCCAAAATTAATTGGTTAGTGCAAGAATTGCAAACCCGTCGCCCTCTGATTCCCCAAGACATCCCCTTTAGCGATAAAACTACAGAAAGCATCGAAACGATGCGCATATTGCGTCAACTGCAACAGGAATTTGGCCTAGAAATCTGTCAAACCTACATTATTAGTATGACTAATGAGGCCAGCGATGTTCTCGAAGTCATGTTATTGGCTAAAGAAGCAGGATTGTATGACCCGGCCAGTCATTCTATGACCATTCGCATTGTTCCACTCTTTGAAACGGTGGATGACCTCAAAAATGCGCCCCAAATAATGAAAAAACTCTTTGAGTTGCCCCTGTATCGGGAAGCTTTAGCGGGTGGTCATCAATCATCAGATTCCTCTCTCCCACTCTCTTTACCTGAACCTTTGAACCTACAGGAGATTATGGTAGGTTACTCTGATAGCAACAAAGATTCTGGCTTCCTTAGTAGTAATTGGGAAATTCATAAAGCGCAAAAAGCCCTACAAAATGTAGCGCAATCCTACGATTTAACCCTCAGACTCTTTCATGGTCGGGGTGGCTCAGTGGGACGAGGTGGAGGTCCTGCTTATGCAGCGATTATGGCACAACCCACGGGAACCATTAACGGACGCATTAAAATTACTGAACAAGGAGAAGTGTTAGCGTCTAAGTATTCTTTACCCGAATTAGCCCTATTTAACCTTGAAACCATTGCAACGGCGGTGATGGAGTCCAGTTTATTAGGGAGTGGCTTTGACGACATTCAACCGTGGAATGAGATCATGGAAGAGTTGGCCAGTTGCGCCCGTCGAGCTTATCGTAGTTTAATTTACGAAGAACCAGATTTTATTGACTTTTTCCTGTCTTGTACCCCTATTTCCGAGATTAGTGAATTACAGATTAGTTCGCGTCCGGCTCGACGCAAAAGTGGTAAAAAAGATTTAAGTACCCTCAGAGCCATTCCTTGGGTGTTTAGCTGGACACAAAGCCGTTTTCTCTTACCTGCATGGTATGGAGTCGGAACAGCTTTACAAACCTTTCTTGATCAAGAAGCAGAAGAAAATTTAAAATTGCTGCGTTATTTTTACTTCAAATGGCCATTTTTTAGAATGGTGATTTCCAAGGTAGAAATGACCCTTTCTAAAGTCGATTTGCAGATGGCGAATCATTATGTGAATGAATTATCTCTTACAGAAGATAAAGAGCGGTTTAATCGCTTGTTTGAGCAAATTTCCCAAGAATATCATCGGACGTGCCATATAGTATCTTCAATTACTGGTCATCCTAAACTTTTAGATGGAGATGTTCCTCTACAAAGGTCAGTCCAACTGCGAAATGGGACAATTGTGCCGTTAGGCTTCCTGCAAGTCTCTTTATTGAAGCGATTACGCCAATACGCTCATCAATCCCAATCAGGGGTCATCTATTTCCGTTATTCTAAAGAAGAGTTACTACGGGGTGCGCTGTTAACCATTAACGGAATTGCAGCAGGAATGCGGAATACGGGTTAGGAAAACCTGAAACCCCAAATAAAAATAAATAAACGAGAACAGGGATGGCCGGATTTGAACCGGCGACAAAGTGCTTCAGATTGGTGTGAGTTTCCCCACTCTCTGGACTATTCCTTCACCTTAGTTAAAGTAACCGTAGGTGGTGGCCGTTATGTTGTCGGTTTTTTTATACTCAATCAACCCTTACCCTTAACCAACAACCAGTCTCTGCACCTTCTTTACGCAGGGAATCGTAAAGCTTGGCTCAAGATTGCCTTATCTTATGGAATCAGACTTAGGTTTCCTTGAATTTGACCACATTCATACCAGTCGTTTCCGCACTGGATGCCCGATCTTTCAGGAGGCACTTGCTCTGTCCAACTGAGCTACATCCCCAAATATGCTATAATATCAAGCTAATTCTAGTTTAACTACTCATTCTTCTGTGTCCAGACGTACTTTTACTGAAAAATGTCAATTTTAAACCTTTTTAAGTCGGTAAAACCATGGATGATCCCGACTGATTTTCTCTAACGAAGGCGTAATTCAATGACCTTTTCTTTAATTGTCACATCATAATTACCAAAGAAACTTTGCCCTAATAAGCCTAAATTAAGAGAATGAGAGGGATTAATCGACACAGGAAGATTCTTTTTCACCAATCCTCCCGCAGAAACCGATCTTGCTCTTCCTAATCCCACTGGTACAACTCCACCAGCCGTTTGAGAATAAGCTGTTTTTTCGGATGTAATACCAATAGCCTCCGCCATGCTAGTTGTAATAGTAATGCCACTAGCCCCAGTATCAAAGAGCATTTCAAAGGTTTTATCACCATTAAAGATGACATCTACAGTAGGAATGCCATTTAAGTGACGTTTAATCGGAAGTTGGATAACGTCTCCCCTTGTTCGAGTCACTGAAGGGGAAGTGTTACCACATAATTCTCCTAAATCAATGTTTTGTCCGTTATGCCCTTGTATAAAGCAGCTAGATTGAGCATAAAGAGGGAAAACAACGACAGAAAGATTAAAACCCGTTGCAAGAAGCAATAAAGATAAGTAACGATCCATAATTTTCAACTTAACAGTGACTTTAAGATTAGTATGCCCTTTTGTCTGTCTGAAACTAACATGAGGACAACTTAGTTCGTTATTCTTTCCCTATTCCCCACCTTAAACTTGCGTTATGATTAGGAATCTTAATTAATACTGATAAGTCAATATAATCAGTTCTTCCTAAAAACTGCTTTACAATCGGTAAAGTCATCCCCCTATTGAGGTGTGAGTGTCGGTTATGTCTTCTAGTCCTCTAAAATCTGCCTTAAAAAAGTTCAAGTCTGAACAGCGCAAGTGGTCAACCATGGGTCATCAGACTCCTAGACGAGTTAATCGCTGGTTTAAGTGGCTCTCCCCCGGATTATTAGTAAAACGCTGGCTAATTATTAGTGCAACGGGATTTATGCTTGCTTTACTAGGATTAGCGACTTGGGTAAAACTGACTCCTATCTATCGTTTGATGGAATTGATTAGTCAACTCCTAGAAGTTATTACTCGTGTAATTCCTAACTATGTGTCTGGCCCCTTAGTGATTTTAACGGGGTTGTTTTTAGTATTATGGGGGCAAAGTCGGGCAGTTGGCTCAATTACAGAGGCTTTTTCACCGGGAGATGAAGAATTAGTCGATATTATTCTGGCTCATCGTCGTTTGAATCGAGGTCCGAAAATCGTAGCTATTGGGGGAGGAACGGGACTTTCTACCCTATTACGGGGCTTAAAAGATTACAGTGCTAATATTACCGCCATTGTAACCGTTGCCGATGATGGTGGCTCATCTGGCCGTCTCAGACGAGAAATCGGGGTACTCCCACCGGGGGATATTCGTAACTGTTTAGCCTCCCTCGCAGATGAAGAGAAATTATTAACCGAATTGTTCCAATATCGCTTTCAAGCAGGAGATGGCTTAGTGGGACATAGTTTTGGGAATCTATTTCTTACCGCTATGACAGAGGTTACAGGAGATTTAGAACAAGCGATCGCAGCTAGTTCTAAGGTGTTAGCAGTACGGGGAAAAGTCTTACCCGCTACCCTTAGTGATGTTAATCTATGGGCAGAATTAGACGATGGCCGCTTTATTGAAGGAGAATCTCATATAACAGAAGCTAACGGAAAAATTCGTCATATTGGCTGTCATCCGGCCAACCCTCCTGCTTTACCTGCTGCTATCCGAGCGATCGAAGAAGCAGACTATATTATCATTGGTCCGGGGAGTTTGTACACTAGCATTATTCCTAACTTATTAGTCCCAGAAATTCAAGATGCCATTCAACGAGCGACAGTTCCTCGTATTTATGTCTGCAATATTATGACCCAAGAAGGAGAAACGACAGGTTATACTGTCTCTGATCATATTAAGGCGATGGTGCAGGTTTGTGGTAAACGAATGTTTGATGGGGTACTTGCTCAACGTACACCGCCTTCTCCCTCAGTTTTAAAGAACTATGCACTGGAAAATAGTCATCCTGTCTATTTAGACCGTGAAGATGTCGCTAAAATGGGCTATCGGGTGGTTTTAGCCAATGTTATGGAGGAAAAAGAGGGGAAAGTACGGCATGATTGCGATCGCCTTGCACGGGTATTAGTGCGTTGGTACAGTGGAAAGTAGGATCTTGGCCTATTCTTGAATACCACTTGCTTCTAAAAGAATTTGACGTTTTTTGCGAGCAATCTCTTGTAAGTCAATTATTTTATCGGTTTCATCTACAATCTCTCCTGTTAACACCTCAATCACGTCTTCTAAGGTGACAACCCCTGCAACGCCACCATATTCATCTAACACCACCATCAGGTGTTCTCTACTTTCTTGGAATTGCTTTAAGAGTTTATCTGCATGAATTGATTCTGGCACAAAACGGACAGGTCTAGTTAAGTCACTTAATTTCTCTCTTTGTTTTCTTTCAATTAAGGCGGTTAATAACTCACTTTTTAAAGCAATCCCTAACACCTGATCAATAGATTCACCACTAATAATAATGCGACTATGTTGGGATTTAATAATCTCTTCTTGACAGTCTTCTAAATTTAAACTCCCTGATAAATGGGTAACAATTACCCGTGGTGTCATTACATCAGTGGCTGTTAAATCATTAAGTTGAAAAACCCGTTGAATCATTTCTGCTTCATTGCCTTCGATGACACCTTCTTTATAGCCAATAGTTGCTAAGAACCGAATTTCTGTTTCATTCGTAGAAGGAAGTTTTTTCCCCTTGGTAAAAGGACTTGTTACTTTTTCAATTAACCAAACAAGTGGTGTAAAAATAACAGTTAAAAAGCGTAGGGGAATAGCAATAGCTAAAGCAATTTTAGTCGCATACCTTTCCCCAAGAGTTTTAGGAATAATTTCAGCAAAAAGAATAATTAATAGCGTTAAGATAGCAGAAAAAACACCAATCCAAGTTTCCCCTAATACAGAAGCCGCTAAACTACCAATGACAATACTACCGACAATATTAAAGATGTTATTGATAATCACAATAGTGGCGATAGGACGGTTCATTTTTTGGCGAATTCCGTAGAGCGCAAGGGCAGCAGGGCGTTTAGATTGAGCTAATTGTCGAACTTTAACTAAAGGAACTGAAAATAAGGCAGTTTCGGAGCAAGAACACATTGCCGACCCTAATAGTACCACCAATACAACCACTAAAATTTGCAACATAAGAATAAAAGTTTAGCATCTCATTCTCTTCTAATCATAACTGTTAACTGCTCACTAAATTACCAATTTTTCGGTTGAAACTGCTTATCATTAAGAATAATCACCGTTTCTCCTGATAGATAATTAATTTACATTACAGAGGTTCAGGAAATTAAAAAACACGGCCGAAATGACCGTGGAGAAAATTTAGAAAGTGACTGCTTTGAGGCTAGGTTTAACGGGACTTGGGTAGAAATGCCATGGGATTTCGCGCACCCTGTCCTTTGGGGTGAATTTCAAAGTGTAGATGAGGCCCTGTGCTGAAACCTGTACTTCCCATTTTGGCGATTAGTTGACCTTGCTCAACCTTTTGTCCTCGACGCACTAATATTTTACTGTTGTGAGCATAAAGAGTTACACTGCCATCTCCATGACGTAACTTGACTAAATTGCCATAACCACCCGAATTCCAACCTGCACTAATTACTTCACCGTCTGCGGCTGCTACAATGGGTGTGCCAATCGGTGCAGCAATATCGATTCCTTTGTGCATTCTGCCCCAACGCGGACCATAACCAGAGGTTAACACACCCCGTGATGGCCAAATATAACCTGCAAACTTCATAGGAGCTTCAGGCAAATAATCTTCGGGGAACGTTAGAGAGGGTAATTCAGGGCTAACGGTTTCACCGACAGGAATTTGAAAGCGATTGGTGGCTTTTTCAGAAGATGAGGCGGTACTGATAAGACTTTGGCTTTCAGAGGTATTAAAGTTTAAGGGTTCTGGTTCAGATGACTGATTTTTCTGCCATTCTGGGTTAATTGCTTCACCAACAATGGTTTCCTGTTCATCCTCATTCTCCCATTCAATCTCAATTCCCTGCGCCTCACGGGGTTGATAATCAGCTTGAACGCTGACTAAATCCTGTTTTAACCGTTCAGTGGATAAAGACCGATTCTCTGGTCTAGGAAAAGAGACATTAGCTAATTGTGCTGTTTCCTGAGCCGTTTTAGGGTTAGCTGTTGTCGGAATAATTAGAGTTTGATTGGCCTTGATTAAATTAGGATTATAGATGCCATTAGCTTGAATTAGCTCTTGGGTACTAATTCCGTGGCGACGAGCAATAGAATTTAAAGTATCTCCTGTTTGTACCTGATAGGTTTCATTAAGATCAGGCGCAGTTAAGGTTGGTTGGGGAATAATCGATGTAGGGGTTGGTTCGATTGGGCGTGGCTTGTAAGCTTGCTCAACGGCTTGATTCGCATTGGGTACAACGGGTTTAACCTGAGTGGAAGTTTCTGGTTTTTTGTAAGGATCAATTTCTAGGACTTCTTGAGACGTTGGTAATGGTAAGGGATCAGAGGGCGGAATAAAAGCCCGTTGTGTTTCAGGTGTTGGGACAGGAATAGGGATCGCTTTAACTTCAATTTCCTCTGATTCTGAGGTGAATTCCCCTTCATCAACGCCAATCACTTCGATGGAAACGCTTTCAGCTTCTACAGGAATCAGACTGGTTAGGTTTGCTTTAGATTTAGTCGAAGGAACAGGGGTTTCACTGACATCAGATACCTCTGCATCAATGGTAACGTCTAGTTCAGTGGGAATGTGTTGAGCTTGCTGCTCTGTCTTTAATTCTGTCCAACTTTCCGCTAAACGTTGACGAGTTTCTCTAATATGCTGTTCTGAGTCCTCAGAGGGTTCTTCGACTACAGCAATAGGTGTAGAAGAAACAACAGTTGAGTTATCAAGGGTAATAGGTACAGTTGTCGGCTCTGATAGGGTGGGATCGAGAGAGGGGATTTTGAGGGTTTGTCCCACAGCCAGTTCAGCTTTCGGAGATAATTGATTAGATTCGGCCAAAGTTTCTGGCTCAACTTTATAGGCTTCTGCTAACGCCCATAGAGAGTCCCCTTCCTTGACTTCATGCTTTAGAGACGGCACTTCTAAAGGCGCATCAGCCTCATCTGAAGTAGAAACCGTCGGCAAATGTTGAAGGGATGAATGTTCAACCGATTGACTGGCTGCAAGTACGGTTGTTGATGGACTAGCAAACATTCCAACTGTTCCCACAGAAAGGGTTAATCCTAGCCAAGCAATATGGCGACTCATTCCCTGATAGGGGGATGGTGTGGGGGTTGTTTCAACCGGATTAGAGATTTCAATCCGAGAAAACGCTTCTGGACGGGAAGAAGCAAGAGTGATCGTTATAGTAGTGGGACTTTTCAACAAGAACCTCCTCATATCATAGATACAGAGCTTATGCTCCACTTGATGTAAACACCGCTCAGTTATTCTAGTTTAATTTTTTTGCAAACAGCCTGAGTAGATGCACTCAAAATTTTGCGACATCTTAAAAAAGGGTAGCCTGATTTCAGGGTTAAGACAAGGTAATCATGGCTCTATATTCTAGCTTTCTTGGCGTTATACTTGCCTGTATGTCTCTTCGACGCTCAAAAACTAATTATGTTTCCCTAACTCTCCACAGACTTGAACAATTCTGTCGCTACACTTTAAAATTTCTAGAAGTCTAACTCATTTAATGAACCATAATGGAAAACCCCTTCTAAGTGGATAGAAGAGGAATAAAAGAGCTTAGGAAGGAGTCAAAATTAGGTTATCGATCAGATGAAACCTCATGATCAACTAAATCCATATTAAATAGCTCATCGAGTTCTTCTAGCTGTTTTTTGTGTCCATTCTCAGGATGCTCCTTTTTTGGCTCATCCTCCTCTGCGAAAATATCCGCAAAAGGATTATCTGCATCAGATAAAGTGGGTTCAGAAGGCAAACCCTCATCTACTGGGGCATCTTCTTGCAGCATATTGAGGAAATCGTCATCTGGGGTCGATAAATCTGCTAAATCAGGTAAAGACTCTACTTTATCAGCTTCTTCCGTCACCTGTGCAGAATCCGTTTGCAAAGAAGCGAGAAACTCTAGTTCATCAGGACTATTCTCATCATCGGAAAAAGGTTCGAGTAAAGCATCCTCTTCTGTCTCATCAACCGCTAGATCGGCCGTATCTGAGAGAAACGCGTCCAAATCAGCAATATCTTCTTCTACGGTAGAAGTGTGTTCCCCTTCTAAGGTGGGAATATCAGCCACATCCTGAGTCTCTGTGTCGTCAGTTTCATCAAGCAACGCATTTAAGCCTGCGATCGCATCTTCTGTCACTTCCGCTTCAGATACGGGATTAACATCCAGTGTTAACTCAGGTTCGACTGCTTCGGCTGTTTCCTCAAGAAACCCATCTAAACCCGCAATATCTTCTTCTACGGTAGAATCCTGTTGTAATGTTGCCGTCTCTAGGGAATCTTCTTCCTTGATTGCAAACATTTCATCAAGCTCGGCGGTTTCTTCCTCTGTTCCGTCTGCTACCGAGACTTCTCCTTCAGAAATAACGTGAGACTCCGTATCATCTTCACTATCGCTCATTTCCTCCAAGGATTCTTCCAAAATATCTGGGACAGTTCCTTGATCATCTGCTGAATCAGCCACAAAAGGCTCATCATTGACTAACGCAACCACTGGTTCAACACTGGGGGGATGATAGTCTAATTGCTGATCGGCTCTAGCTTCATAGTTAGAAGCCCCAGATTCCGCCAGACGTTCCTCAAAATCCTGTTGAACTTCCAGAATTTGCCGTTGATAGGTACTTTCAACAGTTTTAAGTTCCGTCTGATATTTCTCTTCGATCTCTTGTTGTTGGGTTTGATGGGTTTCCAGTAGTTCTTCTAATTCTGCCCGATGTTGTTCTTGGATGGCTTGAATTTGTCCTTGGTTATCCTGTTGTAGTTGTTGGATTTCGGCTTGGTGTTCTTGCTGTAAGGTTTGTAGTTGTTCCTCTATCATTTGAGGATCAAGAGAAGCAGACTGAGATGCTTGCAGTTCAGCAACTTGAGTCTCTAGTTCCATCACTCGTACCTGAGAGGCTTTCATCTCCTCAATTTGAGCTTCGAGTTCAGGAATTTGTGCTTGAGCTTGGGTTAGCTCTTCTATCTGGGTTTGATGAGACTGTTCTAAATGATCGATTTCACTGCGATAATGGGCTTCAAGTTCGGGGATTTTGCTTTTTGCTAGTTGAATTTCATCGTTTTTTGATTCTAGTTCTGCTTGAGCCTCATTGTAAGCCTGTTCAGACCGTTCTTTTCCCTTTTCTGCCAATTGCAATTTCCTTTGTAAAGGAGATAACTGCATATAAAAATAGGCACTGGGAAGTGCGCCAATTAGTAAGCCCAAAATACCAAATACCCAAGGATTCATGATAGCCTCCAAATTTCATTGAGTGGATTGAGGTAGTTTCAATATGCCCAAGATGCTCCCCTGAATTAACATCTCTATGGCGAGCTAAAGTTCAGAAGTGCAGGAGTTCAGGAGTTATAAGAAAATTAAATTAATCACTGTTTCCTGTTCCTAAAGGGCTGTTTATAGAATTAACAAGAATTAACATTTCTACTTTGCCAGCCCTATCTTTTGTATTTACCGCTACACCTACGAATTTACGAAAGTATCGAGGGAGAGAGGAAAAAAGAACCGAATTTTTTTAGGTTTGCTGGTATCGGGTTTCAGGTTTGCTGGTTTCAGGTGTCGGATGATTATATTTTATTGCTGATATTGAACCCAACGTCCCACTAATTCTACAAGTAAAAGAATAATAATTATTCTGCTGTTTCGCCACATCATGACGCTTCAAAATATCTAATGCTTGTTATTCTTAAAGTGGCATAAAGAAACGTGGGGTTTGCTTCAAGGCTTTTGTAGAATGTGACGGTGGAAAGATTGAGTTAAATCCTCTGCGATCCATGACATTTTTGCCAATTAACGGAAAAATGTTGCCAAGATTATGAGAATCTAAGACTCTTTTAAGCGTAAAACAAGATTTATCACCAATTATGTCCAAAGTTTTAGTGTCCGACCCCGTTGATCAAGCTGGTATCGATATCTTATCCCAAGTCGCTCAAGTGGATATCAAAACTAAGCTTCCCCCGGAAGAAATTAGCAAAATTATTCCTGAATATGACGCATTAATGCTACGTTCTGGGACAAAAGTGACTCAGGAAGTCATCGAAGCGGGAACCCAATTAAAAATTATCGGACGCGCAGGGGTAGGGGTTGATAATATTGATGTGTCGGCTGCTACCCGTAAAGGAATTGTAGTGGTTAATTCTCCCGAAGGAAATACCATTGCGGCGGCTGAACACGCTTTAGCCATGATGTTAGCCTTATCCCGTCATATTCCCGATGCGAACCAATCTCTAAAAGGGAATAAATGGGATCGCAAAAAGTTTATGGGAACAGAAGTCTATAAAAAGACCTTGGGGGTGGTTGGCCTCGGAAAAATTGGCTCTCATGTGGCAACGGTGGCAAAATCAATGGGCATGAATCTTCTTGCTTATGATCCCTTTATTTCCCAAGAACGGGCAGCCCAACTGAATTGTACCCTTGTTGACTTAGATTTACTCTTCGCCGAATCAGACTACATTACCCTTCATGTTCCTAAAACTCCTGAAACGAGTAATTTAATTAATGCAGACTCCTTAAGCAAGATGAAACCCAATGTCCGCCTTATTAACTGTTCACGAGGTGGAATTATTGATGAAAATGCCCTTGCTGATGCCTTAGATGCGGGAAAAATTGGCGGTGCAGCCCTAGATGTTTTTGCAGAAGAACCGTTAGGAGAATCCAAATTAAGAGCAGCTAAGAATATCATTTTAACCCCTCATTTGGGGGCTTCCACTGCCGAAGCACAGGTCAATGTAGCCATTGATGTCGCAGAACAAATTCGGGATGTTCTCTTAGGACTTCCGGCGCGATCAGCTGTGAATATCCCCGGTCTCACCCCAGATGTCATGGAGAAAATGCGACCTTATCTCCAATTGGCTGAAACCTTGGGGACATTAGTGGGTCAATTAGCGGGTGGACGGATTGAATGTTTGACGGTTCGTTTACAGGGTGATTTGGCCATTAATGCAAGTCAACCCTTGGTCGTGGCTTCTATTAAAGGGTTACTCTCTCAGGCACTGCGAGAAAGAGTCAATTACGTTAATGCAGCCATTGAAGCCAAAGAACGAGGCATTCGGGTCATTGAAACCAAAGATTCATCGATTCGGGATTATTCAGGGTCATTGTACCTAGAAGCACAAGGCTCATCGGGAACTCATTCAGTCACAGGAACATTACTGAGTAATAGCGAAATTCGTATTACTGATATTGATGACTTTCCCATTAATGTACCCCCAAGCGATTATATGCTCTTTACCCTACACCGTGATATGCCCGGCATTATCGGGAAAATTGGCTCATTCTTGGGAAGTTATAACGTCAATATTGCCAGTATGCAGGTAGGACGTAAAATTGTGCGGGGGGATGCTTTAATGGCTTTAAGTTTAGATGATCCGCTACCCGAAGGCTTATTAACAGAAATCACAAAAGTAGAGGGAATTCGGGACGCTTATACGGTTAAGCTGTGATAAATAATGGTTTTGGGGCGCATTTCTCTGCGCCTCAGACGATTCGACATCAGTAGGAAAAAATAAAATAAAAAGTTAGGTAAAGTTTCTTCGCGAGTTAATTTATTCTTTTAGAAATCATAGCCAAAAAGATCAATATCTTCTTTGAAAGTATCTCTTATTAATTCTTTAGTTTTTTCATTATAGAATTCTTGATAAGGTTTGGTGTTAGAAACATTCAATTTAGGTAAAGTAGTAGAGATTCCAATGCGATCGCATATCTTAGCAAAATCAGTGTCTAGCGTTTCAAATCGTCCGACAAAATCCACTAATAGTTCACCCTCCTTAGAATAAATGAAGTCTTTTTGATATCTTACTTCTTCTGAACAACGCCATTCTAAGTATTCATCAAAATTGGCAAACCCTTTAACCATGCTGTGTTGGGTATGTTGTTCATCTTTTAGCATAAACTTATAGAGAGAAACTTGCCAATCCCATGGATTACGTACAATTGCAAAGGAAAAATAAGAATCAAATGCTTCTTGATCCATTGCCTCAATCAGTTCAGTTGCTGTTATATGGCGATAAAAAGGTTGAGGATCAAAAGGCGGTGAAATATATAGCCTGTTTAAGATGCGTGCCATTATATCTTGCCATGGATTTACAACCAATGGCCTCAGAGCTTTGTATATGCTAGTCCCAGCATTTTTATATACATGAATGAATATAAACTTTTGTTTTTTTGATAATAACATTTGTTGTATCTCCCTAAATACAAATAGTGACAGTGTTGTGATACCATAGATGGGTTTTATCATTACAATCTATTTTCTAAAAAAGAGCCAATGAAATAGTCAATTGAAATCATAGCCAAAAAGTTCAATATCTTCTTTGAAGGTATCTCTTACTAATTCTTTAGTTTTTTCATTATAGAATTCTTGATAAGGTTTGGTGTTAGAAATATTCAATTTAGGTAAAGTAGTGGAGATTCCAATGCGATCGCATATCTTAGAAAAATCAGTGTCTAGAGTTTCAAATCGTCCGACAAAATCTACTAATAATTCCCCCGCTTGGGAATATATAAAGTCCTTTTGAACCTTGAATTCCTGTGAATGTGAACAACGCCAAATTACATATTCATCAAAGTCAGCAAAGCTTTTCACTAAATCGTGTTTGGGATGTTTCCTATATTTCAGCATATACTTATACAGAGAAACTTGCCAATCCCACGGATTACGAACAATTGCGAAAGAAAAATAGGAATCAAATACATCTTTACCCATGATCTCAATTACTTCAGGTGCTGTCGCATGATCGGGAAAAGGTTGGGGATTAAAAGGGGATGAAATATCTAGCCTATTTAAGATATTATTTGCCAACTGCTGCCAAGGATCAACGGTAAGTGGCTCAAGCGCAGTAGTTATGCTAGTCCCAGCATTTTTATATACATGAATGAATATAAACTTTTGTTTTTTTGATAATAACATTTTTTGTATCTTCCTAAATGCAAATAGTAACAATGCCGTGATGCCATAGATGGGTTTTATAATCACGATCTATCTTCTAAAAAAGAGCCGATAGAATAGTCAATTGAACTCATAGCCAAAAAGCTCAATATCTTCTTTGAAGGCATCTCTTACTAATTCTTTAGTCTTTTCATTATAGAATTCTTGATAGGGTTTTTTGTTACTAGCAACATTTAATCTAGGTAAGGCAGTAGAAATTCCGATACGATCGCATATCTTGGCAAAATCGGTTTCCAAATTCTCAAATCGTCCTAAAAAATCTACTAATAAATTATTGTCTTGAGAATATATAAAATCTTTTTGGCAGGCTTCATTTTGTACTAAACAACGCCATTCTATGTATTCATCAAAATTGTTAAAGGATTTTACCACTTTGTGTTGATGATGCCTTCTGTCTCTGAGTATATGTTTGTAGAGAGATACATGCCAATCCCAAGGATTCCGAACAATGGCAAAAGAAAAGTAGGAATCGAATGTTTCTTGTCCAATGATGTCAATCAGTTCAGGTGCTTGTAAATGACCAGCTGAGTGACCTGAGAAAAGTTGAGGACCCATAGGATATGAAAAATTCAGTTTCCTTAAAGCTAGTAACGTTAAATATTGCCATTGATTAACAACAAATGGTTTGAGTGCCCAAGATACACTGCGGCCTGCTGTTTTAGGAATGTGAATAAAGACAAAATCTGGCTTGTTAATTTGTTTTTTTAATAAAAACATTTTTCTTATAAAGTTTTTCAACAATGGGATGGTAGCACTCTTTGATTTAGTTGTCAATTCTATCTTCTAAAAAAGTTTTGACCTCTCCTTTTGGCGTTAAAACTAAGCGAAGGGTTTGTTTTCCTTCTACGGACAAAGGCGAAACAAACGGTTGATTAGGGGAAGGCATGGCTGTCTGGGGTTGATAAAGGGCGGCGGCTCTCCCTAAAGGCGTTACTTCTTGAATTGACCCATTTTTCCCTAATAAAAGACGATATTCTAGGGTCTGATTGAGATCACTAGGGGGCTTCCATGTTTTCTGAAAATAATCACGCACCTCAGCCACTTGAGGAATCGGATCAAGTAATCCTTGCTCACTGGGGGTAGAAGGGGAAGACGGTGGGGAAAAAGAGGGAAGATCCTGAGAAGATCGGGCAGTTATAGACGTATCAGAGGAACGAATCGCTGATGGGTTTTCCAACGGCGGTAAATTCGGTAAATTAAGCTCAGGGGTTAAGGAAATGCCATTAGCGGTGCTTAAACTGGGTTCAACGGTAGCCTTTTTCGGCGCAGCTAAAGGTGCAGGCAAAATAGTCACTTGATTCCCCCCTAACGGCTCTTGTGGGGCAAGATCTAGCACTTGTCGAGGGGGGGCTGGGGGAACAATAGGGGATGGAGAGACAACGGGGTTAGAAGGGGCAACAAGGGGGGCATTTTGGGGACGAGGAGGGGTAGGAAGTGCTTCTTGTGGAGGAGGGGTCGGTAATTGTTCACGAGCAGCAATATTGGGCGGAATCGTTAATTTGGGAATGGTTTCTGGGGGGGGTGGGGGAACAGGCGGATTAACATCTAGAAAAGCAGGATTGGTTGCCATATTTTCTTCATTTTCAGGAGCATCACCTTCATTTTTTGCCAGTTGAATCTGATACCACGGCCAAACAAACAGAGGAATAGTAACAGCGAGTAGAATAACTGCTGCTATACTGCCCCAAAGGGATAGGGTTTTCCTCTGATTAGCACGGTAAATCTGAGGAATCCCCTGTAAATCTTGACGATAGCTATCTAAAGCATCAGCTAGATCAAATAATTGGGAAGAATTAAGGGTAATAGAAGAACGAGACAAATGTTTTCCTAGACTCCCTAAATCAAGCTCATGAAATAAAAAGCCTTTGTTGGTTAATTGGGGAGAGTGGGTTATTTCCTGTAAAGCTGTGTCATGACGGGTTAAAGGCTGAGAATGCTCAGAAAATGTAGTTTTTTGCAGAAAACGCTGGACATAATGACTAACGACTTCAGCCAAAGACTCTAACTGCTCATGATTGCCTGTAATCGACATTTGTTCTTGATCTAGCAAACGGGGATCATCAAAGAGTAGTTCAAATTTTAGCCCATCAACAATATTTAGGTTAGTCCAACGAGATAAGGGAGAAAGGGTTGCCCAAATATTAAGGGTACAAGTTGGTGGGGTATAACGGCGTAGAATTGTGGGATTAGGAGATAAAATCATAAATCTTTTGAATCAATTTAATATTCAAGCAGAATAAGAATAGTCTAGTAAGGCTAACCAAAGACGGCGATGACCTTTGTTTCCACTATAAAAAAGTAAATCTATCAGTAATTTGAGAGCTAATCGAGAAATATCTTGTACAGGACGTTGCTGACTTTCATCCAGTCGTTCTTGATAAAGTGTCGTAAATTGATCGAGATAATCTCCTAATATGGGGCTTTTATGGGGTTCTTGGTGTTGTAAAGTGGCTTGTTCCAAGAGCATGACCGCCCGACGGATTAATTCTTGATTATCCTGAGCTAAGGTACTAATAATTAGCACAAGTGATCGGGCTTCATCCACATCTAATTTTTTTCGTCCCCCCGAACTTTTCCGCAGAGGGTTAGACTGTCGAAGTCGCCATAAACTAATGCGATCGCCTACAATCTCTTCTAAATGCAGTTTTTTAGCGGTTTGAATCATAGCATCTGATCCAAGATGACCCAACGCTTCTAATGCCATTAAAATTAAATCGAGATGGGTTTTGATGTTATCTAACTGTCCATCATCTGGCACAGTTTCAAGGGGAAAATCCTCCCAATTCGGTACAATTGTTGATGGTTTCACAAGCATTACCATATCAGTGAGCAGTAAACAGTTATTAGTGAACAGTGATCAGTGAACAGTAAGCAGTTATTCCCCCTGTTTCCCGATTCTCCCAAACTCAGGTTATTCTAACTTAAGGGAGCATAAAACACCTTCATAATTTAGCATTCATAATTCATAATTTAAAAGAATGATTCCTTTTATTTTAGCGTCTGCTTCCCCTGCTCGCCGTAAACTCCTACAAATGGTAGGAATTCACCCCATTGTGCGCCATAGTGGTTTCGATGAGTCCCAAATTCAAGTGAATGATCCCCTTGTACTGGTACAAACTCTGAGTCAGTGCAAAGCGCAAAAGGTCGCTAATCAATTTGAAGAAGGGTTAATCTTAGGCTGTGACTCGATTTTATCAATCAATGGTCAAATTTACGGGAAACCAGAGTCTCCTGAAGATGCGATCGCCCGTTGGCAACAAATGCGAGGCCGTCAGGGTAAACTATACACAGGCCATACGTTAATTGAGCAAGGGGTAAAAAGAACGTTAATTAAATGCGGTATCACCACCGTTTATTTTGCTGATATTAGCGATCAGGTGATCGAAGCTTATATAGAAACAGGTGAACCGCTTAATTGTGCCGGAAGTTTTGCGCTTGAAGGAAAAGGCGGTTTATTTGTCGAAAAAATTGAAGGTTGTCATAGTAATGTGATTGGATTAAGTCTGCCTTTACTCAGACAGATGTTAGCTGAATTGGGGTATAAAGTTGAGGATTTTTGGCACAGTTAGGGAAAAATGATATATTCTTGGTTCTTTGTCTCAGGTGAACAATATTTAGACAATTACAGCTAACTTTTTAAAAATTCTTCTAAATCAATCGATATTTTAGGTATTTGGCTTCTTCGAGGAGAAGCTAGAGTTATCAGAGAATATTGTCTAGAAGCCAGCTTTGTGAAGTTAAATACCTTAGGGCCTTACTATTATGAAAGCGGGTAATTAAACCTTTTTAAATCATCGCCTAACGATTCAAGAAATAACTGTTGTTGTTCTCTCGATAATTTCTCTTTCCACTGTTCCTTTTTGCCAACTCGCAAAAAACGTGCTTTCCCCACCTCATCTGACTTTAAAAAATTGCTTTTTCTCTTCTCGAAAGATTGTCTTTCAATCGTCTCTTTAATTTGCTGTTTATCTCTTTCAATCCCTAAGAACGAAAGAATTCTTTTACATTCTTGTTCAGGATTATCAAGCATTGCCTCATATTTAACTATAAAATAGTTGTCATTGAAGTACGGCTCGTAGTGATTTTTCCAAGGAATACGGACCCACAAATGAACCTTATGTGAACCGTTAATAACTGTGTGCATCATTTGTTTGATTCGGTAACTAGGTGGTGAAAGTACACGATTAATTAGTCTATAAACTTTTCTCCCCTGAGGAAATTGGCTCATATACTTACCTAGAAGAGGAAACCGTTCAAACGGAAAAAAACTAGCTCCTGATACGCAAACATCTCTAGGATCTCTGATAATGTAAATAATTTTATAGTCATTAATAACCTGATTAGCGTTTTTCCTCTTGTTAATTATTTCATTAAATTCACTCAACTGATGATGGGATTTGAAACATTGATAATTTGACTCTCTATCTAGACCCTCTATCGCTATCTCATCATGGTGATCATAATCAAAGAATCCGACGACAGGACACTGTACCAACTCAGCTACTAAGCGTGTCATCCAAGTATTTCCACTTTTAGGATAACCAACAACAATAAGGTCAATCATTTGTCTAGACTTAAGTTTGTTAATTAGTGTAAGTGATTCTGCACTCGACTGACATAATAGCATAACTATTTCACCAGTGACAGAAAAATTTCTAAATGCGCCTAATTTCGTCTCAAAGAAATACTAAGTTTCCAAGGAGATAATATTGCTTTTATCATCAGACTAAGGTTCTTATGTACTCTTGGATAAAAGCAGTCAATTAAAAATATTGTTGTTCCAAAGGATGCAATTGTGGCATATAAAGCACCAAATGTGCCGTACTGAGGAATTAAAATATAGTTGAGGGTGATATTAACTAGAGAGCCAAGAATAGCAGTTAACATTGAATACCGAAACAAGCTTTCATTAGTTATATAAAGTGATTTTGCTACGCCAAAACTAGCAAAGAATAATTTGATCACAAATAAACGCAGTAAATCTCCTGCTTCTTGGTAACTATCTCCAAACATGAAAGCTACAAGCGGTTCAGAAAAAAGAAAAATAGGAATAAAAATTAATAAAAATAAGATGAACATCAAGCGATAGATATTTTCTAGTCGATGAAAATATAGAGTTTGACTGACCGATTTTGCTTGAGTTACCATTGGTGCAAAGGATTGACAGACTATACTGGGTACAAAGAGAAAGACTGCCACTAACTGAATGGCAACTGAGTATTGACCAACCGCACTGTCACCTATCATTTGACCTAACATAACTTGATCAATTCTAGCCTGTACTATGGTAGCTAATCCAGCAAAAAAAAGTGGCCAGCTTTCTTGGAGTAATTGTTTAGCTATCAAGAAGCTAACTGACCAATTCTTCCAAGATAAACCTTCTCTTTTGTAGGAAAATGATAAGCCGATTATTTTAATTGTTCCTGTCACTGCAGTGACAGTAGCGAAAGCCATTAGGGAAGCCCTTAACTGTACCAAAAGAATTTTGACCGTGCTAAAAAACATACTATCAGCAACACGACTCAGAACTGCATATTTAGATTTTACTTGTGACTGAAACCACAAATCAATCACATCACAAGTGATGAAAATCTTGCCTGTCGCTATGATTCCTACTAGCCAGTGAAATAATGTATCTTGAGGACGTAAATACATGGCAATACCAATACTCACAATTGTGACGAGTATTGTAGTTATTAGTCTAATGACCAAGGTAGTACCTAAAATCTTATCTCTAGTCTCTGAATCTTTTTCCCGTACAAGTTCCCTAACGATAATTCTGTCTGAGCCTAATTGAACGAGCGGCATAACTAACATGATCAGCGATATAGCATAGTTGTAAGTACCATATTGTTCAGGCCCTAAATATCGAGCCACCAAGATCCCTGATACCAAGCCAATAGCTAAACGGAGAATTCTCTCAGTAAATAACCAAGATATGTTTGTTATTTGCTTTTTTAAGTTAGTACTGAGTTGCCCATAAGATAACATTAATTTTTTTAGCATTGGTTATTAAAAAATATAGGGCTAAAAAGAGTAAGGAACAAAATATGGCAAAATCCTATCACATTTACTGACTTTTGCAAGCACCAAATAGAAATCTTTCAAGAAAAAAAATAAACTTACTTTACTCTTCGGCTTGACAATTTGCTAAGTTTATTTTATCCTATGTCAGAAAGTTAACCTCTCGAAATAAAATTTATGCTTAAGATAAAAAAACAGTCTTATTGGCGTAAAGTAATCCAATCCCTACTCCTTAAAGGGCTTACTAAGTTAGAAAACAATAATAATGCTGATCTTATTTCCAATGGTGAGGAGCATTTTATCAATCAGTATTTCGATTTTTTAAATAAATCGGATTCCGATCCTATTGTTGTTTTTGATGTCGGAGCAAATGTAGGAGACTATTCTGATCTTGTTTCGCAAAAGTTGTCTTCGTTAAAATTAGCTTATAAGATTCATTTATTTGAACCAACCCAAGATTGTTATGATATTCTCCAGCAAAAATTTAGTGACTACCAGAGCATTTTCGTGAATCACTTTGGTTGCTCTGATGCAGAAGAAAGTCGAACAATTTACTATGATCAAAAGCGCAGTGGTCTGGCTTCTTTATATCATAGAAATTTACGAAGTTATGCTCTTGAACTAAACCAAACGGAGCAAGTTTATTTACAAAGACTAGATACTCATATTGCAAAATATTCAGTAACAAAAATTGACTTACTCAAAATTGATGTGGAAGGTCATGAGTTAAGTGTCTTGCAAGGACTAGGAAAACATCTGAATCCTGATTTTATCAACACGATTCAATTTGAGTATGGAGGGGCAAATCTAGACTCAAAAACGAGTCTATTAGAACTATATACTTGCTTATCTAATTCAGGATTTGTCTTAACCAAAATAATGCCTACTTTCTTGGAAATAAGAGAGTATCGTCCTCACATGGAAAATTTCCAATATGCAAACTATTTAGCAGTTAGTCCTAGGATCATCGACAAACTCTTATGACAAAGAAACCTTTAATTATTTTTACACACGGTGGTGGAAGATTAGCCAATCAGCTATTGTGCTATGCCAATTTACTTGCTTTTTTAATAGAAAATAATTGTAATACTACGCTTATTAATTGGTCTTTCTTTCCTTATGAATATCTCTTGGAAACTCCCACTCATAGGCTTTTGTCCTTGGAGGGATTTTCTTTCTACCTATTAAAAGCTTTAAACTTATTTGCATTGCTCTTAAAATATTTACCCTCACCCATTTCTGTTCGACTTAATTATTACTTTCTGAAAGCTCTATATCTAGTTAGTAATATATTTTCTAATATGAAAGGAATGATTGCAGATGACAGAAAAATTTATTACAAATTTAAATTTATGGCTGAATATAATTCTCGTCTTTCTCTAGAGGAAGATTCTGTGGTGAAAAAAATACAACAAACCCCTACTACACTGTTAGGTGGCTTTAATATTCGCTGCTGGTCATTAGTCAGAAAACATCAAGATAAGGTAAAAGATTATTTACATTTCAAACAAGAATACTTTGATCAAGCCGGTAAATTCATTCAAGAATTAAGACAAAAACACGACTATTTAATCGGTGTATCCATTCGTCAAACAGATTATAAAACTTGGGCTGATGGACGTTACTTCTTTGAAACTAAGCAATATATAGAATGGATAAAAAAAGCTCAAACTAGGTTTTCAGATAAGAAGAATATTGGTTTTATCATTGCTTCTGATAATGCTCAAGATTTGTCTCTATTTGAAGATTTACCTGTTTATCTTGGAACGGGCAATATTCTGA
The DNA here is from genome assembly GCA_051439375.1 of Microcystaceae cyanobacterium. Taxonomy (GTDB): domain Bacteria; phylum Cyanobacteriota; class Cyanobacteriia; order Cyanobacteriales; family Microcystaceae; genus JBGTGT01. Next base: position 43,548 of record JBFRWB010000087.1, read on the forward strand.
AAGGCGGTAATTATGTTGAAGATATGATAGAACTATCTATGTGTGACTTAATCTTAACGCCGCCTACTACATTTTCGGCCTGGGCTTCCTTTATGGGTAAAGTTCCTTTGTTACCACTATACGATACGAAACAAAATATTTTTCAAACAGAATTATTGTACGATAGTATTTTCGATGCTTTACAACATCACCACTTAAGTATGGGTGTCCATTAATATTAAAGTATAATTTTCTAACTATTTAAAATCATGAACCAAGCACCCGTTGTCTTAATCATTTTCAATCGTCCTCATACCACTCAAAAGGTTTTTGAGGTTATTCAGAAAGTCCAGCCGTCTCAACTATTTGTTATTGCTGATGGCCCGAGAAAAGACAAGCTAGATGAGCCATCTAAATGTAGGGAAACTCGCAAAATAATCGAACAAATTGACTGGGATTGTGAAGTCTTTAAAAATTATTCAGATATCAACTTAGGATGCCGAGATCGAGTATCGAGTGGATTGGATTGGGTGTTTAGTCATGTGAATGAAGCAATTATTTTGGAGGATGATTGTGTCCCTCATTTATCTTTTTTTAGATTTTGTGGGGAACTTTTAGACTATTACTATGATGATCAAAGAATTATGATGATTTCAGGGGACAACTTCCAGTTCGGCAAAAGTAGAACTAAATATAGTTATTACTTTTCTCGTTATCCCCATACTTGGGGGTGGGCAACGTGGAAAAGAGCATGGAAACATTATGATAATAACATGAGTCTCTGGCCAGAAGTTAGAAAATCGAATTGGTTAAACACAATGGTGGAGGATCGTAAAAGTGCAACTTATTGGTATAATGCCTTCGAGTCAACTTATAAAGGTGATCAAACTGTTTGGGATTATAGATGGCATCTAGCTTGCTGGTTACAGAATGGATTAACTATTTTACCCAATGTTAATTTAGTCTCTAATATCGGATTTGGAGAAGATGCTACTCACACAACAGGAACGAATAAACGTCAAAACAATTTGTCTGTTAGCGAAATGATTTTTCCCATTAATCATCCACCAATGGTTATTCGGAATTATGAAGCTGACCACTACAGTCAGTACACTATCTTTCAGAGGCGTTTAATAGATAGAATAAAATTCAAACTCAGTCAATTATTAAAAATCAATTCATTTTAATTAGAAAAATTTTACCCTATGATAAGCTCAGTTAAATTTACTAAAATTATTAATACAGTCTGTAGAAAATTCGGATTTGAAATTCGACGCTACCCTCCCTCTTATGAGGCGGATTTTGATAGTCATATAATCAAGACAATTGAAAAAGTTGCTCCTTACACAATGACATCTAGAGAGCGTATTTTTGCGCTTTGTCAAGCCATTCGCTACGTTAGTCACAATCAAATCGAAGGAGATATCGTTGAATGTGGTGTTTGGCGAGGGGGGAGTATGATGGCAGCAATTGAAACCCTTCTCAGCATTCACGATAAAGGAAGGCATTTATATTTATTTGACACATTTGAAGGAATGAGTGAACCCACTGAAAACGATTTTAGCTTTTATGGGGACAATGCTCAAACTTTACTGACTAAGAATGAGAAAAATGAAGAAAACTATACATGGTGCTATGCTGCGCTAGAGAGCGTTCAACAAAATCTTTCTCAACTGAATTATGATTCAAATAAAATCCATTTTATCAAAGGTAAAGTAGAAGACACGCTGCCAAAACATTCGCCTGAAAAAATTGCTTTATTGAGACTAGATACAGATTGGTATGAATCAACTCGCCATGAACTTATCCACTTATTTCCCCGCCTATCTGTAGGAGGTGTTATCATTATCGATGACTATGGATACTGGAAAGGCGCACGTAAGGCAGTTGATGAGTATTTTAAAGAGAATAACATCCCAATTTTACTTCATCGTATCGATCATACAGGACGAATTGGTATTGTGCTAAATTCTAATAGTTAATGATCTGGAGTCAAAACAATGAAATTAATAAATTTAGGATGTGGTAAAACATTTCATTCTGACTGGGTTAATGTTGATTTGACCTCAGACTCAGAAGACGTAATTGCTTACGATATCCGTCGAAAATTACCCTATCCTGATAACTACTTTGATGCTTGCTATAGTTCTCATGTGCTTGAACACTTAACGAAAGAAGAGGCTAATTATTTCTTAAAAGAGTGCTGTCGAATTTTAAAGCCGAATGGTATTGTGAGAATCGTCGTTCCAGATTTAGAGACCATTACTAGAAACTATCTTGCTTTTTTAGACGAATTAAAACAAGGCAATAAAGAAGTTGAAGCTAACTATGACTGGATGATGTTAGAGCTTTATGATCAAACGGTTCGCTCTTTATCTGGTGGAGATATGAAACAATTTTTATTGAATCCCAATTTACCCAATAAAGCGTTTGTCCAATCTCGGCTAGGAGAAGAAGTAACCACTTACTGGAAACCGACTAAAGATCGGGCCACACTATGGCAAAAAATTCAAGGTCGATCTTTAGGCTGGTGGTTGCGAAAAATTCGTTTAGAATTAGCCAAAATCCTTATTCTTTTCCTATTTGGACAAGATATGAGGTTGGTTTTTCAAGAAGCAATTATGAGAAGCTCAGGAGAAATTCATCGTTGGATGTATGATCCTTTTTCTTTAACAAGAGTGCTAGAAAAAAATGGGTTTAGAGAAATTAAAACTTGTCATGCTGATGAAAGTCTTATTCCTTACTTTAATGACTATCAATTAGATGCAATAGATAGGAGGATTAGGAAACCTGATTCTTTATTTATGGAAGGAATAAAACCGTAAAAGCTTACTTAGTTTAAGTACTTCAGGAACGCTGTTTATCCACTTATTCCATTATATTGAATCAAAGTAATCGTCAATGATTAAATCTAAGATTAAACAATTAATGAGAACTTTAGGTCTAGAAATAAGACGCTATAATCCAATTGTTTCGGAGCAAGCTAGATTAATAGAACTGTTTAAAACCCATGACATTGATCTTGTCCTCGATATTGGCGCAAATGAGGGGCAATACACCCAACTTATAAGAGAGTTAGGTTACCAAGGACAAGTGATTTCCTTCGAGCCTTTATCCTCAGCTTATCAGAAGTTACAAAAAAGGAGCTACAAAGATACGAAGTGGATGTTAGCTCCTCGTGCAGCCTTGGGGGATATAAATGGAGAAATAACTGTTAATATAGCTGGCAATAGTAAAAGTAGCTCTGTGCTACCCATGCTCAAAACCCATGAACAAGCTGCACCGAAATCTGTTTATATTGGCTCAGAAAGAGTGCCAGTTTATCGGTTGGATGCCGTTCCATTGTCAATCACTTTAGAGCATTTTCAGTCTATCTTTGCTAAGGTTGATGTTCAAGGTTTTGAAAAACAAGTCATTAAAGGAGGAAAATCTCTATTACCTAAAATAAAAGGAATGCAAATTGAGTTATCTATTGTTCATCTATATGATAATCAACCCCTATATCAAGACGTGATTCAATGGTTACAAAATCTAGGATATGAACTTTATGGTTTTTTCCCCACGTTTATTGATCCGACAACGTTTCAGTTATTACAATTTGATGGAATTTTTTTTAAACCATGAAAGTATGTTTGATAAGTCGTTCTAATGGAAGATCAGGAGGCTATTCAGCAGCCTATCGTCTTTATCAAGGTTTGCAAGACACTTCATTAGCTGTTTCTATGTTGGTGGGTGATGAAGAACGAGGAGATAAACGAATGATTACCCCCCAAAGTTTCTGGGACAAATCATGGCTTAGATTATCCTCTACTTTAGATAAGCTTCCTCAAAAATGGTATAAGCAACCCGATCCAAGTATTTATTCGTTGCAGTGGCTTCCTGATAGACTTTATTCAAAAATCAAATTGGTTAACCCTGATATCATTAATTTGCACTGGGTACAAGCCGGGTTCATGCAAATAGAAACCCTACGAAAAATTAAACAACCCATTGTTTGGACACTGCATGATATGTGGGTATTTACAGGGGGATGTCACTACAGTTCTAATTGCCAAAGATACCAAAAATCTTGTGGAAAATGTCCCCAACTGGGGAGTCAAAAGGAATGGGATTTATCTTATTGGACATGGCAAAAAAAGCAGAAAAATTGGTCAAGGTTGAACCTAAGCCTAGTGACTCCGAGTCGTTGGTTAGCTGACTGCGCTCGCCAAAGTTCTCTGTTTAGTGATCTTCCTATTCATGTAATTCCTAATGGGATTAATCCCCAAGTTTATCGGCCAATTGACCAAAAAACTGCTCGTCATTTATTGAACCTTCCCCAAGATAAACAATTCATTTTATTTGGTTCGATGAATCCTGATATTGATAAGCGAAAAGGCATTCATTTATTACTTGAAGCCTTAGCCTATTTGCAAAATACGCCTCAAGCAGAAAATATTGAAGCTGCTGTTTTTGGCAATTATACTACACAAGATTTACCCCAACTAGGGATTAAAGTTCGTAACCTTGGAACGTTTAAAGATGACCTATCGTTAGCGATCGCATACAATGCAGCTAATCTGTTTGTTGCGCCTTCTCTTGAAGACAATCTACCCAATACAGTGATGGAAGCCTTAGCTTGTGGCGTTCCTTGTGTGGCTTTCAATATTGGGGGAATGCCTGATATGATTGACCATCAAGTCAATGGTTATTTAGCCAAGCCTTATGATGTTACTGATTTAGCGCAGGGCGTTCTCTGGATCTTAGAAAATTCAGAACGATGGGCTCACCTAAGTGCAGCATCCCGCTCAAAGGTCGAGTGTCATTTTACGATTGAAAAGCAAGCAAGTGCTTACCATACTTTATTCCAAAACTTGAACCGTTAATTATTTTAAATCAAAATTTATGTTAAAAACTATTACTAAAGAAAAGAAAATTCAATTTTATTCATTTCCTTTATTTTTGGTCTATTCTATTCTTTCTTGTTTCATTATTCCTAGCGGATCATTCTCTTATGCCTTACTTCTATTACCGATTCTTTTAATGTCTGTCCTATATGAATTGATTACTGAACGGATTAAATTTCAACTCTCAGATATTTTTATTTCTTTCGCTCTTTTATTCTGCTCAATAGCTTATGACTATTCGAGAGATAAGTTAGGTAATGCTTTGGGGATAATCTTATTGCTGCTTGTTTGTCGCTATCCCCAATCTGTTAACCGCAAGGTACTTTATCCCCTATACTTAAGTTCTTTAATAGGAATTATTTATAAGTTGATGACTACTCAACATTGGTCAGGCATAAGAATCATACATGTTTCACCTAATTATTCAGCTTTTGTAATGTTACTCTTTTTAATGTTTTGTTTGAAAAATCGATATTTGATGGGAGTAATACTTTCACTTTCTTGTGCTATTATGTTTCTCAGTAGGGGATATTTTTTGTCTTTATTAGTCTTCAGTCTTATTTGGTTGAATGAAGTCAAGGTGATCAGATTATTTTATAAGGGGTTACAGACATTCCTTCCCAAAAGAATTCCTGTAATAGTAATTATTTTATTGGTAAATGCTATGGTTTTTTCTTATAGCATTTACTATGTGAATAAGTACAGCTTAGATGATGTTAACCCTAACCTAGAGAGAGGCGATATTAGCCGTGTAACTAACTTAGAGGATCGTAGCAACTATGGAAGATGGTCAGGGATCAAGGAGACATACGATATTTTAGCTCAAGACCACACAGCTTTGCTCTTTGGGATTCGTGAGCAACAGGCAGAGAGGTTAGATTACTCCCCTCACAATAGCATAATGACTCTTCTCTCAGAATACGGCCTTATTTATTCTGTTTTTTATTTGCTAGGTTTTGGTCTTATTGTAAAAAGAGTATATCAACCAGGTAACCTAAAATACACACTAGCACCATTTACCCATGCTCTCGTTTTACATGGCCTACTAGGTGGTGTGTACACTATATTTCTTTCATTTATTTTAACTTTGATACCTCACAAGGGAAAATGGAGGTTGTAGCCAAAGCTAAGAAAAAGGTTGCTTAATACTCAATTTTCACTGGATTGCAATAGTATATACTTAAAACTGATTAGTCTTGAACATAAGGTTTTTCCGAAACCATTGCTATTTCTGCTCGTACAAACTCCCGTCCTAAATAAGCAGCATGGTCTAACATGGTAACAGGACAAGGTTTCGTCTCTTCAAAGAGTTTAACGGCTAACTCTTTTGCTGTTCTTGCGGTATATAATGTTTTTGCTTGACGTTTAATCCCACCACTACAAGCGATCACTTCTCCTGTGTCGGGATCAACGGCCAGTCCTTGGTCATTAATTGCATTGGTATAGTGTTCTGCACAAATTAACTGAGCTTCTTCATCTATATAAATAATAAAATATCCTCCCGGATCTAGGGCAATAAATCGTTTAGAAAGTTCGTCGTCAATTTGTTGTAGATTATTGGTAGTTACAGTCATACGTTAAGATTAGTTAGTTGAAAAATAATTAGTATATTACCTTGAATGATAACTTATTTTCAACCCTCTTGCCTAATGATTAAAAAAATCGTTAACCTCGAAATCATGTTATCCAGTCTTCTTCTTGATGTTGGGAAATCAGTTGCTTTTGTAATGTATCCCAATCAATCGAATGAGCGTCGGAATATTGCATAATTTTACCTGATTTTAAGTGAAGAATTTGGTTGGCAAATTGACCCATCCAAGGAAGTTGATGATTAACTATGATTACCGTTAGTTTCTGATCCTGACAGAGAATATTTAATTTTTCAAGTAGCTGATGGGCTAACCCCATATCTAAGGCCGAGGTTGGCTCGTCTAATAATAGAATTCTTGGCTTTAATATCATCCCTCTAACAAGGGTAACCCACTGGCGTTGACCTACAGAAAGCTGTAATTCATTGCGTTCTAACCAATCATCAGGAATCGAAAATAACTCACAATACTCTATGACGCTTTGTTTAATTTCTGAAGCAGAAAGTTGCTGTAATTGGAGAGGATAACTCAGGGTTTCTTGCACCGTCATTCCTAAGAGTTTTGGTTCTTGGGGAACAAGCAGAATTTGCTGACGCAGGTGAGTGACAGGATAATCAGTTAAGGGTTTATTCTGAAAGAGAATTTTTCCAGACGTTGGATCAATTAAACGATTCAAAAGTCGCAATAACGTGCTTTTCCCCGACCCAGACATCCCAACAATTCCAATGCGATCGCCTTGATTGACCTCAAAAGAAAGATTATCTAATAAGGTTTGTTGAGTCACTGAAGTTCGATAACTGACTTGAGAAACCTGTAAGATAGGGTTTAACTTATCCATAATTATTCATTTTTTTGAAGACTTGAAGGACTACGCCCCGGCGCATTTTCAATCGCTTCTAATGCCGCTTGTGAACCCGCAATAATATCTCGTTCTTCTCCTCCTAAATAAAGACGACCAAAACTACCAATTGCAGAGACTTGTAAAATATTAATTAAAGCTGCTTTTTCGGCTTCATTTGCTGCTAAGGCCGCATAAGCTGCCGGTTGTACCTCTAACACATATAAACTTTGCCCTGCTAACAACATTTGCCCGCGTCGGTTACGATTAATCAATTGGGCTTGATAACCATCAATATTGCGAATAATTTGGCTCGATACCACCTTGGGTTTCAGGTTATCCCCTTTCTTAACCCCTAATGCTTGTAAAATCGCTTTACCTGCCGCTTGTACTTCTCCCTGACGGTTAGAGTGAATCTCCAATAATCCATATAATCGTTCGACAAACTGAACGCCGGGGCGAACCACAGCAGATTTAAGGGCAACATCGGTAATTCGGTTGATTTCAATCCCCGGTGAGATTTCAATCCAAAGAGACGCATCCCCCGGTAAGGGCAAAAATCCAAGTGCAACTGTCCCGATATAAGCGGCGTGTTGTGACTGTAAGCGGTCAAGATAGACATAACTGCGTAGTTCGACACCCAAAATAACTCCAATTGTGCGTTAAATAAATTTTCTGACTCCATTATCTCATTAAATCGGCGTGTGAAGTGCTATTTCAGTGATCAGTGATCAGTGATCAGTTATCAGTCTTATTTGAATTAACTAGATCAGTGATCACTCATCAGTACCTCGCTTCATTACTCCAATTTTTCGGTGAGATGTAAGGTGCGAGGTTTAAGTAGTTAAAACCTAGAACCTAACACCTTCTACCTAACACCTAGAATTAATTTTCTGAGCCAAAATTAAGGTTCATTGAGCTAATTTTTAATTTGCTCCCAGAAAAGAATTTCAACGGGTTCTGCCAAAAAATTAGGTGCTTTTTCACTCAGTCCCTTAATATAGGGCATTTGTAAATGCTGGTCTAAAGCTGCTTTACTGCTCCATTGTTCATACAGCATAAACATAGAAGAATCAGCCCGTGATTGATGAAGATCATAACGAATACACCCCTCTTCAGCAACGGTTAAAGCAACAACAGCCAAGTATTCTTCCTTAAATTTTTCCTCCATACCCGATTTAACTTTAATGCGAGCCGTAACGGTTATTTGTTGCTTAGTCATTGTTTTCTTTTATCTTTAGGTGTTGATACTGTTAATAATTTCGGAGGGTTTAAAATACTCAAAAGGAATGGGACGAGTCTGATTTTTGATCTCTATTTGTCGTTCCACATCAGCAAGATTTTGCTGGAATTGAACGACGGTTTCTTGCGCAAGGGGATCGGCAAATTCTTCGTCGTAAAATCCTAGTTCATCATAATGATAGGAGGTTAAAACCATTGTCCAGAATACCTGATCGGCGGCGGGCTTAAAGGGAGGTAAAAACTTCATAATGGTTGCCATATCCATTCCTTTGGTATCTGGTACAGGATGATAGGCAGCATAGGGCATATTAGGAACGTAGGTCATATATTCATATTGGGGAAAGTTCAGTGCAGAATGCAAAGGACCACAGCTAAAAACCACAACGGTTAACACTTCTATTAACTGCTCTAATGTCTCTATTTTGGAAGGCATTCCTTTAACACGTCCCCCATCTTGAGCCGCTAGTTCCTGCGCCCAATTTTGTAACTCATAATCTTCGCTCAGATCCTCGGCTGTTTTGTAATAAAGTTTGAGGTAATTCGTGACAAAATCTTCTACCGTTTGCCACACTAATAAACCATCATCTCGAAAGGGATAATGAGGTAACAGTTCTCGGTTATCCATCTTCCGTTTTTTAATTTCTGTGGGGAAGACAAAATCTTGAATGCTCCATGTTTGATAGGTTTGAGCTACAAAAGTTAGGGATTCTTCTAGTGTTCCTGCCATGAAGCGATCCACTGGTCCACCTGCTTGTAGGAATTGAGTTCTGCCCAATTCATTGTCAAATAACATAAAGCGAAAGTGAGGTTTGAGCAGTAAAGAAATTGGATGATTTTCTCCTAATTGTCGGGCAGTAACTACGGCAAAAGGGGCCATGACTGCATGGGTAAAGGAGAAATGAGATCCTAATTCTTGATGGTTGGCTTCTACAACCTGTAGGCAAAGTTTGGCAAAAAACCAATCTAGGGGATTATCTTTTGGGGTATAAACCAGTTGATTATTGCCAGATTCACTTTTGAGTTGCACCACAACGGGAACGAGAGATCCGCCTTGAGGCGAATTATCATTTTGCCAATAGAATAATGCCTTCGTTTTAGGTAAATATTTTCTGCCACTTTCTGAATTTCCCCCCTTCATATTTTCTAGTAAGGGATAATCTAAATAATATAATTTACCGTCTTTGAGGGCTGCTTCTAAATTAGAATCAGTCCCTAATACTTGTTGAAAATGACTGTTATCAATGACCAGACTTTCAGGTAACTCATCAAGGCGACGAGTTGCCATCGCATTTGCCCCAGAAAGTCGTTGTTCGCCAAAAAATGAATCGGTACGATAGTAAGAAATCAGATTGGGTTTAGGAATTAAACTTAATAAGTCTTCGTATTCTTCTAGGGTATCTAAGGGATCAAGGAAATTTTGGGCTTTAGCCGCCAGCATATTCGCAGGAAGATTGGCCATACTTCCTAACCGCTTTGCTGTGTATTCAGCCGAAAAGTATTCTTCTTTAGGTACGCTATCTAAGATGGGAATGGGTGCTAGAAAGTTATGATCAAATTGATATTCTTGTTGGTTTCTGGTTAACCCATTTCGGCGATCGCTAGGATTGGGTTCGTGCTGAGGTAAATAGGGTTGCATGAGAACCTCTCAGTTGTTACTAAGTATTATTCTGGGGAAAAGACAAGGCTTTGAGATAATTCGACTAAGGCTTTATTTTTAAGGATTAGATGACGCAATATTAGGGACTAAAAACCTATATCCTCGGTCATAAAGCTTTTTCACTAATTTTCTACCAGCGTATAACATTCAGTAGATGACGTGAAAGAGTATTTACAAAACTTTAGAAGGAGTTCAGGAGTTACAAGGGTTAAACTTATTACTTAGTACTTAATACTTAATGCTCATTATTTGTGATGAATCGCCGTCAACTCTTGCAAAATACAGGACAATTAGGAATTGGGTTAGTTGCTAGTCAATTCTCTGTATCATCTTCCCGTTGTGTCGTTACCCCTACTCAAACTGAGGGGCCTTTTTATCCCTTAACCTATCCAGTTGAGAAAGATGCTGATTTAACCTATGTAACCGACCCTAAACGACTCTCTAAAGGAGAAATTATCTGGATTCGGGGAAAAGTGCTGACTTGTAACGGTGACCCCCTTCCCAAGACAATCGTTGAAATTTGGCAAGCCTGTGTATCAGGACGCTATAACCATGATTATGACCCCAATCCTGGCCCAGTTGACCCTCATTTTCAATATTGGGGCGTTACCACCACCGATACCCAAGGAAATTACGCTTTTAGAACTATTAAGCCCGGTGGTTATCCTGTGACTAAAGATTGGCAAAGACCACCTCATATTCACTTTAAAGTACAAGCGGCTAATTTTTCCCCATTAATTACTCAGTTATATTTCGCCGAAGAGAAGACTTTAAATCAAAAAGACCGCATTATCCAACGGATTGCCCCGAATGCTCGTTCTTTGGTTATAACTTCCCTGAAAAAAACCCTCACAAAGTCAGAAAGAGAGGGTCAGTTTAATATTATTTTGGGTACAGGAAACAAAGTTACACCTCATCTTGGGACTTAGTCTTGACGGTAAGAGTATGTCAAGATAATTAAATGGAGTGTTGAGTCATCGGGAATGAAAAAAGAACAATGGAGACAGCTTTTAATTGAAAACCGAGTAATTGCAGTGATTCGTTCGCCTAACTTTGACACGGGCTTAAACATGGCAAAAGCTGTTGCCAAAGGCGGAATTCGCTTAATTGAAGTGACATGGAATAGCGTTGATCCCCTTCCCTTAATCAAACAGTTACAACGGGAACTTCCCCATTGTGTGATCGGTGTCGGGACAATTTTAACCATCCTAGACTTAAAAGAAGCGATCGCAGCTAAGGCGCAATTTTGTTTTAGTCCCCACACTGATATAAAACTGATTAAGGTAGCGCAAAAACACCAGATTCCCATCGTCACAGGGGCATTAACTCCCACAGAGATTGTTAAAGCATGGCAAGGGGGGGCAAGTGCGGTTAAAGTGTTTCCCATTGCGACAGTAGGAGGGGTAAACTACCTTCGTGCCATCAAAGCCCCATTGGGTGAGATTCCTTTAATTCCCACGGGAGGGGTTACCTTGGATAATGCAGCCGCTTTAATCGATGCAGGTGCGATCGCTGTGGGGTTATCGGGTCAATTATTCCCTAAACAGGCGGTCGCTTCACAAAATTGGTCTAAAATCCGAGACAATGCTTTACTAATTAACGCCTACCTACTTCAAAAAGATGGATGAATTAACTAAAAACCGTAAAACTGAACATATCAACATTGTTTTAGAAAAAGATGTGACGGCTAAGGGAATTACCACAGGATTTGAACACTTTTTGCTCGAACACGATGCCCTACCCGAAGTTAATCTCGATGATGTTGATCTTAGCTTAACCCTCTGGCAACGTTCCTTAAACGCCCCCATACTGATTAGTAGCATGACAGGGGGAACGGAAATTGCCCATATCATTAACTTACACCTTGCTGAAGCTGCACAAGCGTTAGGTATTGCTATGGGTGTGGGATCTCAACGGGCTGCGCTGGAAAATGAGTCCCTTGCAACCACTTACCAAGTCCGAAAGATTGCCCCTGACATTCTCTTATTCGCTAATTTAGGGGCAGTGCAGCTTAATTATGGCTATGGCATCGAACAAGCGAGAAAAGCGGTGGGAATGATCGAAGCAGATGCCCTAATTCTTCATCTGAATCCCCTACAAGAAGCTGTCCAACCGGAAGGCGATCGCCAATGGGCGAACCTTTATTCTAAAATTGAAGCCCTTACGACTCAATTATCCGTCCCTGTTATTGCTAAGGAAGTGGGAAATGGAATTAGTGGTAAAGTTGCCCGTCGTTTAGGAAATTGTGGAGTCGCAGCCATCGACGTTGCCGGTGCAGGGGGAACAAGTTGGAGCGAAGTAGAGGCTTATCGACAAAAAGATCCCTACTATCGCAAGTTAGCCCATTGTTTCGCTGGATGGGGCATTCCCACAGCAATATGCTTACAACAAGTCCATCAGGTTGTTCCTCAATTGCCTATTTTTGCAAGTGGGGGAATTCGTAGTGGGGTAGATGCAGCCAAAGCGATCGCATTAGGGGCAACGTTAGTAGGGAGTGCAGCACCTTTTCTAGCAGAAGCAAAGCATAAGGGAACGGCTGTATATGAAAAGTTTAAGCTATTGATAGATGAGTTGAAAATTGCTGCTTTTTGTACGGGTTCAGCCAATTTAGAACAGTTAAGACAGGTTAATTTACTGGATACGAGGGGTCATTTCAGTGATCAGTGATCACTGAAGTGAGAGGAGGTGTGGGGTATTTTATTCTTATTTGAACTAACTATAACTATGGGATTAACCGACTAAGTGAGTTAGATGACCTAGTTCTAATGCAGCAGCCGCAATCGCACCTAAAGCAGCGAGTTTTAATAAAGGTGCAACGTCCCCTGTTGACTGACGGCTTTCTACATTGTTAGATCGGCGGATACGTCCGTAAAGATCCACAGATCCTAGCATAAAGAAAAGAAGACCTAGTAAACTCATCTCGGATCTAGGCTGTTGTAAACCGTAGTAATTGTTTAACTTGTCCATAGTAGATACACCTCAATGTTGAAATCTTTGCACTATAGGAATCTTAACAACTTCTGGCGAGAATGTAAACTATTGTTAAAATTGATTGACATAAAATCCATCCAATGGAACATCATCCCTAGCAAAGAACGTCCCTATAGCATTATGATAGAAAGCTGAAAAAATTTTGTGGTGTTTTCATGAGTCAATCTACCCCTCCTCCTCTCCCATCTCTATCTCGACGCACAGCTTTAAAACTCATTAGTGTAGGTACATTGGGAAGTTTGGTCGGATATTCCCGTTTTAGTAAGCCTCAGCCATCTGTTTATCAATCTCCTCTTTTATCCCTTCCTTCTCGGCTGAATAATTCTAAATCTGTGGTGGTTATTGGTGCGGGGTTAGCGGGGTTAGCTTGCGCTTATGAGTTGAGTCAGAGGGGGTTTCAGGTTACTCTCTTAGAAAAATCGCCCAATTTAGGTGGTAAGATTGCCAGTTGGACGATTAAGATGGGAGAGGAAACTTTTAAGATGGAACATGGTTTTCATGGGTTTTTCCCTCAATATTATAATTTAAAGGGGTTAGTGGCTGAATTGGGGATTAAAGAGCATTTTAAGTCTCTTAAGTTCTATTCGGTGGCGTTTAAGGATGATAATTACCAAGCAGAAGTCTTTCGTCCGAGTCATTCGGCGTTCCCTTGGAATATTGTAGATTTAGGGGTTTGGTCGTCAAATCGCTTAAAATGGGGGATTAATTTGGCTAAACCGTCCCATTGGGAAGTCTTTCGAGCAATTACAGGATTTAGAATGTCCCACAGTTATGATCGTTATGATAACCTCTCTGTGGCTGATTGGGTGAAACGAGGATTTCCCCAAGGGTTATATGACCTTTATTTCCTTCCTTTTGCTAAATCTAGTTTAAATGCGCCTGATACCCTTAGTACGGCGGAATTATTACAGTTTTTTCACTTTTACTTTTTTGGTAACCCAGAAGGACTGGCGTTTAATGGGACAAGGGATGATATGGGGACAAGTTTAGTTCAACCCATTGCAAGTGCGATTGAAAATAAGCAGGGTTCGATTATAAAAGAAGCGACAGTGAGTAATTTGCAATCTCAAGGGGGAAAAGTTACAGCTTTAACTTATCAACAGGGAAATGAATATAATTCTGTTCCTTTTTGGGTAGAACAAAATACCAAACTTGGACAAAATTATTATGGCGCAGGTGATAAGGTCTTTTTAACACAAAATGATAATAAGGAAGCTGTTTCTTTAACCTGTACCCATCAAGGTTGTACGGTGAGTCAACAAGCGGATGGTAGCTTTTTATGTCCTTGTCATGGAGCAAAATATAATGCTAAGGGGGAAGTTATACAAGGCCCCGCTAAACGGAATTTAACTCGATTTAATGTTAATAATCAGCAAGAGAATGAAGTAGAATTAGTGGCGCAAACGGTAGAAAATAATCATACAGAACAACAAATTAAAGCGGATTATTATGTTATTGCAACGGATGTTATTGGGGTTAAACAGATTATTAATCAGATGACAGGAGATGTTCCTAGGGGTTTAAAAGAGCAAGTAAATGAGTTAGCTTTAGCAGATCCTTTTGCAGTAGCAAGGTTTTGGTTTGACAAGGATTTTGAGTGGGAACATAGCGATTTTACCTCTTTATCAGGCTATGCACTCACCGATAGCATTACTCTTTATCATCGTATTCAAGAACAATTTATTGAATGGTCAAATCGTACTGGGGGAAGCGTTATTGAGTTACACGCTTATTGTTATAAAGAGAAGGAATTTCCCACCCAAGAAGCTTTATTAACGACCTTTGAAAAAGAATTATATGAGGTTGTTCCTGAATTAAGCAACGCCAAGGTATTGCATCGGGAATTAGTGAATCAAAAGAACTTTTCGGGTTATCCTCCTAATAGTTATCAAAATCGTCCTGAAACAGTTAGTAAAATTGATAATCTTTTCTTTGCAGGTGATTGGGTGAAAATGCCTTTTCCTTGCGGCTTAATGGAACGTGCAGTGAGTAGTGGACTTCTTGCTGCTAATGAGATTTTACAACAAGAAAACCTACAACAACGGGAAATTTTAACGGTTATGCCAGAAGGAGTGTTAAAAATATAGCCTAAACAGGTAACTTTTCTCCTGATCAAATGACACAAAGTACCTCACTTCTTAAGCAAGAGGCTCGAATTCACCAATAATTAAGTCGTAAATTAATATATGATTTAACTGGCAAATTCATTTCCACCTCGGTAACGATAATAAGCTGCACAAGCTCCTTCAGAAGATACCATTGGTGCGCCTAAAGGATGTTCAGGGGTACATTTTGTGCCAAAAACGGGGCAATTTTCAGGCTTTTTATATCCCTGCATAATTTCCCCACTGATACACTCATTTTTGACCACTTGAAATACTTGCTGATTTAACTCAGTTTGGAATTTATTCAGCGCATCATAAGCAGAATATTTATCTTGTAACCCTAGTCCACTTTGAGGAATTTGTCCAATTCCTCGCCAAGTTTGAGGGACAATTTTAAAAACATCTTGAATCAGATTTTTTGCTGTTAAATTACCTTCGTTTTTAACAGAGCGAATATATTGATTATCACAATCAGATTGTCCCTTTTCTAACTGTTGTACACACAAATAAATCCCTTGTAAAATATCGATAGGTTCAAAACCTGTAATCACAATGGGAACGTCATATTTCTCAGCAATGGGTTGATATTCCTGTGTTCCCATTACTGTACAAACATGACCCGCCGCTAAAAATCCCTGAACCACACAGTTATCAGAAGATAAAATTGCCTCCATCGCAGGAGGAACAAGAACATGGGAGATTAACACAGAAAAATTCTTTATTTTTTGCTGATAAGCCTGATAAACCGTCATAGCCGTTGCAGGTGCTGTGGTTTCAAACCCAACTGCGAAAAAAACGACCTGTTTATCTGGGTTAGTCTGAGCAATTTTTAGACAGTCTAAAGGGGAGTAAACAATGCGAACATCGCTTCCAGATGCTTTAAGAGACAGCAAATCCTCTGTTGTACCTGGAACTCGCAACATATCCCCAAATGAGCAGAATATCACATCAGATAAAGCTGCGATCGCTAATGCACGATCAATAATTTCGATGGGAGTGACACAAACGGGACAACCGGGGCCATGAATAAGGGTAATATCATCAGGAAGTAGTTGATCAATGCCATATTTAACGATAGAATGGGTTTGCCCCCCACAAATCTCCATAATCGTCCAAGGCTGATGAGTAATCTCTTTAATCTGTCTTGCATAGTTCTGGGCAAGGGTTTCATCTCGATATTCGCTAACAAATTTCATTCTTAATAATTAAAGTAAAATTCTTGAAATATCTAGAATATTAACGGTTACACCAAAAAAGAGAAGGTAAATTTATCCTTAAATTTTAAGGTAATTTAAGTAAATTAGACGATTATTCGTCTTTTTTGCTATTCTTAAAAACCTGACAATAATTAATCTTTTTTTAAGATGAGTTCAAAATACATACTAGAAAAAAAGATATTTAGAATAAATTTGTAGGAGAATTTATAAACTGTCCCTACTATATAAATCGTAGTTCCGAACCTCTATAACTTCTGGACTCCTTTCCTTTACTCTAAGGATTAGAGACTTGATTTTGATAAAGTGATTGTAATAAGTTATCTAATTGTTCAGGGGGACAGCATTCAATTAAAGCGTAAAAAACATCCAACAATTTTGCTGCACTATCTCCATGAAGAGGACTTAATCCCCACACATCCTGTACCCATTCTTGGGGAGATTCAGTATCAAAAATTAAGCGTTCTAAAAGTTGTTTTGCTTCAGTTTGAGAAAGAGACATGATAGAAAATAATAAGTAATAAGTAAATACTGCTCACTGATAACTGTTCACTGTTTTCTATCGCTATTTTATAATTAATTCTGTTGACTGATTGATAAATTTTATTTAACGAAGCGTCTATGATGTTAAACTCACCAAAAACAGCCACTGTACTCAAGTTACCTCTTCATCTCCTTCCTAGTTATACCGATTGGTTAGTCGAACGAATCGAGGAAGGTAACGGTACTCATGTCGTCACATTAAACGCAGAAATGGCTATTTTAGCCGAAAAAGAACCAGAGGTTGCTAATATTATCAAAAAAGCTGAATTAGTCGTTCCTGATGGTGCAGGTGTTGTAATTTATTTACGCTTACGGAAATATAAACAAAAACGCTGTCCGGGTATCGAATTAGCCGCTTCTGTCATGGAAAAAGTCGGACAACAAGGAACGTCTGTGGCATTCTATGGAGGAAAACCAGAGATAATGGACGCTGCGGTTAAAAGTTGGCAGAAAAAAATCCCTAATCTTTCTCTCATAGCCAGTCATGGTTATCTTTCGGCTGAAGAACAAGAAAATTGGGTGAAACAATTGCAAGACCATCAGCCTCGCTTAATTTTGGTGGGTTTAGGTGTCCCTCGTCAAGAATTTTGGATTCAACAACACCGTCATCTTTGTCCTCATGCGACATGGATGGGGGTAGGAGGAAGTTTTGATATTTGGTCTGGCGTAAAAAATCGCGCCCCGAAATGGTTACGCGAGAATAATTTAGAATGGTTGTACAGATTGTATCAAGAACCTTGGCGTTGGCGCAGAATGTTAGTTTTACCCCAGTTTTTTATTCGTTCTTTCTTTCCTTAGAAGAAGGTAGAAGTTGAAGGGCAGAAGGCAGGAAACTAATATCCAAGTCCTATTCTGCCAAGTCCTTGTTCCAACAACATTTTCCAACTATTCACTGGTTACTGAAATGACTAATCGTTGGCTGCTGAAAAGAGACAGATTCCGTTTTTGCCTCAAAAACAGTAGTTTCTTGTAATAAACTGCTAAATTCTGGCAAATTAACCGATTCAACTAGAGCTTGCCATTCTTTTTCTAAATTTTCAGAATTTCCTTCTTGCTGGTAAAGACGAATTACTGTATGCAAAGCATCTTGCCAGCGATTAGTTTGTTGATAGAATGACAGTTGTTCAAGAGAAGACGCTGAATTATTAGGGACATCTTTTACCCGTTGAATCAGTCCCTCTACTACTAAATCCCGTTCCCGATAATTGGCATCACAAATTGCTGATAAATACCAATGATAGGTCTGATTCGCTTCTAAACCATGGGATGCAGGAAGTTGAATAGCCATAATGCCACCCGATGCTTGAAGCGTTATCTTAGCCGTATAAATAACCTGTCGTTGGTCATCTTGGAGAACAAACTCCATCTCAGGAGAATCTGATAGAGTAGGAACAGCAAAATAAAGGGTAGGAGTGGCACTAGCGGTTAATCCTAGCAAATTTTCTGGAATTAACGCGGTTATCTGGCGAATATCCTCAGTACAGTGAGTTGCAGTGTTGCCAAACAAATTTTTATCTAACAATAAAGCGATATCTCTCCTTGCACTACCCGGTTTACGACGACCGGGCAGTTCAGCAAAACCGTCTCTTGCACTACCCGGTTTACGACGGCCGGGCAGTTCAGCAAAACCGTCTCTTGCACTACCCGGTTTGCGGCGGCCGGGCAGTTCAGCTAGCTGTCGGCTACTTCCCGGTTTACGTCGGTTCGGGACTAATAATGAACTCTCTTCTGAAGAAGAAGACGCTAAAGTCGGTTGAATAGGGTCAAAAATTCCCCCTCCAATAAGGACAGCTAAACTGGCCAGAACTAAGGTGCGACAACAGGGAAAATTTGCTAACATAGGAACTATTCCTCGTCAAAGTGCTAAAAAATGGATAAAAGCCCCTTGCTTAGCTTTAATCCAATAAACTCCTGCTAAAGATGACTGACAAAACAGCCCTTTATAATATATATTTCTATTGTATTTGTATCCTCTCCCTAATGTCCAGATCAATGCGGTCAAAAATTTAACGATCTCTCCTAAACAGTAACCGATTGTGAGTAGTCCTGTTTCTCAAACGCAACAGAAATCTGTGCATGATTCTGACGTTCCTCAACCTGCACCTTGGATGTCTTGGCGTAAAGCTTGGCCAGTCCTTTTATTAGCGTTGGCGATCACGACTGGCTTGTGGGTCATTCGCAAAGAAAGAGGACTACAATTCTTAGAATTAACCGCTTATGACCATCTTCATCGTTTAAGTTCCCGTGACACTTGGGATTCTCGGCTCTTAATTGTAGGAATTGAAGAAAAAGACCTCCAAATTCAGCAAGAGGGGGAATTATCGGATAAAGTTGTTGCTCAACTCCTAGAAACCCTTCAAGAAGAGAAACCTGCCGTTATCGGCTTAGATATTTTTCGCGATGTTCCCCATCCACCGGGAGAGGCGGCTCTCGCACAGGCACTAAAAGCAGATAATATTATCGTTGCCAATCAATTATCTAGTGATAGCATTGAAGGGGTGTCACCACCGCCTAATATCCCCGATTCAAGAGTAGGTTTCGTCGATTTACTCATTGATCCTGATAATGTTGTCCGTCGCTATTTGCTGTATGGCCAATCTAGTGATGGAATCATTCAGGTCTATTCCTTTGCCCTTCAAGTGAGTCGTCAGTACTTAAAACATAAAAAAGAAAGAGATAATTTAGAAGTTTTAGCCGATTCTTTGAAATTTAATTCATTAACCTTACCCAAACTCTCTTCTAACGCAGGCGGCTACCAATTACCGCTATCAGAAGCCCTAGGATGGCAAGCCCTATTAAAGTATCAGTCCCCCCAACTTGCTCGCCAAATTAGTCTAGAACAAGCGTTAAACCGAGAATTTGAGCCTCAATGGATAAAAGATAAAGTTATCTTAATCGGTTACGTTGCCCCAAGTAAAAAAGATACCTTTCCCACCCCTTATAGTGCAGTTCAAATCAATAATTTTGAAATGCCCGGTGTCACGATTCATGGGGTGATGGTTAGTCAACTCCTAAGAGGGGTGTTAGACGGAGAAAGAGCCCTTTGGTTTTGGCCACAATGGGGGGAATTTTTGTGGTTATTTGGGGGAGCATTAGTCGGTGGCCTATTAGTCTGCCGATTTAATCATCCAATTTCTCTAGGGCTGGCAATTATGGTTGGTATTGGGGGAATTTGGGGAACCTGTTTTATCCTGTTTCAATTTGGGGGATGGATACCCTCTGTTCCTCCAATTTTAGGTCTAGTCCTCACAGGCGGCGTGGTCTTAGCCCGTAAGGCGATTTATCGCAGCTATCATGATTCTTTAACCGATTTACCTAATCGCCGCTTATTTCTGCAAAAATTGCAAAAAATGAGCCTTCAGCAGTCAAAAACAGATGAGGAACGTCTTACCGTTTTGTTTCTTGACATTGATCGGTTTAATAAAGTAAACGCAGCTTTAGGTCATCAAGCCGGCGATCAATTATTGAAAGTGCTTGCTTATCGCCTACAAAACTTTATTAAACAATATCCGTCCTTATTGGGTCGAGTGGGTGGGGATGAATTTGCCCTTTGTTTGCGATCGCAGATGAGTGTTACAGAAATTAACACATTAGTGGATCAAATGCACAAAGAATTAAGTGCCACCATTCCTTGGCATGGGCAGGAAATTCGTAATACGTTTAGTATTGGGATTGCCTATGATCAACCTAAAACAGATTTTAACGCAGCAGAACTACTGAGATATGCGGATATTGCTATGAATCGGGCGAAAAATTTGGGCAAAGACCGCCATGAGCTATATTTTCCGGGGATGGATACAGAAGCAACCGAACGCTGGGAGTTGGAAACCGACCTTTGGGCAGCCCTTAAAAAGAATGAGTTCCAGATGTACTATCAGCCCATTATAACTTTACACAATCGTCGGATTGCGGGGTTTGAAGCCTTGATTCGTTGGCAGTCTCCCAAACGAGGATTTGTCTCACCGGGTGCATTTATTCCAGTTACTGAGGAAACAGGCTTAATTATTGAGCTAGGACAGTGGATTTTGCGAGAATCCTGTAGTCAGATGCAGGAATGGCATGAAATGTTTCCCCAAGATCCTCCTCTGATTATGAGCGTTAATTTATCGGGTCGTCAATTCAATCAGCCGAACTTAGTCGGACAAATTCAGAAAATATTAACAGATTTGAATGTTTCGAGTCAGTCTCTGAAACTAGAAATTACTGAGAGTATGATGATGAATGATGTAGAAAAAGCAATTAATTTATTAAAACAGCTTAAATCTTTGGGGCTAAGGCTCAGTATCGATGATTTTGGCACAGGTTATTCATCTTTAAGTTATTTACATCGTTTTCCCGTTGATACCCTGAAAATTGACCGTTCTTTTGTCAATCGGATGGAAATTGGCAACGACAATTCTAAATATAGCCAAATTGTCCGTACTGTTATTAGTTTGGGTCATAATTTGGATTTAGATGTGATTGCAGAAGGCATAGAAACCAGCGATCAAGCGACCGCTTTACAAGGGTTAGACTGTGAATATGGCCAAGGTTACTTTTTTGCCAAACCGCTTTCCAAAGAAGCAGCGACCGAACTTTTACGAAATCCGCCTCAATGGTAATAACTTATTAACGTTTATAAGGCCACTTGGTGATCAGCATGGAGAATTAAAGTTAACAATTTTTTGTCTTTCTGATACAGAAACCTGTGGAAAATATGATCAATGGATATTTTGGAGAAAGTGGAGAATTATTATTAGATTTGGTCATTAATAAACCACAAAATCTTTTAACTTTGAATTTAGTATGAGTTAAAAACAGACCTGATCTCGTCCTGTCGCCT
The DNA here is from genome assembly GCA_051439375.1 of Microcystaceae cyanobacterium. GTDB lineage: Bacteria > Cyanobacteriota > Cyanobacteriia > Cyanobacteriales > Microcystaceae > JBGTGT01. The sequence continues at coordinate 65,414 of JBFRWB010000087.1, forward strand.
TAGCCTTATATAAAGCCTCATCGGCTGCCATGATTAAGGCTTCGGGAGAAACCACTGAGGTAGGAATTAAGGTTGCCACACCCAAACTTAGGGTAACGTATTGATGGGCAGAGTGAGCATGGGGAATACCTAATGCCCTAACTCGTTTGCGAATCTCTTCAGCCACGCACATTGCCCCTTCTACGGGTGTATTCGGGAGAATAACCGCAAATTCTTCCCCTCCATACCGTGCCACTAAATCGGAGGGACGACGAACACACCGTTTCATCATTTGGGCAACATCGTGTAAACAACTATCCCCAGCCGGATGACCATAGTTATCGTTAAATAATTTAAAATGATCCACATCACAGAGAATAAGGGAGAGATAATCCTGCGATCGCATTAAGCGTTGCCATTCTTTGGTTAAATATTCGTCAAATAAGAGTCGATTGGCAATCTGAGTCAGAGAATCTTGATAGGAAAGTTCTTGCAGTCTGAGATTGCTTTTTTCTAGGTTTTCTACTAATTCTGCTTGGTGAATCGCGATCGCTACTTGTACCCCCAAGTCATGGAGGAGTTGAATATCTGAGGAATGCCAAGTCCGTGGACAACGACAATGATGAGCAATCATTAAGCCCCAAATTTTGTCTTCATAGACGATGGGAACGACTAGATTGGCTTTTACATGATAACTGGTTAACATATTGACGTGACACTGAGCTAATCCTGCGTTTTGAATGTCTTCGATGGCTCTTATGCGGCCTTGTCGATAAAATTTAACATAATTCTCTTTAAAACAGGGATCATTAATGGTTTCCCCCATAATAGACGTTGTTCCTGTTGATAAAGACTCGATGACTACTTTTCCCGACCAATCTCGATTAAACTTATAGAGGACAACCCGATCCGTATTAAGGAAGTGGCGGATTTCGAGGGCGGCTTTATTGAGAATTTCCTCAAGTTTTAGGGATTGACGAATTCTTTGGGAAATTTCCATCACTAATCTTTCCCGTGAGATTTGTTGTTTAAGCTCTTCTTCTAAGCGTACATATTCAGCAATTTTTTGACTTAAATGCCGTTGAGAAAGACTCAGGGTCTCAGATGCTCCCGTTAAGGTTTCTGCCTCCCCTTGAGGGACAACTTCGATTTCTTCGGTGGTAAGGTTAGATTGAGGGAGGAGGGTTTGACTCTCACCCTTTAATACTTGAGGAGAGAGCAATAACTTGGTTAATTGATCGGGGGGAAGGGGATAACTAATATAATAACCTTGGGCGTAATGGCAGCCCATATTTCGCAGTAATTCAAGCTGTTGTTTGTTTTCTATGCCTTCAGCCACTAAATTAAGTTTTAATCCCTGTCCAATGGTCATTATTCCCTGCAATATAGCAGTATTTTTCGGATCACTCATTAAATCCTCAATTAAAGACTTATCAATTTTTAGCGTATCAATGGGTAAATGTTTCAAATTCCCTAAAGAAGAGTATCCTGTCCCAAAATCATCAATCGCAATCTGAATTCCTTGTGCTTGCAATACTTCCAGTATGGTGACTGTTGCCGATATATCCTCCATAATTAAGCTTTCTGTAATTTCCAATTCTAGGGAATGGGGGTTAATGGTTGTCGTTGCGATCGCCGACAGAACTTGTTCCACAAATTGAGGGTTTTGAAATTGGCGGTAGGACAAATTAACGGCCATCTTCAGGTCAGCAAATCCGTCTTTTTGCCAATCAACCTGCTGTTGACAAGCTTTTTTCAGTACCCATTGTCCTAAACTCCCGATTAACCCTATTTCCTCTGCTAAGGGGATAAATTGTCCTGGAGACACCAATCCAAGACGGGGATGTTGCCATCGTAGCAAGGCTTCTACCCCTTCTAATATTCCTGTTTTCAGATTGATTTGGGGTTGATAATATAGTTGCAGTTCATCTCGTTCTATGGCTTGACGGAGATCGGTTTCCAAAGACAGTAAATCTAGAGATTGACGGTTATTATTCGCTTCGTAGAGATGATAAGTGTTTTTTCCCTTCTCTTTCGCCTGATACATAGCAATTTCCGAATTTTTGATCAAAATCTCTGGCGTATCACCATCGTAGGGAGCTAAAGCAACCCCTAAACTCCCACTAATAGATAAAGCTTGTCCTTGAATATAAAAGGGGTCATAAAATGTCTCTAAGAGATGTTCACAAAAGCTATTAATTTCGTCAGAATAAGCGACTTGTGATAATTGAATGATAAAGCGATCGCCGTGCCATCGGGCTAGATAAGTTTCGTGATCCGTGTGGGTTTCTAAGCAATTTTGCAAGCGTTCACTAATTTGTTGTAGTAAATAGTCCCCTATCTGATGACCAAAATTTTTATTGATTCGTTTAAAGCGATCCAAATCTATCATAATCACTGCCAAAACTTGGCCTTCTGGCAGTTTATTGAGAAGGTTTAAAGAAAGTTGCTGACTAAAGACTGTCCCATTGGGAAGTTGGGTTAAGCGATCATAAGAAGCTTGATGGGTGATTAAACGGGAGATTCTTTGCTGAGTAATGGCAATATAAAGATGACTGACCAAACTATAGGCTAATTTTAATTCTGATGGCTGCCAATCGGGAACTAAATGGGTTTGTTCAATCCATGTTTCAAAAGACTGACGAGGTCGAGTATTTCTAATGTCTTTATCATATCGTCCCGCCCAGCGAATTTCCCGTTCTTTTTCCTGTCTAAACAAGACTAAACACCCTCCCCACTGTTGACGGGAGCGTAAAGGAATAAAAAGAATAGATAAGAGGGAATGTTCTTGAAAAGCTGCTATTAAATCCCTTAATTGATAATCTTGCTCTAATTCAGCGATGGTATAAGCTTTAGGGGAATAGGGATTAGAAAAGGGGCGTTTCTCATTCTCTTCTTCCGATAAGTTAGGGGATACCTTAAGGGGATTTTCCCCTTTCATCAAAGCTATCCATTGACTATTTTCTTCTAAATTCGTAATTTCAGGTTGTTTTCCTGTTCGATAAAGCTTGGCCGCTTCTCCTGTTAAATCGGGTGCAATATATAACCGGCCACCGTCGGCTTTTAAAGCTGTCAGACTGGTTTCTAAGGCGGTTTGCCAGTCGTTCACACTCAATTGCTCACTTATTTGACTGAAAAATGCTTCTTGTTCCCTTTGCAGAATCGTCTGCTGTTTTAAGGTATTTTGTGCGATCGCCAAAGAGATTTGCTTACTCAACAACTCTACCATTTCCCATTCTCTGACAGCAAAACGTCTCGGTTCACTATGATGAATCGCTAAAAGTCCCCATAATTGTTCTCCATAGAAAATCGGGGTGCAAAGAGACGCTAGAACTCCCATTCCTAAGAGATATTGAACATGACACTCAGATACGTCAGTATGACTGAGTTGAAAGCCATTAGCATTCTTATCTCGTTCGTGAGTGGTTTTTCGTTTTGTGGTGACATCAATTGCCACACTTGTGTGTTTTGTCAGGAATTGTTCTCTTACATTAGAAGGAATGTCAGTGGCGGGAAACTTCAAACCTAGAAGGGAAGGTAAGTTATTTGATACAATCGCCTCAGCAATAACCTCTCCACTGCGATCAGCGTCAAACTGATAGATTTTGACCCGATCTACCCCCAAATACCCCCGTGTTTGCTCAACAATTAGATTAAGAATCTCTGGCAACTTTTGAGTACTATGAATACTATTGAGAATAGTATGGAGTAATTGTTCTTGAGGAAGAGAGGGATGAACCATAATTGTTGAGCGTTGATTACCTTTTGGTATTCTGAGACACTTTCTATAGAATAATTATAAACCAATTACCATTTGTAAGAATTATCTCTTTTTTCTAGGTAAAACATTGACAATCAATATATCAATAACAGACTTTGCCATTTTTCATGGTAAGGACAATTCATGAATTGTCCCTACAACAAGTATCATCTTCTAAGCAGCCAACGAAACAGAATTTTTAGCCAAGACATCTTGATAATAACGGCGTAACTGTTGGGTTGCTGCACTCCACCCCCATTTTTCTGCCTCTAAGCGAGCATTCTGCCGTAATTGTTCCCGTTCTTCCGTTGCAGCTAACAAGCGTTGTGTTGCCGTTACAGCCCCTTGAGCGTCTTGAGGATCAAATAAATAACCATTGACACCATCGGTCACAATATCAAGGATACCACCCGATGCCGCCGCCACTACAGGACAGCCTGCCGCCATCGCTTCTAATAAGACTAACCCTAATGTTTCGGTACGAGAGGGAAAAATAAACGCATCGGATGACGCAAAAGCAGATGCTAACTCTAAACCTTGTAAATAACCAACGAAATAGGTCGCTGTTCTCTTAAAATGGGCTTCTAAAGTCTCTCGATGAGGGCCATCCCCTACAATCGCTAAACGGGCGTTAGGAATAGACTCTAATACGGGTTTAATCTCATCAATTTGTTTTTCGGCTGAAACTCGCCCGACATATAATAATAGAGGGTCATCAGGATGCCCTTGAGAAAGACGCGATCGCATGGTTTGACTGGCTAAATGGGGCTGAAACATCTCAGTATCTACCCCTCTTTGCCATAAATCGACTCGTTCAATCCCATGACTCCCTAATTCTTGTACCATCGCATTAGAGGTACATAAGTTTAATTCTGCTTGGTTATGGCCGAGTTTTAGTAACTCCCACAGTAGTCCTTCTAGAGATCCTAAGCCATAATGATGTAAATATTGGGGTAAATGGGTATGATATGAAGCAACGAGGGGAATTTTCATTGTTTTAGCGTAATAAATACCGCCTACGCCTAAAACGGCAGGATTAACCACATGAACTAAATCGGGCTGAAATCGTTCTAAGGCTTTACCAATTGTAGGGCGAGGAATGGCTAATTTTAGTTCAGGATAGAGAGGCAAAGGAATCCCTTTTATTCCTTTTATTTTTGCTCCTTTATACTCTTTTAATCCACCATCTGGGGAAAAAACAAGAACCTGATCTCCTTGACGTTGTAGATGTTCGACGGTATGTTTAAGACGAGTCACAATTCCGTCAATTTTCGGTAAAAAGGTTTCGGTAAAAAGGGCAATTTTCATAACTTGGCTATCATAGAGAGTTAGCATCAAGGTTCATTGTAGAATGAAGCGTCCCTTCTAACCTGAATTGCTGGTGGGTACAAGAAAAAACTTGTTATTGAACTGTTTATATATCACCTCAAAATGAATCTATGTTGCAACCTCAAACCCTCAACAGGGATTACTTTTTAATTTTTGTCTTGAGTCTCTCTTACATTCTTAGAAAACTTCAAAATTAGACAGTCACAATTTTTCATTGTGCATAGTGCTAGATTGTGGCGCAAGGAAACCTGCGCCTTTACATATACACTAACCTTAACCTTAACGACTAGCTGCTACCGTTTCAGGTTGAGATTTATTTGCTCCCTGTGTTCCTAATTGAATTAATTCTACTTTATAACCATTAGGATCTTCGACAAAAGCAATAACCGTTGAACCATGTTTCATTGGCCCCGGTTCTCTGCTAACTTTACCCCCTAATGTTTTGATTTTCTCACAGGTGCTATAAATATCATCTACCCCAAGGGCAATATGACCATAAGCATCCCCTAAATCATAACTATCTGTTCCCCAATTGTAGGTTAACTCAATCACTGCTTCTTCTGATTCATCGCCATATCCGACAAATGCAAGGGTAAATTCCCCTCCCGGATAGTCTTTTTGCCGTAATAGCTTCATCCCAAGAACATCACAGTAAAATTTTAGGGATTCTTCTAGGCTATTGACTCGTAACATTGTGTGTAAAATACGCATAATTTTGAGAATGGGAATAAGGACATGACTAAAGGTTAACATAAGGTGAATTTTCAGGGCAGGTTCTCTAAAAATATCTACGATTTATGTGAGGCGTTAATTCCTAAACCTGTGCCTAAGACGGGTTACTATTAAGCTGTTAACTGTAATTGTTTATCCATAAACTGAACAGCATTTTTATCATCTAAAGGACGGGCAAAAAAGTAACCTTGTCCATAGTCACACCGTAAGTTTTTCAACATCTTTAATTGCTGTTCGGTTTCAATTCCTTCAGCCACTAACCCTAATCCTAAATCTTGGGCTAGGTTAACAATAGATTTGACAATCTCTGAGTTTTTGTGGGCATTTTTCTTTGGATTGATAAAGGAACGATCAATTTTTAAAATATCAATGGGTAAATAGTGAAGATAACTTAGGGAAGAGTAACCCGTTCCAAAATCATCAATACAAAGTTTAATATTTCGTGCTTTTAGTTCTTCTAAAATCTTATTAGCGATCGCTGGATTCTCAATGAGATTTTCCATCAAAAAGCTTTCGGTGATTTCGAGTTTTAAATTATGTCCCGGTAACCCCACCATTGCTAACAAGTCATCAATTTGTTTAATCAGATCAGGGTTGGCTAATTGAATTCCTGATAAATTAACATTCATGCTGAGATCGGACAAAGCAGGATATAATTCTTGCCAAGAGCGAAGTCGCTGACAGGCTTCAATTAATGTCCAATGGCCGAGAGGAATAATGAGTCCGGTTTCTTCTGCAAGGGGAATAAAATCAACGGGAGAAATATATCCTCTAGATGGATGTTTCCAACGAATTAAAGCCTCAAACCCTGTTAGTTTTCCTGTCTCTAGACAAACAATGGGTTGATAATTTAGATGTAACTGCTTTCGATCAATTGCCGCTTGTAAATCCGTTTCTAATTGGAGTCGGTTACAAACCTTTTCCTGCATACTAGCATCATAAACAACCGCACTTCCCCGTCCATTCATTTGAGCATAATGTTTAGCAATATCAGCAGCCCGCAAAAATTCTTCTGCTGTTTGATAGGAGTTGCTACTCATCACAATTCCCATGCTACTCGTAGAGTAAACAACAGGCCCATCTAAATGAAATGGCTGGCTAAAAGCCTTTTGAATCGCTTGAGCAATGGGATCAACCGCTTTGGAATTGTCAAGATAATCGAGAAGAATAATAAACTCATCTCCTCTCATTCTGGCTAAGGTGTTAGGAGGTTTTATAATGTTTTTTAAACGGACAGCCGTTGCATGAAGAAGTTGATTTCCTAAACGTTGCCCTAAACTATATTTAACCATTTGATAGCGGTTTAAATTTAAAAACAAGACAGCAAATAATTCCTTTCGATGTTTTTGTTGGGCAATGCGTTGCTCAAGGGCTTTTATAAAGTAATTGCGGTTAGGTAATTGGGTTAACTCATCATAAAGAGCTAAGTATTGCAACCTCTCTTTATTCTTTTTGTAATCTCGGCGAATCTTCGCTTCTTTTAACTCCCTTTCAATGGCTGGTACAAGGCGAAACCATTTATTTTTATCAATATAATCCTGTGCGCCCGCTTTCATTGCTCGAACCGCTTGTTCGTCAGAAATTGTTCCTGATAACACAATAAAAGGGATATCTAATTGTCTGTCTTTAACCACAGAAAGTGCGCCCAAAGAATCAAATTGAGGCAGTTCATGATCGGCAACAACGACATCCCATCCCTCCGTTTCATCTAACGCTGTGAGCATTTCAGCCTTATTCTGTACCTGTTGATACTGGATTTCATGATAGCCTTCTTTCTCTAGTTCGAGGAGAATTAGGGCTAAGTCATCTGCGTTATCTTCAACAATCAGGAGTCTCAGTGGGTGATTCATAGGATCTTATTTATCAAGCATTCAGAGTTTGGCTACATTGTAACCGAACATCATCACCTTTTATTTGCAGGGGAATATAAATATATAGCAGCACAGAATGATTATTGAACAAGGAAGAAAAGATTGAACCTCACATTTTATCGCAATTACCAAGGTAATAAGGTACACCCCTAAAGCATTAAAACCTAGTCAGGGCTTTCCTTTACACGAATGACTGTTGCATTAGTGCCTCGTGCGCAGTACTATACCTTTTAATTAATAATCAAATGGCGATCTTCGTCCACCGAAATCATTCCCTGACGCTGAAAATCACCTAATAGACGAGTAATTGTTACGCGGGTTGTACTAATGGCGTTAGCAAGGTTTTGATGGGTTAAACGTACAGGTAAACGAGTTCCTGTCTCTGTAGATTCTCCCATTTCCTGTTTTAAAAGGTGCAGTAAATGATATAAACGCTCTTCTACCCGTTTTAGTCCAGAAATCGCCAATAAAGCTTCTGTTTGTTTCATTCTTCTTGCCATTTGTGTCACCATCACCTGAGTCAGTCGAGGAGAATTTTCCAGTTCTGTGAGGGAATACCAACGAAGATAAACCTCTGACATTGCTTTAGCATGATAAGCATCAATATGACTTAACCATTGACCAAAAAAGGTATTTTGTTGCGCCCAACCCAGTATAATCTCATCTCCTGATAGGGATATCTGGCTTAATTGGACAATTCCTCGGCAAACCTGCCATACACCATTATTTAATAAGGGAACAATATCGCTTCTATCATAAAATTTTAAGTCACGTTCCTCAGTGCTAGATTCAACGGATAGTGCAGGAAGGGGAGAGTAAGTAAAAACCATAGGAGGATGGGACAAATAGGGATAATCCACCTTATAATAATTCTTCAAGGTAAAAAGAAGGTGATTATCAGGTTAAGCAAAGGTTATGAAAATGAGTGTTATTATTCCCACCTTGAATGAAGCCACCACCCTCAAGGCAACGTTACAGGGGGTTTTGCAGGATAAAAATGTAGAAGTTTGGGTAATAGATGGGGGAAGTGGGGATAAAACCATAGAATTAGCCCATCAGTGCGGTGTAAATGCGCTTATTTCTCCTAATAAGGGTAAAGCGGCACAAATGAATTATGGTGCAACTTTAGCTACTGGGGAAATTCTCTTATTCTTACACGCTGATACGTTGCTTCCCCCTAATTATGGGGATAAAATTCGAGAAATGGTGCAATATTCTTCTATTATTGCGGGTTCATTTCAGTTTCGCTTTAAAGATCCTACCTTTTCTTTAAAAATTATCGAAAAAACAGTTAATTGGCGATCGCATTGGTTATCTCTTCCCTATGGAGATCAGGGGTTATTTCTTAAAGCTAATACTTTTCAAGGAATGGGAGGGTTTAAGAATATGGCTATTATGGAGGATTTTGAGTTAATACAACGGTTAAAAAAACAAGGAAAGATTGGTATTATCCCTTCTCCTGTGATTATTTCAGATCGTCGCTGGCGTAAGTTAGGGGTTTTCCGCACAACTTTAGTCAATCAAATGATTGTTCTCGGCTATTACTTAGGGGTTTCTCCCGAACAGTTAGTGAAATGGTATGGCAGATAAATCAGTTATCAGTTATCCATATTTAAAACATCTTCCTCACCAAATCTTAAGGGAAATGGCTTTAACTTTCATCAGGATTAACCCCTGCTTCTCTTAATCTTCGTTTTAATTCTTCAATCTCTTGTAAAGCTAACTCTTTTTGCTGACGTTCATATTCTTTCTGTTGTCTTTCCTCTGTGGCTGCTTCTTCTGGACTAAGGACTAATTCCCCTTCTGACGTAAAATAACGTAGCTTATCCTCATAAATTCCTAAATATAACCCTAACTGCTCACTCCATAACCATCCTTGTTCATTGGGTTCTATGGGTTGATAATTACCACTGATTAAAGTAAATCCTTCAAACTCTAAAGTATAAGGGTCAAACCAGAAATAATCAGGTGTACGGAACGTATTTTGATAAATTTCTTTCTTTTCTTCCCTATCGGTTTGGGCGGTACTATCGGATAAAATTTCGACAATGACATGAGGATATTTGCCGTCTTCTTCCCAAACCACCCAACTGCGCCGATTTTGGTTTCTTGTTGTTCCTAAAACTACAAAAAAGTCGGGTCCTCTAAAGAATTCTGATTTTTTCTGGTTGGGACTATAGTAAATGGTTAAGTTTCCTGCCGCAAAATAATCTTCTCTCTCTTGCCACACCCATTCTAAAGATTTCAGCAACAGAATAATCTGAGTGAGATGTAAATTACTTTCCAAGGGGGGTTCATCACTCCAAAATTGACCAGATGGATAGATTATCTCATGGTTTTGTTCTAAATTGGTGGCAGATGGCGATTGAGTGACCGTCATAATGGCTGAGTTGGCAAACAATTATTCTGATTTTAACCTGCGTCTTTAGAATTATGAACTATAAATCATAAATTATGAATGGTAATTCTGTTATGTCAGTTAAAGAATATTTTTTTTCTAAGAGAAATTTTTTAGATAATTCAAAAATTTCCATAGCGGCTGAGAAGGCTTTTTGATAAGCCTTTAAGTCTTTATGACTTTTAATCAACTTGTTCGCCATGTTTGATGGTGCTTTTACTTGATAATAGTGATTTTTATTGTCGTATAAAAATCCTCCTCTCTCCTTACTCCTCACTCCCTACTCAAAAACCACACTTTAGGTAAAAAACCTACCCTTGTAAGCTTATTAACCCCCCCTAATTCACCTGTGCTTGTTCAATAAAAGTCTGCACCTGTTGACGATAATCCCGCAAAGATTGATCAACCCACTCGCGATCTTCACTATTGGCATAAATATGTACCAAGGGTTCACCCGCATCGGGTAAAATTAACACCCAATTATCATTTTTTGGATTAATAATTTTCACCCCATCAATCCAATTTAATCGTTCGGGGGGATGAATTTCTAACATATAACGCATTAACGCCCCTTGCACTTTCCAAGGACAGCGTAGAGTACAAGACTTATGATAGACATTGGGTAATTCCGCCCGTAGTTGTACTAAAGAACGCTGCTGTGTCGCCAACATTTCTAATAATTTAGCCACACTAAACATCGCATCAAACCCCGGATGTAACTGAGGGAAAATAAACCCTATTTCCCCACTTCCTCCTAACACCACATTGGGGTTATTTTGACAGGCTTCCATCAAAGCAGTTGGGTTAGCTTTGGTACGAATCACACAGGCATCATGACGACGGGCGATTTGTTCTACTGCACTCGACGCATGAATAGGGACAACGACGGTTTTCTTAGGATTTGCCCTTAAAATAGTATTTACCATCAAAGCGGTTAACTGTTCCCCTCGTACCGTTAACCCTCCTTCATCCATCAAGATAAATTGTTCCCCATTAGCAGATACCTGTATCCCTAAATTAGCTTTTAAAACTTCTACTACTTGCCCTAATTGTAATAACAAGGTTTCCTTTTCCAAGGGAGAAACAGCGGCCTGACGCAAACTTGCATTTAACACCACCGCATCACAGTCAAATTTTGCGAGAATCTGCGGTAAAATTGCCCCTGATACCCCATAAGCATAGTCTAAGATGACTTTAATCTCACTATCACGAATCTCTTCCACATTTAACTGGGTTTCAAAGGTTTTACGGTAAGCGTCAATCACTTGGGCGGGATAAGCCATATTACCGATCGCTTCTATACCAACTCGTCGTAAATCTTCTTTAAAATAGGCCCCTTGAATCTTTTTCTCTTTAGCTTTAGAAACATTAATACCGTGCTTATCAAAAAACTCGATTAAAAGGTAGTCTGGGCGATCGGGATGAACTCTGACATGAACACCTCCCACCGCTTCCAATTTCGACGCAAGGGTACGGGAAATGGGTAAAGCGGTGGCCTGTAAGTTTTGAATATCCACCCCAACAGACATTAATCCTGCAATGAGAGAACGGCTGACCATACGGGAGACACTTCGTTGATCCCGTGAAACAATCACCGATGAGCGCAATTTTAACGTTGATCCGAAGGCTGCCCCCAGTTTAACGGCAAATTCGGGGGTAATGTCAATATTGGCTAATCCTGTCACGCCCCGTTGACCAAATAGATTACGGTGTGCCGTATTTCCCCAAATTAGGTTGATATTAAGGATTGCCCCCGACTCGATGCGTTTACTTGGCCAAACTCTCACATTCGGACTAATTTGCGCTTCTTCTCCCACAGTTGACAAGGGACCAATCACCACCCCTTCGAGAATTTGGGCGCGACGGTCAACTCTTGTTCCTCTGGCGATGACACAGGCAGCTAGATAGGCTTCATCCCCAATCATCGCCCCATTCCAAATAATCGGACGTTTTAACTCCGTTCCTGCCCCAATGGTGACATTATCTCCAATAACCGTTCCACTTTCAATAATCGTTCCTGCCCCAATGCGACAGTTATGACCGATAATCACAGGAGGGTCGATTTTAGCGGTTGAATCGATGTAAGTATTCTTTCCTAGCCAAAAGCCGGGGGATTTTTCTGTATAGTCAATGGTTATCTCTACTTTGCCCCGTAAAGCGTCGTATTGTGCTTCTCGATAAGCATCTAAATGACCGACATCGCACCAATATCCTTCTGCGATAAAGCCATACATGGGTTCATCTTTTTCTAAGAGTAAAGGAAATAAATCTTTGGAAAAGTCACATTCTTCTTGTTCGGGTAAATACTGTAAAACCTCTGGTTCTAAAATATAAATTCCTGTATTAATCGTATCAGAAAAAATTTCGCTAGTGGATGGTTTTTCGAGAAAACGACGAATCCGATGGTCTTTATCGGTGATAACCACACCAAATTCGATAGGATTAGGAACACGGGTTAAGACTAAAGTGGCTTTAGATTGTTTGGCTTTATGGAAGGCGATCGCTGCTTGTAAATCGAATTCGGTAATACTATCCCCGCTAATAACTAAGAAGGTATCATCTAACCATTCTGCTATGTTTTTGACACAACCGGCTGTTCCCAATGGTTGTTCATCTTCTACTGAGTATTTGAGTTCAACACCGAAATCCTTTCCTGTTTGGAAATAATCTTTCATGGAGTCTGGAAGATAGTGCAGTGTGGCGATAACTTCCGTAATATCATGCTTTTTCAAAAGATTAATGATGTGTTCAGCGATGGGACGGTTTAGAATGGGAACCATCGGTTTAGGAAGATCGCACGTCAAAGGTCTTAAACGAGTTCCCGATCCACCGGCCATTAATACTGCTCGCATTCTATCCTCCTTACCGATTGTTGTGTCATTATTTTATAAGAGTTTACCCCAACATTTGTATGCTGAAGTACCATTTAGGAAAAATTAGGCATCGCTATCTTACCATCAATCGTCCTTTATGAATGGTAAATTTAATGTTTACTGAGACTCATCTAGACTCCATTTTCCTGCACCAAAAGAAATTATCATTAATAATCCGCCTATTAATCCTAAGTTTTTGAGAAATTGATTCGTGTCTTCGGGCAATTGACCATGAAAAATGAAGGTTGTCGGAATAAGAAACCCAATCAGTAGCCATGCACCAATCTTGGTTTTTAGTCCTAATAAAACGGAAAGTCCTCCAACTAATAAAACCATAATAGTTACCACTAAAAGAAGGTGAGTAAAGGGTAAATTTTTAGAAGCCATATACGTCGCAGTTTGCTCAAAGGTAAAAATCTTTTTTGTTCCCGAATAGATAAAAATAAGGGCGATAAATATCCGTCCTAAGAGAGATGTTAAATGAGGCATTTTTAGGAAAGGGTTAACAACAATCACTCATTCTAACAACCATACAACTGATTTAACAAACAATACAACTAATGCTAACAAGAATGGAGAAAGCCTGATCTAATTGTCTTGGAATCATAACATCTTTTTTTTTCGTCTTCAGAGTTGTCCGTTATGATCAGTGGCATCATTCAGCCTATTTGATCAACATCAAGATTGAGGAGTTAAGACGGTGGTGTACGTTTCTGAGGAAATTGACCAGCAGACGCAAGGGGCTGACCTTCCCCTTCTTATCGATCCGAGTCTATTACGAGCCGCCCGGCGTATCTATCGGACTTTTTGTATTCTCCATCCCAAACAGACACGGCGGCCATTTGGTATTGCGATTCATCGTAATACCCATCGTGGTCAACTTATTTTTAATAATCACCCTATTTTGCTTCCCGGTGAGTGTTTTGTTCCAGTTAAGCAGTTAGAAAGTGAACAGCGTTATTAATTAAACCCTAATCTTAAGACATAAACCTTAGCGTAATGGCGAATCTTAAAAGTAATCACCATATTGTGGTGGTTTATATCGCTAATAGATAATTGTAGCCTTTTTCTATCAATTATATTTGCGTCTAACCCACCCTACGAGTTGTAAGTCTCACCGATTACCCTTCCATAATATTAAAAATTATTACGGTTAACGATCGCAATATTCCATTGTCCTAACTGACTGCTTTGAAAGGCAACTTGTTGACCATCCCCACTAATAGTTGGATTTTTCACCGTTCCTTTAACATTAGCGGTTAATAAATCTGAGCGTTGACTTTGACGATCATAGACTAAAACATCAGTTTTTCCCCGTTCTGTCGAAACATAAGCAATATAACGACCATCTTCGCTTAAAGACGGCTGATCTTGACTAGAATCTCGACGATTCAAATTAGGTAAACCCACTAACGTTCGTTGTTGTAAATCAAAAAGAAAGATATTACGATGACCATAACGGTCAGATGCAAAGGCTAAATAGCGACCATCTCCGCTATAAGTGGGGGATTCCTCAGCAAATTGACTATTTAAACCGCCAGTGGGGATTTCTGGGGTAATCAGTAAAGGATGGTTACACCCTGCTAGCAGTAGTAAGAATAACCCTAAAAAATAGTAATTAAGTTTGAGCAAATCTGAAATTTTTCTATAGTTATTTAGCATAGGCAAAAAAGCTTTTAGGATGAAAGAGAATCAATCCTAGAGACGGAATTTTTATTGTTAGGGAATGCTCATAAAACCTTTAAAGGAATCTTAACCCTTGTTCACCGTTATTTAATCTAGGATGTTGTTTTTATTAGTCCATTTAAGGAGTTACTATTCATGGCAAAGTTTACCGTTGGGATTAATGGATTTGGTCGGATTGGCCGATTAGTCTTTCGTGCAGGAATTAATAACCCCGATTTTGAATTTTTAGGCATTAATGATCTCGTTCCTCCTGCTAATATTGCTTATCTTCTTAAATATGATTCGACTCATGGACGCTTCGACGGAACAGTAGAAGCCAAAGAAGACGGAATTGTGGTTAATGGCAAATTTATTCCTTGCTATTCTATCAGAAACCCAGAAGAACTTCCTTGGGGTAAAACAGGGGTTGATCACGTCATTGAATCCACTGGATTATTTACCAAATATGATGGGGCTTCTAAACATCTTAGCGCAGGGGCTAAACGGGTACTACTTTCTGCCCCCACTAAAGATCCTGACAAAATCAGAACCTTTGTTGTTGGGGTAAATCACCATGAATATGACCCCGCTAAAGATACGATTGTCTCTAATGCTAGTTGTACCACTAATTGTCTTGCACCAGTGGCTAAGGTAATTAATGATAACTTTGGGTTAGCAGAAGGGTTAATGACTACAATTCACGCAATGACTGCGACTCAACCCACGGTGGATGGCCCCTCTAAAAAAGACCTTCGAGGTGGACGAGGGGCTGCGCAAAACATCATTCCTGCTTCTACTGGGGCGGCTAAAGCAGTAACTTTAGTAATTCCTGAGTTAAAAGGTAAGTTAACAGGAATGGCTTTTCGTGTTCCTACCCCCGATGTATCGGCGGTTGATTTAACCTTTAAAACCGAAAAATCTACCAGTTACGCTGAAATTTGTGAAGCGATGAAAGCAGCGTCTGAAGGGGCAATGAAAGGTGTTCTGGGTTACACCGATGAGGACGTAGTTTCTTGTGATTTTACTACCGATGCCCATTCTAGTACCTTTGATGCCAAAGCAGGAATGGAGTTAAATTCTAACTTCTTTAAAGTGGTAACTTGGTACGATAACGAATGGGGTTATTCCAATCGGATGTTAGATTTAATGAAAGAAATGGCTGCCAAAGAAGAAGCAATGATGGCAACTGCTTAATTCATCTTTATGTCCCTCTCTATGTTAAATATCAGCGTCTTCTATATTTAGAAGGCGTTTTTTTAAAAGCTTATTTAGTTTTTTTTGGGTGGTTTTATATGATTTATCTCTACTGAGGTCAAATTTGATATAATTGATCAACAGTAGGCGATCGCTAGTTTCACATTATGATTTATGCATATCATTTCTCGCAAAGCATTACGTCAATTCTGGGAAAGGTATTCTGATAGTAAAAATGCGTTAACTCGCTGGTTTAATTTGATAAAATTTGCCAGTTTTCAAAACTTTGAAGAACTGCGTTCTGTTTTTCCCAGTGCTGATTTGGTTAATAATTTGGTAATATTCAATATAGGAGGAAATAAGTATCGTTTAATTACTTCTATTCATTTTAATCGTCAGAAGGTTTATATTCGTTATATACTAACTCATTCGGATTTTTATTCTTTAAGATTATCTTAGGTTTAACTTTATGTAGCTAAAACTGAGAGAAATATTATACACTAACTATTATTGATTGAGGTTTAAATATTTGATTTCTATCCTCCGTCGAAATAGCTAATTAAGGTAATGTTGTCAACTTCTGTTATAAAATTATTAGTTCTAGAACTCCTATTCACATGACCCAAGGATGGCACGGTAAATTACAACTAACCTATGATTACAATGCGCCTCAAACTCGCATTACCCATCAGTATGCCCAAGCCCCTTTTAAAATTCAAAGTCCCTTTTATCCCGAAGATCCCTCAATTTGTCACAGCGTCATTTTACACACCGCAGGAGGGATGGTAGGGGGCGATCGCTTGTCTCAAACTCTTTCCCTTCATCCCAATGCTAACGCTTTAGTTACCACCGCCGCAGCGACAAAAATTTATGGTCATCATCCTCAACCTAGTCAACAAGAGATTGCCCTGAATCTGGCAGAAAATAGCGTATTAGAATGGTTTCCTCAAGAAAATATTATTTTTAATAATTCTATCTATAAACAAAGCTTAAAGGTCAATTTAGCCCCTAATACAACCCTATTTGTATGGGAGATCAACCGCTTTGGCCGCACCGCTAGGGGGGAACAATTCAAGCAGGGAAATTGGCGATCGCAAACAGACATCTTTCGAGGGAAACATCCTCTTTGGATTGATCGACAAGCTTTAACAGGAGGACGTATGATTGAAGCAGCAAATGGTTTAGGAGGATTTTCTGTGGTAGGTAGCTTTATTTGTCTTGGAAAACCTGTTTCTAGCGAAAATATCCAACAAATTCGTCAATTATGGTCACAAGGTAATTATGAAGGAGAAGCCGGGGTAACACAATCATTAGGGGATGGGATCATTTGTCGTTATCGAGGACATTCAACAACAGAAGTAAGACAATGGTTTGTCCAAGTTTGGCATTTCTTGCGTCAAGTTTATTTACAACGTCCTAGTATTTATCCTAGAGTTTGGCTGATATAATATTTCAGTGACCCGTAACCAGTGATTAGCTATAAGTTATTAGTTAACAGTGACTACTAACTCATAACTCATAATTTATTATGCAATTAACTCCCCAAGAAAAAGATAAACTCCTTATTTTTACCGCCGCTTTATTAGCAGAACGACGCAAAGGTAAGGGGATAAAATTAAACTATCCTGAAGCTATGGCCTATCTTTCTGCTGCTATCCTAGAAGGTGCAAGAGAAGGTCGAACAGTCGCAGACTTAATGAGTTATGGAACAACTCTCTTAACTCGTGAAGACGTGATGGACGGAATTCCTGAAATGATTCATGAGGTACAAGTTGAAGCTACATTTCCCGATGGTACAAAATTAGTTACCGTCCATAACCCAATTCAATAGTTACAAATTATAGTAACTCTCATCATTTTCTATCAATTCTGAACTCCTTAAAATCTTCAATTCTTTTCTTTCATTAAAGCTTATGATTCCCGGTGAATTAATCCCCCAAACAGGAAACATTGAATTAAATGCAGGCCGAGAAATGGTAACCATCAAGGTTGCTAATTCAGGCGATCGCCCTATCCAAGTCGGTTCTCATTTTCACTTTTACGAAGTCAATACTGCCTTACAATTTAATCGAAATCAAGCAAAAGGAATGCGCTTAAATATTCCAGCCGGAACGGCAATTCGCTTTGAACCGGGGGATGAAAAAGAGGTTGAATTAGTTGCTTTAGTCGGTAAACGAAAGGTTTATGGTTTTAACGGTTTGATTAATGGCAAACTTAAAAGTAATTAAAGCATGGATCATATATAATAGATAAAAACCGATTTTACACCTGAATTAACTGACTATCAATTATACATTGATAAGTCGCTTTCAATATCTACAGTTACCCGTTAGAATAGATAAATCGTATCTTTAAAACTGATATTTTTCCATACCGTCTATTGTCTATTATCTATGCAAGCGACTAATCAACCGTCAGACAACTTTAATTTCCTCGATATTGATCCTCTTTCCCAACAAGAGATTAAAGGATTTGATGCTAAAAATCCCCCTGAACAAAAACTCATTGATGCTTGTGTTCATTGTGGTTTTTGTTTGTCAACTTGTCCGAGTTATCGTGTCATTGGTAAAGAAACTGACTCGCCACGGGGAAGAATTTACTTAATGAATGGAATTAATCAGGGAACTGCTTCTTTAGATGAAACCACCACTCAACATTTTGATACGTGTTTAGGCTGTTTAGCTTGCGTTAGCACCTGTCCATCTGGGGTACAATACGACCAATTAATCGCTGCAACCCGTCCCCAAGTAGAACGCAACCAACCCCGTTCTTTAAAAGATAAAATCATTCGCTTTTTAATCTTCAATCTTTTCCCCTATCCTCTAAGATTGCGCCTTTTCTTGCCCTTTTTCTGGCTATATCAAAATTTAGGATTACAAAAAATAGTTCGTAGTTTAGGCTTTTTAAAATGGTTTCCTCGACTTGCTGCAATGGAATCAATTTTACCAAAAGTTAGCCTTAATTCTATCTTTAAAAGTTATGATACAGTCATTCCCTCTCAAGGGGAAAAACGCTATCGAGTTGGGGTTGTTTTAGGCTGTGTACAAAGACTCTTTTTCTCACCTGTTAATGAAGCAACGGTTCGGGTTTTAACAGCCAATGGCTGTGAGGTTGTTATTCCCAAACAACAAGGGTGTTGTGCGGCACTTCCCGCACACCAAGGACAAGAAAAACAGGCGCAAACTTTAGCTAAACAAATGATTAACGCCTTCGCTGAAAGTGAAGTGGATTATGTTATTATTAATGCAGCAGGATGTGGACATACCCTAAAAGAGTATCATCACATTTTAGCCGATGATCCTGAATATAAGGAATTGGCAAAAGAATTTGTTTCTAAGGTGAGAGATGTACAAGAATTTTTAATGGAAGTAGGATTAACTGCTCCTTTATCGCCTCTAACTAACGAAGAATTACCCATTGTTTATCAAGATGCTTGCCATCTTTTACATGGTCAAAAAATAAGTTTGCAACCGCGTCAATTATTACAAAGTATTCCTAACATAGCCTTAAAAGAGCCAATTGATGCAGCTTTATGTTGTGGAAGTGCAGGAATTTACAATATGTTGCAGCCAGAGGTTGCTGAAGAATTAGGACAACAAAAAGCAGAAAACTTATTGAATACAGGGGCAAAATTAATTGCCTCTCCGAATCCCGGATGTTCTTTACAAATTAAAAAGCATCTACAACTAAAAGGTCAAGAAATAATGTTAAAACATCCGATGGAGTTGCTAGATTTATCTATTCGAGGGGTAGAATTAACATCAACTCATCAGTAAATATAGGGTGGGCTTTACCCACCTTTAAGATTAATATGTTAGGGTGTGGGACTGAAAGAAAATGAATTTAGGTCAGTTTCTCATAGTGTTTCTGGGTGGAGGAGTCGGTAGTGTTGGACGCTACTGGATTAATCTATTAATTGTCAATCGTTGGGAAGGTGCATTTCCGTTGGGGACATTTATCGTTAATTTGGTGGGCTGTTTCTTAATTGGACTCTTAGCTGGTATTGCTGAAAAAATATCTCCCCATCCTTATATTACTTTACTCCTCATTACTGGCTTTTGTGGTGGATTTACCACCTTCTCTTCCTTTTCCCTAGAAAATAATCTTTTGACCAAAAATGCTGATTATCTAGTCAGTTTTGTTTATACTTTTATGAGTCTGTTCTGGGGATTTTCCTTAACTTTTTTAGCCCTTTATATGGTGAGAAAATTTTAACAAGGATGAACATGGGTTAATAAAACAGGGCAAGAAACTTTAAGAATGATTTCTTTAGTTAAATTCTCCCCAAAAAGAGAAGCAAATCCCCGTTTATAATGAATCCCAATAACCAGAATATCTGCCCGATAACGTTGGGTAAATTGACGTAATTCTGGCACAACTTTACCCGTTAGAAGTTGACAAGAGATGTTATCTTGTTCAGCGTAAGGTTGGCGTAAATGATGTAAAAAAGCTTCCCCTTCTTCTTTAAGTTTAGATAACGCTTGTTTGGGTGAGATTCCCGCATCAGGATTCCCAATGGCTAAAACGGGATCAATCACATGAATGATTGTCACTTGAGAGGTTGCTAGGGAATTCGCCAAATTCATCCCCACCGCAACCGCTTTTTCAGCGATCGCATTTTCTTTTTCAACGGCAATTATGATTTTAGAAACGGTCATGATAATTCCTTCTATTCTTCGGTATTGGGTGGATAAATCGGACGGTAATAAGAGGATCTATGCTCATTATAAAGCTTACTGAAATAGTCATCCATTTCTTGATCGACCACATAAATTTCATTGGGAGACTGACGAATATAACGACTAAACGCAGGTGTTAAATAAGGCGCATAACGTTGATCATTTTGTAAATAATATTCAAAAAACGCCACCAAATAAATATTTCCATACTTATCGATAATCCTTTGATCGGGAAGGGTCAGATCATCAAATGATTCGAGTACGCTTGTTGCTTGAGCATCTAACTTAGAAAAGTTAACATGAGCTTGTCCTTTAACCAAAGCAAAATATTTATCTTGACTCGCTGTCCAAACAAAGGCGCGTAATTGTTCAAAAGCAGCAGGTGTGGCCGGATCGCTGCTTCCTGCGGCGAAAAGAACAGGAATATTTAAGGTTTTATAACCCTCTGCGTCAAAAATATTCCCTGAGACGGGATTAATCGCAAAAATTGCTGTGACTCGTTCATCTTTTAACTTATAGTTGCGCTCAGGTAAGGCAAGGGCGCGACATTGTAACAACAAAGAAAGATTTGGCCCCCATATTCTACGATTGCAAACTTCTTCTAATCGTTCAAAATTAAGGGCAGCCCCCCCTAATACTAAAGCCGTATAACCGCCAAAAGAATGACCAGCAACGCCTACATTATTTAAGTCTAATCTGCCGCCAAATTCCCTGTTATTGCGTCTTTCTAACTCATCAATGACAAAACTGACATCTAGCGGACGATCCACAAATTCATTAACCGTAAATATCTCCCTAGCATAGCCTTCTAACATGGCCTCCACTTGCAAGTTATCGCTCCCAATATGACGAGGTAAAGCGACAACATAGCCATAGGAAGTCAAATGTTGGGCATGGTCTTCAAAATCTTCGGGACGAGAGGCTAAACCGTGGGAAATGACCACAACAGGGGTTTTTCCTTCACGTAAGCGTTGCGGTTGATAGACAACGACATCAAACGTGCGATCGCGGTTAGGATCGGTTAATGTCCATACCTGTCGTTCAGATACGCCATAATTCCCCAATACATTCAGCTTCGGTAAAGTGGAGAAATCTATATTATCTGCTTCTGTCGTCTCTTCTGAGGTTGCATTCTCCATGGCTTCGAGTAAAATTCCCGTTCCTCTTTCTAAATTCCCGATTAAAGTGGTTGCTAGTTGAACCGTTTCTAAGTCAAGCTGCATATTAGTGGGAAGTTTCTTGAGAAAATTCATCAGGGTAAAGCCTTCTTCTTCATCTAAAGCTGCTTGGACTAATGCGCCTCTAATCGCATATTTTCCGTTTCTTCCCCCTTGAATTTCCAGTAAATAGCCCATTCTTTCTAAAATCGATTCTCCCATCGGACTATTGAAGAAACGAGAAATATAAACAGGGTTTTGTAATTCTACGCGATCGGTTAAGGCTTGGCGAAAGGCTGCTTGCTCTTCGGGGCTTGCCTTCGCTAATCGGAAATAATAGGCTAATTCTTTGTTAACATTTCCTGTTTCGGCGAATTCTTCTAAAGAATCAATTCCCAAAGACAAATTAATCGGGCCGTAAATAAAGTAAATTCGTTCAGCCGCTTTGAGAGACAGGGGAGTTGCAATGGATAATGTTAGGCCTAATCCTACAGAAGTAATTAAACGGAATATCTTTCTTATCATAAGGTTATAAGGTTATTAATCAAATTACTAATACGATTATCCATTATTAAGCATTTTTAAGTCGTTATATCTTAAAAGAACGTTAAACTCACCTCTATTTCAAGCCTCTTGCTTCAGAAGCGAAGGACTAATTACCCGATGACTGATGAGTGAACACTGAAATCACTACAACCATTTGACTTTTTAAAGAACTTTCCTTTACTATAGGAGTTATATCCCCCCTAGGGGGATAGGCGTAAGAAAAAAACTTTGCGATAAGTAAAGAATAGTAAAGATTCTTAAAGACCTTGTTAAACCATCCTCTCCTTCCCAACGCTGACGCAACAGCCCTTAAGAAGTCTGCCAAAATTGGCGACAGACTTTGGCATTGGCTAAAATCAATTGCTAAAGACCGTCCAGCGATACCAATCTTCTTGGCAGCCTGCTTTCTCGTCTCTGTTCCTGTTTTTATACAAGCTCCCCTAGTGCGTTTTTGGCCGCTGTTGAGTCTGGTTTTAACCATAGCTTGGATAGGGTTAGGGGGTTGGTTAATGAAACATCCCCGAACTTATATCTGGGGAGATTTACTCATTGGCTTTAGTGGTAGTTGGTTAGCTGGTAGCATTTACTGGGGATGGTTTCGCACTGAACCCTTGATTCACCTCCCCATTGAATCAATTGGTCTTCCCGTAGCGATCTGGTGTTTATGGCGCAAAAAAGGGCTAATTGGCGCATGGTTTTATTTAGGATCTTTGTTAGGGACAGCCATCACCGACGGATATTTTTATGTAACTGATTTAATTCCATTTTGGCGAGAGGTAATGCAGGTTTCCCCCGATTTAGCCGCCCCTATCTTACAAAAAGCGATCGCTCAAGTGCAAACCCCTTGGGGGATCAGTTGGGCAATTGTCTTTGCTAATATTCTTTTGGGGTTTGGCTTATGGGCGATACAACAAGAAAAATGCGATCGATGGGCATTTGCAGGAGCAGTATTGAGTACAATTTTAGTGGATAGTTTATTTTGGATTGTCGCTGTCCTTGCCTAAGTGATGGTTGACTCTCTACTATCCTATTCTGTATCACCCAATTCATCGTGGAGAAAAAGCTAGAAAAAAAGCCCTATCTTTTGCTATACACGGACAAAGGGAAACGTTATCTTTCCTTGGCTAGTAAAAACTACTGGACAATTGGCCGAGGCAAGGAAAATGGCGTGGTTATCCGAGATCAGTGTATTTCTCGCAATCATGCAATACTACAATCGACGGATTCAGGGGAATTTTACCTAATCGATCTTGGAAGTCGTAACGGAACATTTGTCAATGGTCGGCGAGTTAGTATTCCGGTTACCCTTAGTAGTGGTGATCGGATCGCCTTTGGCAAAACGAAAGCAGAATTTTATAGTCCTCAGACAGATAGCAATGAGATTAACGAGGATGAGGATGATTTAGATACAATGACCTCAACCATTCATCAACGGCAGTTAATTTCAGTAGTAGTGACAGATATTCGCGATTTTACTGTGTTAGCGCAACAATTGGACGAAAAAGTATTATCCGCCCTGATTGGTAACTGGTTTCGTCAAGCGGGAAGTATTATTCGCAACGCAGGAAGTTGGGTTGATAAATATATTGGAGATGCGGTAATGGCTATCTGGTTTCATGGGCAAGATCAGGTGACAAAAGATGATTTATTAGAGATTTTCCGCGCAGTCAAAAATCTTCATGATATGACGCAAAATCTGAGCAAACAATATACATTACCCTTTCCGTTACGCATTGGGGCAGGAATTAACACAGGCCACGCCATGGTAGGTAATACGGGAAGTGGAGATCACCCCGATTACACGGCAATTGGTGATACCGTCAATGCAGCGTTTCGTTTAGAATCTTCTACAAAGCAAATAGGTTTAGACGTGGCTTTAGGGGGTAAAACCTTTGAATGTTTAAGTCAATTAGACAAAGCACAAACCTTCTTCCAAGAATATACTGTAACCCTCAAAGGCTATCAAAATCCTACCCTAACTTATGGGGCAAATTTTAGTGATCTAGGCAGATTTTTAGAGATAAATGATGATAAAACCTCAGAGTTGTAATTACTATTCTACGATAATAATTATTTGAATTATCAGCCAAGTCTCATGAAAATCCTCTTTCTTCATCCCAACTTTCCCGCACAATTTCGTCATCTAGCTGTGCAGTTAGCCAAAAATCCTAATAATAAAGTAGTCTTTGGGACAAAACGCCAAGATGGAGAATTACCCAGCGTAATCAAAATAATTTATCAACCTTCACGGGAAGCAAGGGCAGAAACTCATCATTATGTAAGAAACCTAGAAAATGCGGTTCTACAGGGTCAAGCGGTCTATCGATTGGCAGATTACTTAAAATCCCAAGGATTTATCCCTGATATTGTCTATGGCCATTCAGGATGGGGTCCCACACTATTTATCAAAGATATTTTTCCCAAAGCAGCGTTACTTTGTTACTTTGAATGGTTTTATAATGCCCATGGAAGCGATGCAGATTTTGACCCCAAAGAACCGTTAAACGCCGATGATGAAGCGAGAATTCGCATTAAAAACACACCTATTTTAACAGATTTATATAGTTGCGATCGCGGGTCTTCTCCTACCTTTTGGCAACGACAACAATTCCCCTCTGAATTTCACTCAAAAATTTCTGTTTGTCATGATGGTATTGATACAGACTATTTTGTTCCTAAACCTGATGCTAAATTAGTTTTGCCTTCTGTTGATTTAGATTTATCAGAGGTGTCTGAAGTTATAACTTATGTAGGGAGAGGAATGGAACCCTATCGAGGATTTCCTCAGTTTATGGAAACAGTTTCTATTCTACAAAAAAGACGGCCTCAGTGCCATGTAGTCGTTGTAGGAGAAGACCGAGTTGCCTACGGAAAAACGTTACCCGATGGCAAAACCTATAAGCAACTAATGTTAGAAACACTCTCCTTAGATTTATCCCGTTTACATTTTACAGGGTCCCTTCCTTACGGACAGTATTTACAAGTTTTACAAGCCTCTTCGGTGCATATTTATCTGACTCGTCCCTTTGTTTTATCATGGTCGATGTTAGAGTCAATGTCTGTGGGATGTTTAATTGTGGCTTCTGATACACCGCCCGTTAAGGAAGTCATCGAAGATGGGGTGAATGGGTTATTAGTGGATTTCTTTTCCCCTGAGAAAATTGCTGACCGAGTAGAAGAAGCATTGGATAATCTAGAGTTGATGGCTAAGATTCGTCAACAAGCAAGAATAACGATTCAAGAAAAGTATGATTTAGGGACGCTTTTATCGCAACATATTGAATGGATATTAGATTAAACAAGCATTCTTCAATTTTTTATAAAATTATCTTTAATGAATAACAAGGATTATTATCTATTTTAGCGTGAGATTGATGGTTAACATTTGCCTTGTGCATACTACTTCCTAATCGGTTATCATAAGCAGATAAACTTAATGAAATTCTCAAAAATTTGTGTTGTATCCTTCATTATCAAATAAATTAACAGTTAAGTCTGAGGAAAATCCTCCTAAAAACCTTGTGTTATTGGTAAAATGGGCAATACTTACCCTTCCTTTCGTTCCTAATTTAGCAAGCGTTGCTTTACTAATATCAATGGCTTGGATAGCTAAGGGATATACAAAGGAAATTGTGCGATCGCCAATCAATAAAGGGTTTGGGATCATAAGTGTCTGTTTAATCTTAACAACAATTTTTGCCGTCAAACCCATTCCCTCCTTAGAAGGATTGGCAAATTTTCTCCCTTTTATTCTATTTTTTGTCCTATATCGCTGTCTTTTTAAAACCTTTGACCATTTATATCAACTCGCATGGTGGTTAATTTTATCATCCATTCCTGTTACTTTAGTAGGGTTTTTACAATTATTTGGTTGGGAAAGTGGGTCATTTTTGCAAGTTTTAGGGAGTAAAGTTATTGCTTATGGTACGCCCGAAGGTAGAATGTCATCCACTTTAATGTATGCTAATCTGTTGGCTGCTTTTCTGATTATTCCGTTTATTTTAGCGATCGCTTTAATGATCATACACTACCGTCAAGATCGAGAAAAGTCCACCCCAATTTTAAACCGTAAACAGTTGATTTTAGGGCTTTCAATTATCTTAAATGGTATCAGTTTAATCTTAACTAATTCTCGTAGTGCATGGGGACTTTTATTCCTTATAGTTATTGCTTATGCTGTCTATTTAGGTTGGCATTGGTTACTGTGGTTATTGGGTGGGTTTGCAACAGCCGTCTTATGGTCTGCATGGGGACCATTTGGGAAAGAACCTTTAAGACAGGTTATTCCTGCTTATTTTTGGGCAAGATTATCCGATGAACTCTACCCAGATCGCTATATGACCGCCTATCGCACCACACAATGGCAAGTGGCTTGGGAAATGTGGTTACAACGTCCGTGGTTAGGGTGGGGGTTACGCAATTTTACCCCTTACTATCAGATTCGCATGAATACATGGTTAGGCCATCCCCATAATTTGTATGTAATGTTATTAGCAGAAATGGGAGTAATTGGAACAGTCTTATTTTGTGGTCTAATCGGTTTTATTTTGGGACAAGGAGTTTATTTTTATAGAAACTTAACCAAATATGCCGAAAAAACTTTACTCTTTGCCTATCTTCTTGCTTTCTTTTCTTGTATTTTATTCAATGTTTTAGATGTCACGGTCTTTGATTTTAGAGTAAATCTTACCAATTGGCTAATTTTAGCTGCCATTAGTGGTGTCGTTTCCTATCAACAACAAACTCCAAAAAATCATGAAACCCTTAATCATTAGTTTTAGCATTTATCTAATAGGAATGCCAGTGGGAGTCGCTTTACCTCCCCCAGATGATTTACCCGAAGAAGTCTTAAGAACAGAGATTATTTTAGAAGGACGTTCTCCGATTAATGGTGAACCCGTTACCGCCGCCGAATATGAACAACAAACAGCAGAATTAGCTGAAAGTCCTTATCCTCCCCAAGTTAATTCAGAATTGCAACAATTAATCTTTCTACTTCGTATTCGTAAAATGATTAAAACCTTTACACCTTTGTGATTTATGCAATGAAAATTCCTATAAAATCTGGTAAACTCTCAGAAAACTCTATTACATTCTAGTATTTCATGAAACTTAAATCATTAGCGATCGCCTTTTTAACCAGTTTACTCTTTAGCCAATTTCCCATTCCTGTTTGGGCGCAGACTGTGCTTGAAAATGTGGAAAAAACGGGCGTTCTAAGGGTTGGAGCGAGAAAAAATGCTGTTCCTTTCGGATTTGTCGATACAGAGGGGAATTGGCAAGGTTACTCTATCGATTTAATCAAACTCATCCATCAAAGTCTCGAAAAAGAATTAGGAAAAGAGATTGAACTAGAAATGCAAGAAGTAACCGTTGATAGTCGCTTTGAGTCGATTAAAAACAACACAGTTGATCTAGTTTGTGGCGCAACGACTATTACTCAAGAACGACTGAAAACAACAGACTTTTCTATTCCTTTTTTTATGACGGGATCACAGTTCCTAGTAAAAATGGGTAATATCCCCAAAGTAGATATTAATGGAACATTAGCAGGGGTTAGAATCGCTTATATTCCTAATACTACGACAGACCAAATTATTCGACAGATTTATCCCTTTGCTGAATGGAAACCCGTCCGTAGTCGTCAAGAAGGACTACGACAACTCAATCAAAATCGAGTGATGGCCTTTGCGAGTGATGGAATTCTCCTAATTGCTGAAGTGGTTGCAGAGGGGAAAGATCCAGATGATTATGGGTTAACGCCTCGTGTCCCTATGACAACCGAACTTTATGGCTGTATTTTGCCTCAAAATGATGAAAAATGGAAGAAATTTGTGGATGAAGTCGTGGTGAGTAAAGAGAATCAACAGCTTCAAGAACAATGGTTTAATCGTCTGAGTGGGTCTTTTCCTTATGTGATTCGGATTGAACCTTAACGAGATGTTATCCAACAATTAGAAATCTTTCTGTTAACTGTGAGTAACCCGTTGTCAAGGGTTTCAGGGGTCAGTTATGCTAAATCTTAATATGATAAATGCCAATCTAACAACCTCGAACATTGATTGTTATTATCTTTACAGTCAATGGGGATCAGAGAATGTTAGGGTAGGGGGGAAATGAAAAATCAAATTTAACAACCCTTCAATTGTTATGGCTCAGATCCTTGATCCCATCCCCAACAACTATCCAAATAGTATCCTTTGTTGTTATGTCAACGCAACTAGCCAAATTCAAGTCGCTCGGATTAGTAATATTCCTAACTGGTATTTTGAACGAGTGGTTTTTCCTGGCCAACGTTTAGTATTTGAAGCTTTACCCGGATCGATGCTAGAAATTCATACAGGAATGATGGCCAGTGCAATTCTCTCAGACACCATTCCTTGTGAACGTCTCTCGATTAGCGATGTATTAGAAGAAGAGTTTGAAGAAGCAGAAGCACTGTACGGGGAGTTAAGTGAGGGTAAAACCAATGAAACGGAATCTTCCCGTAAACCAGCTTTAGTATAATCTGATTTTCGTTCCTTGTTCCTTGATTAATACTTATTTCTCCTTGGGTTGTTGATTAGACAACCCTTTTTTTGGCGATAAAAAAATAATCCTAATTATTCTTCTGTCATCACCCGCAAACGAACTGTTAATTCTCCTGACTCATCCAATTGCACTTCAATTACATCCCCCGATAAACTTTCTAAAGAAGTCAACAGCGATCGCAAATTAGGGTTACTCGCACCCGTATCCACATACAAGCGATCAGCTAATTTACCGATTCTTTTCCACGTTGTATAGAGTTTTCCCACCATTTGCTCTAGTTGTGTCGCCTGTTTAACCAAATCCGAGGCCGTACTCAAACAATCTAATCTTAAAGCCTCTTCTAAGGCCATTTCTAGATCAATGGGTGTTTTTTTCAATGCTTGCACTTGGGCGGCCGCATCTAAATATTTCGCTAAATTACGGGCAGATGTGGTTAAGGTTTTCGCTGTATCTAAGTCGGGACTTTCCCTAATTTCCTTCTGAATGGCGGTTATATGGCTATCAGGTAGCTTTTCTAACTCCTTAACCAGTGGGGCTAAGTGTCGGGCGGGTAACAGCCCTTCTGAGGCTTTTTCCTTGACTTCATCGGGCAGTAAGTCTGAACTCATAGCTGTCCATTCATCGGAGAGTTGTTTAACTTCCCGTCGGGTAATGCGATCGCCTTTTTGCGCAGCTTCACTAACGAGTTGTTGGACTTCTGGAGAAGATTTGGCCGTTTCGACAAAGGCATTTTTGCTAAAGTTATTAATGGTGGTTGGATCAAGATGACCATCTGCGAGGAGGGTATCCGCACTATTAGCAAGTTGAATCAAAGAATAGGCTTGAGATTTAGTAATTTCTCGCTTTTTGAGCCAATTTAAAAAGCCCGTTCCCCGTCCATCTCCCCCTTGTTTTTCCCGATCGCGGATCGCCCGTAAAATGCGGCCTCGCCAAATATCCGTTTGCAGATCAAAGCGATCGCAGACTTTCCAAAACCCATCTAATTGTGATTGGAAGTCACTTTCAGGAAGGGCTTCGTCTTCGGGATCAGGAAGTTGAAAATTAAAGTCAACGGGCGTTTCTAGGGCTTCAGCGATGTCTTGAGGGGAAGGAGACGGGTTACTCATAAGTAATGGGGTTATTTCAGTGATCAGTTATCAGCAATTCTGGCTGAAGCCAGCGACTTAAGACTTTATTTTTGAGATAAACTGAGCAAGCAGGATAAAAAATCAACTTCTTTGAGAAATTTAACAAAATGTCGGCAGAAGTCCTCATCTATATAAATTAAACTTCATACTTCCGACTTCCGACTTCATACTTCCGACTTCATTGAAGTCGGACTATTTATTTTACCTTATTAGTTCAGATAAGCGATCGTTACCCCAGATCCCCCTTCTTTTTGGGATGCTAGTTCAAATTTTGTCACTTGGGGGTGTCTTTGTAAAAATTCGTGAACACCTGCCCGTAATTTGCCCGTTCCCTTACCATGGATTATCCAGAGTACCCCAGACTCCGTTGCTTTTGCGATCGCATTTTCTAAGTCGGCCTCAGATTCTGCGACTCGTTGGCCTCGTATATCAAGGGTATTTTGGGAGGTGCGGATGACAGGGGAGGGTTTAGAGGGGGTAGGAGGTTTAGAAGACTTGGGTGGGGGAGAGGGTGCCGTAATTTCTACTTTTTTGCCGTCTAAGGATTCAATTTCCCCTAAATTAACGGTCATTTTCATAATACCAAACCGTACTGTTGCGCTGTTTCCTTCCTCATTCATTTCCAAGACTTCGGCCGTTTGCCCTAAACTGGGAATCCTGATTTTTTCGCCTATTTGGGGTAAATAAGTCGGTTTAGATGGTTTAACTATGGGTTGTTGCTTATCAGCAATCTGATTAAGGGATTCTGTTGCTTTTTGCGCCTTCTGTCCTGTTTTTTCTCCTTGTTGCAGTTGACGAATCACTTGGGCAATTTCTGCTTTAGCCTCATTAATCGCTTTTTGCACTTCCATTTCTTGATATTGCTTGAGACTACGCTCTCTATCTTTCAAATTCGTTGCTTTATCGGAAACCTCTTGGTAAAAGTGTTCGGTTTTTTGCAATAATTGACGAGCTTCGGCTGCTTTTTGTTCTTGTTCTCGTTTTTGGGCTTCCAATCCTGCGATAACTTCGTTAATTTCTTGAGAGAAACCCCCTACATGGTTTTTCGCCTCTGCGATAATGGTATCATCTAATCCTAACCGTTGAGCGATGGTTAAAGCATTAGATCGCCCCGGAATTCCCCATAATAAGCGATAAGTGGGGGAAAGGGTTTGATCATTGAATTCAACGGAGGCATTTTCAAAGCGAGGATCTTGGTATTTTAAGGATTTTAATTCGCCGTAATGGGTGGTTGCAATGGTTAATTGAGCATTATCAGCTAAATATTTTAATAAAGCGATGGCTAACGCACTCCCTTCTGCTGGATCGGTTCCTGCCCCTACCTCATCTAATAATACTAACGCTTGTTGTTCTCCTATCTTTTGGGGAGAGGGGTTAGGGGTGAGGAGAGTTTCTCCTTGGGGAGATATATTAGAAACGGGGGAAGGATCTTTTGGTTTTAAAGCGTCAATAATTCGAGTGATTCGTCTGATATGTCCAGAGAAAGTGGACAAACTTTGCTCAATGGACTGTTCATCCCCAATATCTGCTAATATTTTCTCAAACCAAGGCATTTCAATCGGTTCTTTAGCGGGAATAAATAAACCGATTTTTGCCATTAATGCAGCTAACCCTATGGTTTTGAGGGTAACAGTTTTCCCACCCGTATTAGGACCTGTAATTGCAACCACTTTGATAGGATGACGAATTTGTACATCAACGGGAACAACGGTTTCCCCTTGTTCATGCTTTTGTTGCCAGATTAATAGAGGATGACGAAGCTGACGTAAATTTATCTCTTTATTTCCTTCTAAATTGATAAATTTCGGCGGATAAGCATTTAACCAGAGACTATACCGCGCTCTCGCTGTGGCTAAATCTAAATCTGTTGCCACGGCTAAGAGATATTCGAGGTCTGCAAATAGTTCTGCAATTTTATAGCTTAATTTTCTTAATATTACTTCTTCTTCTGTTCTTTCTCGTCGAATTGCTTGCCGTAGCTTGTTTCCCCATTCAATCACACTATTGGGTTCAACGTATAAAGTTGCTCCTGTACTAGAGCTATCATGAACAATTCCTTTAATTTGGTCTTTATGGGAAGCTTTAACGGGAATAACAAAGCGATCACTCCGTTTAGTCACTACTGGCTCTTGAATGGCATTCCCTTTAACCTGTATAATGCGCTGTAACTTCTGCTGAATTTGATTCCGCAAGCTTTTCAGACTATGACGAATTTCTCCTAATTTGGGAGTTGCTCGATCAGCCACTTTACCATCTTCATCTATACAGTGGTGGATTTCCTTTTCTAACTCTGGATAGGTACGAATATCTGCCACTAAGGTGCTTAAGGTGGGAACATCTTCTCGCACTTCGATAATGCGTCTGAGTCGTCTAATTCCTGCTAAAGTCGTCCCAATCTCTAATAATTCTTCTCCTGACAGTAATCCACCCCGTTCTGCTCGTTCTAAGGCATCTCCAATATCGGAAACACCATCAAATGACCATCCCTGCAACCCTTCTTCTAAGAGACAAATTTCTTCGGTTTGGGACAATAATTGCTGAGAATCGGCTAAATTATCGGGAATAGGATGGTCTTGGGCTGCGATCGCTCCCAATTTGGTAGCAGCAAAGGTGGATAAGTGCTGACATAGACGCGGCCATTCTAAAAGGGTAAGGGTTTCTGAAACAATCAAGGCAAAGATAGTCTTTTACTTCGGTAAGATTTAAAGTTTAATGGTAACACAATTACTCTAATTGATACTGAGTCTTACAAAGGATTATCAAAACCCTTCGGTTTTAAGTAATAAATAATAAATAATTACTCCTATGAAGCAGATAAAAATAATTTTAAAAATACTTTTAAGTCATCTAGTGCAGAATCTTTAAAATTCCAGATGTCTGATTTATTTTCCATCACATATTTAAACCCTTCAGTATTAAAGCTACATTTTTCATCCGCTTTTCCTTTTTCCTTACTCTTACAAGTATCATATCTTAAGTAAATATTGATCCAAAATTTATCAAAATCTTTTGGTTTAATCTTTTTTTCCTTGTCGTTAATACATTTTTCCCAGTCTTCTAAACAGTCAGCATAAGGCGAATCATGATGTTTAATTCTCCTCAAGAGGGTTTCTAATTCTCCTTGTCCATCAACATTAATAAAATAACAAGCAATTGAAATAATATCTTCGTCTATAGTTGTCAGTGTTGTTAATTGATTTGTCTCTGTTATTTGTTCTGCTTCTGGAAAAACGTCTTTGATACAATCATTGACTAATTTAATCCTATTTTCTTTTGTTTCGTTATCTTGATCTAAAATAATACCAATTTTTTGAATCGGTTCTTTTTGTAATAAGGTTTTAATTCTCTCTAAGATTTTAATTAAAGTCGTTTCACTAAGTCCTTTGTATTTTTTATCCCCATCTTCAAATTCTAGGGTTTTATATCCTGTTTGAGTGTCAATATCAATGAATAAGTTATCATTATTGTCGTTTAAATACTTGACAACTGCTTTAACAAAAGTTGCGTCATTTTCAGCTTCAACGATTAAAAGATTACTCACCTCTCACCCCCTCATTTCGTCTTAATTCATAGTCTAATAGGTCTAAATTATGCTTAATTCCTACAATTTTATCATTTCTTGGATTTCTGGCCATCTCAAAATATGCACCGTCTCCTTTATATTCTTCTGATAATCCTATATCCCTAAATGCTTCTATCATTTCTAAGCTATGGGTTGTGGCAAAAATTTGTACATCTAATTGTTTAGCGAGTTCAAATAATGCTTTCCAAAAGTCTCGATGATTAGTATAGTGTATTCCGTTTTCAATTTCGTCAATCAGAATTATGTTACTGTTTCCTGTTGAGTTAGTAATGATTCCTAAAACTATTTCAGTCACTCTATTAATCGCATCACCAAACATTGTAATAGGAAGAAATTGATCGTTTTTCTTTAAAAACAATGTAGCACTTCCAATATCATAAATTCTAATATCTTTTATCAAAGGATCTATTTTTTGTAAAATTTTTAATAAGTAATCTTCTTTTTTATCTAAAGCAGCAAGACTATATTCTTGAATGATTTGTTCAGGGGTAAACTTAGGTTTTGTTTCAAATAATTTTATATTAAAGTGTTCTATTAAATAACTTAAGAAATCATGATCATCAATATACTCATCCTTAATTGAACTATCATCTTCAGGATTAATCTTTTTATTAGTATTTTCAGGATGTATATAAAAATTAATTTTTTCTGTGTGTGAAGATAGAGAAAACTTGTATTTTTTTGTCCATTTGTTTAGTTCTATTTCTTCTGATAGGTGTACATTAATTTCTAGACTAGAACCATCATATGATTCTTTTGTTAAGTTTTTCTCTAAATATTTAGAACTTAATATATTATTATTGGAATGCTCACTAAACTCCAACATACCAGAAAAACATACTGACTGTTTACTTTTTTCTGGGGTAATTACTATTACTTTGCCTTTATTTTCATACAAATTCTTCTCAAAAAAGAAATTATACCAAATTTTTGTTGCAGGATAGTTCTGGCTAAAAATAGAAGGTTCTTGTCTAAGCTGTCTTAATAAAAATATTGTTTTAGGTTGAGGTGATTGATTTAATAAAATTGCTTCTAATAAAGCTGTTTTACCCGAATTATTCTTTCCCCCAATTAAATTAACCCGCGCAAACCCTTCAATTTTAGTATGTTCAAAACAGCGAAAATTTTCAATTTCAATTTCTGTAATCATTTTCTCTTCCTTTTTAAATAGTAGTGGATTTTTTTACTTAATTTAGTCTATTAAAATTTAGTTTTGTTGGGTTTCGTGCCTCAACCCAACCTACATCTAGCTACATCTAGCTAAAATAAGGTGGACTCAAAAAGTCCACCCAATGTGTTACTATTTAGCTGCTTTGATACATTGTTCAATGAGAGGTTGAACCTTATCTAAACTTTGCCAACCAAGAATTTCGGTGACTTTTTTCTCTAGATTTTTATATGTACGGAAAAACTCTGCAATTTCGTCTAAACGATGAGACGCAATATCATCTAAGCTTTTAACCCCAGTATAACGAGGGTCTTCAGCCGGAACACAGAGAATTTTTTCGTCGCGATCGCCACCATCGATCATCTCTAACATACCAATAGGACGAGAAGCAATGACACATCCCGGAAATGTGGGTTGATCCATGATTACCATTCCATCGAGGGGATCACCATCGTCAGCGAGGGTATTGGGAACAAACCCATAATCATAAGGATATTGGACAGAAGCAAATAGAACACGATCTAGGATAAAAGCATTCATATCCTTGTCAAATTCATATTTATTTTTGCTTCCTGCCGGAATTTCAATTAAAACGTTTAATAACCCCGGTTCAGGTTGAGGGGGGATTAAGGATAAATCCATAGCGCAAGTCTCCCAAGTTAGGTAACAATGGCATCTATTATTCCTTAAAGCGTCCTTTTGGGGAAGTCATGAAATTTTGACCATTCAATCTCCCTTACTTTCTCTGCTAAACTTACTTGACTAAACGCAGAAATTCAAGGGGAAGGCCATCTCTATCTTGAATAAAAGCCACCTCATACACCCGATCGCCGATCATTTGTTGGGTTGGTTCTAGTAATATTTTAAAAGGATCAGCGTCTTTTTCTGTCTCCAATTGCCCTTGGAGATGGGTTAACCAAGTGGGCAAACTATCAGTTATTGCGGTTAAATCAAAGGAGAGGTGATAGTAGCCGACATAATGCTCGTCATTAAAGGCATCAGGGGCAGGTTTCGGGTCAGGAATCTGAATTAACTCAATTCTCCCCCCTAAGCCTTCCATCCAGCAGGCGAGGGTGTAACCAGTCGTGAAGCGTTCGGTAACCGTAAATCCTAAGATTTCGTAAAAAGCGATCGCCCGATGGATGTCAGCAGTACGGATAGAAGCATGGTGCATAACGAAGTTGGAAGTATGAAGTCGGAAGTCGGAAGTTGTTTTTGTAACAAGATTTTATTCCTCGCTTCAACAACATTCCGTCTTAAAAGACAGGGTTTTAAACCTAGTTATTTCGATCAATGTCGTTATCAATTACTCAAACAGGCGAAAATAAGGATAGCGTTTAGGAACACCCGGTTCTTTCTCTAAATCAAAGTTAATCACTTCCCAACAGGGTTCTTCCTTCGGTTCAGGGCTAAATTCTACGGGTAAACCGTATAATCTGGGTAGCACTTCTGAATCTCCTCGCCAAGAACTATTCCGTTCGAGATAGGTACTCACTAAATCTCGGTAACGACGGGCAATAATTACTTTAGTCGCACGAAAGCCTTCTGTGTACAGTTTGTCTAATGCTTCATGAATCTCAAAACGAATGCCATCGGGATGATTATGTTGACGATACCATTGATCGTTCCAACGTCGCCAATGACGACCTGACTGCAAATGAACTAATTCCTCTGTTTTAGGATCAGCCTCGAATGCACCATGACGGGGACATAAGTAGGTATCTGTTAAAGTTAACGCTGGAATAACTTGGCGACAGTGGGGACATTCGATTTCTGAGCCGAAAATTGGGTATTGTAAACCAGAATTCATGTTTATCAGAACCTATGATATAAGCTTGAGTTTAATTGACTATTGTGCTTATCTTATACGCAATCTGATTTATATACCAATGAAGTATCAATCGGGGTTCATTGGATAGGAATGAACCATCCTAGCGGAAAAAGGATATATTCTAAAAAGAAGAGTTTCCAAATAAATTGATAAAAGTTGGTAATTTCTGCTTTGACTGCCAGATCAATTCCTTGACTTTTCCACCAGAGTAGGCATAATAAAACGAGATGATAACCGATAAAGTAAGGGACATTAATTGAGCGAATAATGAAAAATCCAGAGGCTACCATAGAAAGATAACAAATAGTAATGATCCCTAAGCTGATCTTAAAAATTGTTTCTTTTCCTAAGAGTAACGTAAAGGTTTGAATTTGATACTTTTTATCTCCTTCTAAATCAGGAACATCTTTAAAAATTGCGATCGCTACGGTAAATACCACAATAAATAAAGTTAAAATCCAAAGCGATAGGGGTAAGTCTTTCAAGCTTCTTAACCCTTGACTGAAGAATAAAAAGAGTCCTATATTTACCACCACACCTCGCACGGTGAAAATACAAAAAGCAGCTAAAAGAGGAAATCTTTTTAAACGAATGGGGGGAATAGAGTATAACGTACCAATGATTAAGCTAACTAAAACGGTAAAGAATAACGCTTGTCCCAAAAAGGCAGCTAGAATGATACCGAGTCCCCCTGTTATTCCTATAATAGATTGTCCTTGTTTTAAAGAAAATTCCCCACTAGCTAAGGGAAGATGGGGTTTATTTACTTTATCAATTTCAATATCATAAAGTTGATTTAAACCAACAATATAAATATTGCCACAAAGACAAGCGATCCAAGCCCCAAATAGTTGACCTAAGTTAATTGGGGTAAATGAAGCATGAGTTTCTGCTAATGCTAAGAAATAAAGGGCAAAAACACTAAGACTTGTCCCAATAATTGTATGGGGACGAGAAAATTTCCAGAAACTACGCAAATCAATCATTACATTCTCTATCAGTTGTTAACTTTATTACTATAACGCAGTTTTTATCTAAGAATTTGAGAAGTTTAAAATTTCAGAATAAGTAAATAATTTGTATCCATCAAAAAGCTAATTGATGAAGTTGTAATTAAGCTCACCCTTAACTATCAATGATTCATTATTGATTTAATCTGTTATAATGGGTGAACTGGTTCTGTTTAACATTTCGGGATTATAGCTACTATGTCTTTATTCCTTTTAATTGATGGTCACTCCTTAGCTTTTCGTGCTTACTATGCTTTTACTATGTCAAAATCCGGTGCATTACGAACAGCAAAAGGAATTCCTACCAGTGTTTGTTTTGGCTTTTTAAACTCTTTACTACAAGTGATTCAACGGGAAAAACCCGATCATGTTGCAATCGCATTTGATCGATCTGAACCGACTTTTCGCCACCAAGCCGATGAAAAGTATAAAAGTGATCGCAAAGAAACTCCAGAGGATTTTATTCCTGATATGCAGAATCTACAAACCCTTTTAACGGCTTTAAATTTATCAACTGTTACCAAAGCTGGATATGAAGCGGATGATATTATCGGGACTTTAGCAACTAAAGCGAGTATGACAGGATATGAGGTAAAAATTGTTAGTGGCGATCGTGATTTATTTCAGCTAGTGAATGACAAGGAAAATGTCAGTGTTCTTTATTTAGAAAGAAATGCGGTTAAAAGTTCATCCTCTGCTAATTATACTCTTTTTAAAGAATCAGAAGTTTTAGAAAAACTGGGCGTTACTCCTTCTCAAGTCATTGACTATAAAGCTTTATGTGGTGATAAATCCGACTGCATTCCGGGAGTCAGAGGAATTGGGGAAAAAACAGCAGTTAAATTATTAAAACAATATCCGACTCTAGAAGAAGTTTATCATCATTTAGAGCAAATTAAAGGTGCAAATCATAAAAAATTAACTGAAGGGAAAGATAATGCGTTTCACTCTCAGTTTTTAGCAACAATTGTCACCGATGTCCCCATTGAGCTTAATTTAGAAGACTGTCAATTACAAGGATTTGATGTTAGCAAAATTGAACCATTATTAAAAGAATTAGAATTGCATAAATTTTTAAAACAAATTAATCAGATACAACAACAATTAGGCGGTCAAGAAATTCCGATTATAATAGAATCGCCTGTGGAAAATCAAGCAGACACTAATCAACAATTATCTCTCTTTGCATCTCCTTCTCTTCCCCAAACAGAAACCGAAATAAAAACTTCTGATGTTGTTGAAGTAGATTCCCCCATTAACCCCCAAATTATCGACACAGAGACAAAACTACAACAATTAATCGATATTTTAAAGCAATATACTAACCCTAATTCCCCTGTTGCTTGGGATACAGAAACCTCTGCTTTAAACCCCAGAGAAGCCAAATTAGTAGGAATCGGTTGTTGTTGGGGAAATAAGACAAATGAGGTTGCTTACATTCCGATTGAACATACAGAAGGAACACAAGTCAGGAAACAGACGATTTTAGATTATTTATCTCCTATTCTAGAAAGTGAAACTTATCCGAAAAGCTTTCAGAATACTAAATTTGATCGTCTGATTTTTAAGCATCAAGGAATTGAGCTAAAAGGGGTGGTATTTGATACCATGTTAGCTAGTTATGTATTGCATCCCGAACAAAAACACAATTTAACGGATTTATGCGATCGCTATTTAGAAGGAATTACTTCACAAAGTTATAAAGAATTAAAAATTCCCAAGGGGAAAACCATTGGGGATCTTGAGATTGAAACCGTTGCTAACTACTGTGGAATGGACGCTTATGGAACATTCTGTCTAGTTCCTATTCTAACCCAAGAATTAAATAAAATCACCGAATTGCAAAAACTTTTATTAGAGATTGAACAACCCTTAGAAGCAGTTTTAGCAACAGTAGAAGATACAGGAATCAAGATTGATACAGAATATTTGCAAGAACTTT
Organism: Microcystaceae cyanobacterium; assembly: GCA_051439375.1. Taxonomy (GTDB): domain Bacteria; phylum Cyanobacteriota; class Cyanobacteriia; order Cyanobacteriales; family Microcystaceae; genus JBGTGT01. The sequence goes on from JBFRWB010000087.1 coordinate 104,789, forward strand.
CCCAACAGTTAAAAGGAGATTTAGAACAACTTGAACAACAAGCATATCAAGACGCAGGAGAAATCTTTAATTTAAGTTCACCCAAACAATTAGGAGGAATTTTATTTGAAAAATTAGGTTTAGACAAACGAAAAAGTCGTAAAACCAAAACAGGCTATTCTACCAATCATGCTACCTTAGAAAAGCTACAAGGAGATCATCCATTGATTGATCATATCCTAGAATATCGTACCCTTTCTAAGCTAAAATCAACTTATGTTGATGCCTTACCTGCTTTAGTTGAGGCTACCACGCAGCGAGTTCATACTGATTTTAATCAAGCCGTTACCACTACCGGCCGTCTATCTTCTTCTAATCCTAACCTGCAAAATATTCCTATCCGTACCGAATTTTCCCGTAAGATTCGACAAGCATTTATTCCCGAAGATAACTGGTTATTAGTCGCCGCAGACTACTCCCAAATTGAACTAAGAATCCTAGCACATTTTAGTCAAGAACCCGTCCTAGTAGAAGCTTATAATAATAACCAAGATGTCCACCGTGTCACCGCACAATTGATCTTTGATAAAGAAGAGATTACCGCCGAAGAAAGAACCCTTGGTAAAACCATTAACTTTGGGGTAATCTATGGAATGGGATCTCAACGGTTTGCCAGAGAAGCAGGGGTAAGTACTAAAGAAGCTAAAATTTTTATTGATAAATATCGTCACCGTTATGCTAAAGTGTTCGAGTACCTAGAAACCTGTAAAAAAGAAGCGATCACTAATGGATTTGTGACCACTTTATTAGGAAGACGACGTTACTTTTACTTTGGTGATGATAACCTCAGAAAATTGCAGGGGACATCTATTTCAGAAATTGACCTCGATGACTTAACGATTAATTATACCGATGCTCAATTATTAAGAGGTGCTGCTAATGCACCCATACAAGGATCAAGTGCTGATATTATTAAAATAGCAATGGTTAAACTTGATGAGATTTTGCAATCCTATCAAGCTCGATTATTATTGCAAGTTCATGATGAATTAGTCTTAGAAGTTCCTCCTAATGAATGGCCAGAGTTAGAAAAGAAAATTAAAACGACAATGGAAGAAGCTGTTTCGTTAGTTGTTCCTTTAAAGGTAGAAATTCATAGTGGGAAAAACTGGATGGAGGCGAAATAAGCTATTCATCACCTAAATTGGTATGTGAAGACTGTTAATACTAAATTAAAAAAAGGTAGGTAAGTCAATTAAACACTTACCCACCCTTAATTTACTAATTTACACCGTCTGTGGCTGCTGTTGGGGTTGGAATTGGAAGAGGTTATAAACCACATTGCGACGAATATCAATCATCATTTCCAAGAACATTTCATACCCCTCCTGCTTGTACTCAATTAAGGGGTCTTTTTGTCCATAACCTCGCAACCCAATAGAGTCCCGCAACGCATCCATGGACTGTAAATGCTCTCGCCACAGGGTGTCAATTTGGGTCAAAATAAAGTATCGTTCCGCTTCTCGCATTAAACCGGGGCGGACTTTATCCACTTGCGTCTCTTTAATATCATAGGCTTTGCGAACCTCTTCATGGAGGAAGACTTTAATCTCATTAACCGTCATATCACTGATGTCCTGAGTAGTCACATCTTCGAGTAAATAGACGAATTCCTTAGATTTGTCGATTAATCCTTCTAAATTCCACTCTTCAGGAGGTAACTCTGGATTAACATAAGCTTCTACAATTTCATCCATAGTTCTTTCTGCATATTGTAACACCTGTTCTTTAAGGTCTAATCCTTCTAATACCCGACGGCGTTCTGCATATATAGCACGACGTTGGTTATTCATGACCTCATCATATTCAAAAACCTGCTTACGGGTATCATAATAGAAGGTTTCTACCTTTTTTTGCGCTCCTTCCAAAGAACGAGTCAACATTTTCGACTCAATAGGCATATCTTCCTCAACCCGAAACGCATTCATTAACCCAGCGACTCTGTCACCACCGAAAATACGCAATAAATTGTCTTCTAAACTGAGGAAGAAACGGGTTGAACCGGGGTCTCCTTGTCTTCCTGCACGACCTCGTAATTGGTTATCAATACGGCGAGATTCGTGGCGTTCTGTGCCAATAACGTGTAAACCTCCTAAAGTTACTACTTCATCGTGTTCTGTCCCCGTTAAGGCTTCATATTCCCCCCGAATGGCTTTATAAACTTCTCGTAATTTTTGAATTACAGGGTCATCGGTGGGGGCGTTTTCTGATGCAATAGCGACCTTTTCGTCTGCTTCTAGTTCAGTTAAACTTTGTTCTCCGTAGGTATCGACGGCTAATTTAACCGATTCTTTGAGCAATTTTTCCGTCTCTGCGGTTAAGTCTGTGGGGAAAATATCTGGTGAAGCTTTCCATGACTTCACTTTCTTCCCATTACCGAACCCTTGTGGCCGATTACGTCCACCCACACTGGGAACACTGGCTACTAATTCGTCTTCTTGGGGTTGGACAATTTTCGGCATTAAATACTCACGAATCTTTAAACGCGCCATATAATCGGAGTTACCCCCTAGAATAATATCCGTTCCTCGACCTGCCATGTTAGTAGCAATGGTTACTGCCCCTTTTCGTCCTGCTTGGGCGACAATTTCTGATTCCCGTTCGACGTTTTCGGGTTTAGCATTGAGAATATTGTAGTCAATTCCCATTTCTCGTAACTCATTAGCCAAAACCTCCGATTTCTCCACGCTAGTTGTCCCAATAAGAATGGGACGACCTAATTTATGAAGTTCCTCACACTCAGTAGAGACAGCTTTCCATTTCGCAGGTTCATTTTTATACACCACATCGGATAAATCATCCCGTCTTGAGGGACGGTTGGTGGGAATAATGGTCACTTGCAGGTTATAGACCTTTTCTAGTTCAGTTTCTTCAGTTTTCGCTGTCCCTGTCATCCCTGATAACTTAGGGTACAAGAGAAAGAAATTCTGATAAGTGATAGATGCAAGGGTTTGGGTTTCTTTCTGGATAGGGACTCTTTCCTTTGCTTCAATGGCTTGGTGTATTCCGTCACTCCACCGACGACCGGGGAGAACACGACCTGTAAATTCATCCACAATTACGACTTCTTCGTTACGAACGATATAATTTACGTCTTTTTGGAATAATTCCTTTGCTTTAACCGCATTGATAATATAATGCGCCCAAGGATTTTCTGAATCGTATAAATCACTGACATTTAAGAGTTGTTCAGCTTTATCATAGCCATTATCTTCACCGTAATCTGTTAAAATCACGTTACGGGCTTTTTCGTCCACTTCGTAATGGGTTTCAGGTTGTAAAGACTGGACAATTTCAGCAGCTTTCATGTATTTTTCGGTCGGACGCTCAATTTGTCCCGAAATAATAAGGGGAGTCCGAGCTTCATCAATGAGAACAGAGTCAACCTCGTCAATAATACAAAAATTAAAGGGACGTTGTACTACTTCTGGCATTGCAGAAGACATATTATCCCGTAAATAGTCAAAACCCAGTTCGCTATTAGTGGTGTAGGTAATATCGCAACCATAGTTCTTTTTGCGTTCTTCTGGACTCATTCCCGCTTGAATTAACCCCACCGTTAATCCTAAGAAGCGGTGAACTTGTCCCATCCATTCTGCGTCACGACGAGCTAAATAGTCGTTAACAGTCACAATATGAACACCTTTCCCTGTCAGTCCATTAAGATAAGCTGGAAGAGTGGAAACAAGGGTTTTTCCTTCCCCTGTCTTCATTTCCGCAATTTGACCTTTATGGAGTACCATTCCCCCTATTAACTGTACGTCAAAGTGACGCATTCCTAAGACACGAATAGAGGCTTCTCTGACCACTGCAAAGGCTTCTGGTAAGATTTCATCGAGTATTTCTTCAATTTCGTCATCATTATCCGCTTTATCTAAGAGTTCCCTAAAAGCAACAGTTTTTTGTTTCAATTCCTCGTCGGATAGTTTTTTGATATCTTCTTCTAAGAGGTTGATTTCTGTGACTAAGGGCTGGAATTTCTTGATTTTTCGGGCATTAGGGTCGCCAAATAACGCTTTTAACATAGGAGTTCTGCTTTACTGCGGTTTAACTAGATTAATGGTTGTGTTTCCCCTAAAGATGGTTCTTAGGATAGGAAGCTTAGTTAATCATTGTATCTTAACGTCAGTAAATTATGAATTATGAATTATAAATTATGAACTTAGCAATATTGTCTATTAATTCTATAACAATATGCACCTATTAAATCTCCTGTTAATTTTTCGTAAGAAGGTGGATTTTGATAGGGATTTTCTTTAAGAATATCTAGAAGACGTTGTGTTTTATTCTTTAGATTACTATTCGCTAATTTTTTAGCATCTTTTTGTGCTTGTTTGGTGTAAATTAATTTCCATATCACCAGTCTAATTCCTGTATACAGTCTTCGATAGATGTGGCTAATCCTTCTTTAATAGATTCTCTCATATCGGGTATAGATAAGAGGAAGAGGTATAATGTTTCTTGAATGGCTAACCAATTTTGTTGAGAAATTAAAATCGCTGTATGCTTTTCCCCTGTAATGGTAATAGGTTCATGAGATTCAGCGACAAGATTAACAAGGGTTTTTATATTGTCCTTTACGTCACGGGTAGTAATTTCAGACATGGCTTGTGATAGGTTAATCTAATTTCTATCCTAATGATAGCTTAAATAGGCAGACACAGCAAAGCAAATCGCACCTACCCCCCCCACATCCCTAAAAAGCATCCTTTATCAAAGTTTAGCGATATTTTTATTTATTAAATAAACTCTATCTCATTAATGCTTGAAAACCTGCTTGTATAAAATGTTTATCAAAGGTTAATGCTTGAGTTACTTGATTTTGTTTCATCACAATAAAAGAAAAACAATCAACTAAACCCCAAGATTTATCTTGATGCTTTTTATATAAGCTTAATGCGTCATCAAATAATTTAGGAGTTAAACGAACAACTGTTACATCATCAGATGCTAAAAACGTTTCTATTATTTCAACTGCTTTATTTTTGTAATTAGCTGATAAATTGTTTCCAACTTCTAGAAAAATTGCATCAGTTGTTATTAAAGGACAGTTCTGATATTGTTGAGCAACCTGTAAAGCTTTTGGATGATATTGATCTCGTTTATTAATTAAAGCAATGATAAATAGAGTATCAATAAAAATTTTAGTCCTCACTTACATCTCTCTCTAAACGCATAGCAACTTGAACCGAAAAATCTTCAGGCGCATCAATTGATACTTGTTGTAATTCAGACATTAGACTTGGCTTTTTAGCAGTATTTTCTAAAGTTTCAATCATTTCGTAAACTTGATTGAGTTGTTCTTCTGTTAGATTCTGGAGTCTTTCTTGAATGCTCTGTTTAGTAGTCATGATCATTAAATGCAGAACTTTACTCTGATTATATATCATTTAAGCATAAACAAATCGTACCCTATCACCCCAAATCCCTAAAAAAGCATACCTTATCAAAGTTTTAAGGGATTTTGGAGGTTACTATAAAATAATGTGTGTTCATTCTAAACAGCAATCAAAGACTCAGTAATTGATAATGGTTTAGGTAATGGTTTTCCGTCTTCTTGATATTCTTCTATCAATAATTCTAAGACTTCTTGAGCATTTTTGATGGCTTCTTCGTAGGTATCACCATGAGTATGAAAAGGTTGAGATGGAAATTCGGGTAAGTGAACGAGATAACATTGATCTTCATCACTCCATTGAATAACAATTGTATAAGGTAATTTCATGATTCTGACTCCTGATCTTGAATTTCTTTGAGTTTAGCAAGGGTTTCTTCTACTTGTTTTTCGAGATACTGTCTAGCATCATCTCCATCTTTACCTGATATTGTAATCGGAGCTTGGGGTAACAGGGGATGATACCAGCGACTATGACTCCCTTTTGCTGAACGATAGACAAAACCTGCTTTTTTTAGCAAGCGTTTTAATTCTCTAACTTTTTTTGGCATAATGGGACAAAATACTGATACATCATTATAGCAGTTGTAAGAGCGATCGCACCTAACCCCCCAGATCCTTAAGAAGCATCCTTTATCAAAGTTTAGAAATATTTTTGTCTAACAATAATTAGATGGGTTAGAATAAGGTGAAGTTACTCTCAGCTAGTCTAATCAATTTATGAACAGTACACTATCTGAACAAATTTTTCCGCTTAGTATTCCCGAAAAACTTCAATTAATAGAAGATATTTGGGAAAGTATTGTGATTAATGAAAATCAAATTCCTTTAAGTCAATCTCAACAACAAGAATTAGATCAACGGTTAGCATCTTATCAAGATATTAACAATCAAGGTTCAAGATGGGAAGACGTTAAGCAAAGAATTATTAATCATGACGTATCAAATTAAAATTTCAGAGGAAGCAGAATTAGATTTAGAGGAAGCTTATCAATGGTATGAAAAACAAGTGAATCAACTGGGATCAGAATTTATTAGAATGGTTGATAATCAACTAGCTTTGATTCAAAAAAATCCTTTTGCTTGTCCTCTAATTTATCGTAACGTCAGGAGAAAGTTATTATCCAGATTTCCTTATGGTTTATTTTATCTTGTTGAAGATGAACTTATTTTTGTGGTTGCTTGCTTTCATGTTAAACGTGATCCTAAACAATGGAAACAAAGAATTGATTAAGTTAAGTATTGTCAAAGACACAGTAAAGCAAATCGCACCTCACCCTCCACATCCCTAAAAAAGCATCCCTTATCAAAGTTTTGAGAGATTTTTAGATTGTTATCTAATTAATTGACTTTGTGGTAAGGTATTTATGTATGCTATTTTATCCCATACTTACGCCATTTTTATTACTGTAGATAAGGGAAAGTTTCCAGTTTTTTGCTTGTTGAATCTGTTCAATATTAATTTTAACATTATAAAAGCAAGCTTGACTAATATCCGCTTTATGAAAACGGGTTGTTTGTAAATTTGTATCTGTAAATTGAGCATTAGTCAGATTGGTACTAACGAAAGATGTGCTTCTAAAAGAGCTAAAATTATGAGCAAACTTCTCTAACCAAGTTTTTCTTTTAACTAAGTTAAAACGTGGAAGAATATAAAAAGTAATTGTAAAAAGGAGTGAAATAAATGGGAGGAAGAGAAAACTTATGTGAATCCATGATGGTAAAGTAGAATGAAAACCATAAGTAAAAGAATAGGAAGAAATAAAAGAATAAAAAGCAAAACAATAGCCAATTGAGAATGAGTATGATATGTTAAAATGTTTATTGTTACCCATCACTAATGCGTACATACTTCTTATAAAGCAGTAAAGAAAAGAGAAAATTACTAGCAAAATAAGAATGCGTGCAAAAGACGACCAAACGAGTGCAGAAGCCATACCTATAAGAATAAAAAAAGAACCAGCGAAAGTCCCTCCTGTAAAACAGGATAAACCACTGGAATTATTATAATAAGTTATTGAAAATACAGTTATCAACATAAATATTAAAAGATAACCGAACGATTGGACTAAAAAGCTATTTGATGCAACAAAGAGACAAGTGTGGTAAGTCATCCTAAATAATAAAATATTCGATAAAACAATAAATCCAATAGATCCTACCAATAAAAAAGGTAGATGACTTGATGGTTGTCCAGCCTTTATTTGCTCAAACTTAGCGTTTGTCAAGTTAGTATTCTTGAAACTTACGCCCCGAATATCGCTACCGCTAAAATCTGCTTCCGATAAATCTGTCTCCTCCAAATCTTCTCTTTTTAGGTCTAATCCCCTAAAATCTCGTCGTCCTTCTCTATATTGTCGGATAACGTATGTTGATCTTTTCATAAGTTTAAGCGTGAATGCCAGAAGTCTTGAAAATGTATCACTGTATTTATTGTACCTCTAACCTATAAAAAACTAACATCTTCATCATTAAAGTAACTGAATATCAACCCCTCTTGACACAACTTCCCAACCCTACAAACCGCAAACCCCAAGAAAATCAGTAAACTAAATACTAAACGCCATCATAACGAAACCTTAAAGGAGAAACACAGAAACTATGTTCCTAGACGACTACCGCAAACACGCCGAAGAAAGAGCCAAATTAGGCATTCCTCCCTTACCCTTAACCGCACAACAGACCTCAGAATTGTGCGAAATGCTCAAAAATACACCAGAGGAACTCAAAGAAGAACTCTTAATGCTTTTCCGTGACCGTATCCCCCCCGGAGTCGATGAAGCTGCCTATGTTAAAGCAGGATTTTTAACCGCTATTGCCAAAGATGAGATCACTTGTCCGCTTATTTCCCATCAAGGGGCGGTTGACCTCCTTGGTACAATGATGGGAGGCTATAATGTGCAGTCTTTAGTGGAATTGCTCAAATCAAGAGATAATAACCTTGCATCCGAAGCTGTATCTGCTTTAAGCAAAACCTTACTCGTCTTTGATGCTTTTAACGATGTCTTAGAACTATCCGATACGAACCCCTATGCAAAACAAGTGATTGACGCATGGGCGAATGCAGCATGGTTTATCAATAAGCCCAAACTCCCTGAAAGCATCCATGTCACCGTCTTTAAAGTTGAGGGAGAAACCAATACTGATGACCTATCTCCTGCCCCCCACGCTACCACCCGTCCCGACATCCCCTTACACGCCTTGGCTATGTTAGAGTCAAGAATGCCCGACAGCATTGCAACCATCGCCCGATTGAAGGAAAAAGGCTATCCTGTGGCTTATGTTGGGGATGTTGTGGGGACAGGTTCATCCCGTAAGTCTGCCATCAACTCGGTTTTATGGCATATTGGTCATGATATACCTTTTGTCCCCAATAAACGGGCAGGAGGCTACATTTTAGGCGGTAAAATTGCCCCTATTTTCTTTAATACGGCAGAAGACTCTGGTGCGCTTCCCATTGAATGCGATGTCACCGAGATGGAAACAGGGGATGTCATTATTATCTATCCCTACAAAGGAGAGATTACCAACGAGGAAGGGGACGTTATTTCTACCTTTACCCTTAAACCTGACACCATTCTAGATGAAGTCCGAGCAGGAGGACGAATTCCCTTACTTATCGGACGTGCTTTAACCGATAAAACCCGTGAAGCAGTGGGGTTAGAACCCAGGCCCCTCTTTGTCCGTCCCAAAATGCCCGAAGATACAGGAAAAGGCTTCACTTTAGCGCAAAAAATGGTCGGTAAAGCCTGTGGACTTCCGGGAGTTCGTCCGAGGACATCCTGCGAACCAATGATGACCACTGTAGGCTCTCAGGATACCACTGGTCCCATGACACGGGATGAATTGAAAGAATTAGCCTGTTTAGGGTTTAACGCAGACTTCACCTTGCAAAGTTTCTGTCATACCGCAGCCTATCCCAAACCCGTTGATATTACCACCCACAAGCAGCTACCCGACTTTTTTGCTACCCGTGGCGGTGTGGCATTGCGCCCAGGGGATGGTATCATTCATTCTTGGCTAAATCGGATGTTAATGCCCGATACTGTAGGGACAGGGGGAGACTCTCACACCCGTTTTCCCTTGGGTATCTCTTTCCCTGCGGGTTCGGGTTTAGTGGCATTTGCAGCAGCATTAGGGGTTATGCCCCTAGATATGCCCGAATCTGTTCTAGTTCGTTTCTCTGGCGAATTGCAGCCCGGTGTGACGCTACGGGACATTGTAAATGCTATTCCTTGGGTAGCGATGCAGGAAGGAAAATTAACGGTAGGCAAAGAAAACAAGCAAAACGTCTTTAACGGGCGTATTATGGAGATGGAAGGCTTACCTGACCTAAAAGTGGAACAGGCGTTTGAATTAACCGATGCAACCGCCGAACGTTCCTGTGCAGGGAGTACCATTAAGTTAAGTAAAGATACCATTGCCGAGTACCTGCGTTCTAATGTTGCATTGATTAAAAACATGGTTGCACGGGGTTACACCGATGCTCGTACCTTGTTACGTCGGGCGGCTAAGATGGAAGAATGGCTGAAAAATCCCGTCTTAATGGAAGGAGATAAGGATGCGGAGTATGCAGACATTATTGAGGTCAATTTAAGCGAAATTAAAGAACCCATTGT
>JBFRWB010000088.1:0-50618 GCA_051439375.1 Microcystaceae cyanobacterium
AATTGATCAATTAAGGTACAGGATTCCCCTAGCTTCAGCTATGGAGTCAAAAAAAGGATGAAATTCCTTATTTCAGGATTCCCCTAGCTTTAGCTATGGGGTATTTTTTTGAATTTTGAATTCATAATGCGCGAATTGGAGCGAAGCGACTGACAGTTAGGATCTCAGCAAACGACCGTCAGGGATTGCTTTTTAATTTTTAATTGTGCCACTATAACTGCTCACTGTTCACTGCTATAGACACAGTTTAAGAAAAAACTTTCTCACAATACAGAATTATGTTACAATCAAAGGTTATAAGATTAAACGTTATAGCAATATTAAATGTCTGGTTTATTATCTCATTTTTTTAAGTCCCATTCAACTATCAATCCTTTTTCTGCAAAAAAAGCTCCTAACATACAAGATATTCAAAATATTGCTTTAGTTTTAGGGATAAAAAAATTAGATACATCTCATCTTAATCTAGACTTTCTCCAAAAACACAATATTATTGATAAAAATTGGAAATTATCATCTAAGTCTCCTAAAGTACCCCCCAATTCCCAAGTAGTTCACCTAACTTTTAAAAATGGTGTCACCCTAATGGGACTTCCCAAAAGTTTGATTGTTCGAGAAAAAATTAGAATTGAACCAGTTAGTAACTTAGCTTCTCTTGCTCTTCTTAAACGATATATCAATCATTTTCAGAATGGTGTTTATAACTCTTTAACTTTTAATATGCAACGGATCTTTAATTTACCGAATCAACAAGCTTTTTTAGGTGATTATGCTAAAAATAATCTGTTCAATGAGCGTATTTTCTTGGGAAAGACGAACCCTTTACTGCAAGCAGATGTTCATTGCAACTATAACTTAGAACGATGTCAACTAAACTTTAGAACAAAAGTAGGTCACTTGCAGCCACAATCAGAAAAAGAGATTCCTTTTTTCTTATTTCTAGCAGGATTTAAGTACAAGATATATCATTTTCATGCCCAAGAAAGACTCAGAAAGATAGAACAGTCTTTAGATTATCTTGAACAAGATTATCAGATTTTTAAAGCGTTAGTAGAACAACGATTTTTAGGATAATCAGATTTTATACCTGAATTAATTCTCAATTATCAATTATCAACAATTGCTAAAAAGGACAGAAATTTGATAAAACAATGTAATGCTCCTCTACTGCTGTGCCTAAGATGACAAAACCAAAAGATGTCCAAGTGTTTCCCCTTGCTACTGAAACCACTGTTTTTCGCTCCCGAACGTGGGATAGACTAAAATTTGAGATTGAATATGGTTTACAACGGGGAACAACGGCTAATTCTTACCTCATTCGAGCAGAAAAAATAGCACTTTTTGATCCCCCCGGAGAATCCTTCTCCGACATTTTTTTAATAGCCTTAAAAGAACGAATTGATATACAAACCGTTGATTACATCATTTTAGGACATATTAATCCTAATCGTGCTGTTACCCTCGAAAAACTTTTAGACATCAATCCCAATTTAACCATCGTTTGTTCTAATCCGGCTGCATTATCGTTAGGGAAAATTATAGAAAATAAAACGCTAAATCTGCAAATCGTGAAAGGAGAAGACACCTTAGACTTAGGAAATGGCCATTGCTTAGAATTTATCCCGACACCTAACCCTCGCTTTCCTGATCAACTCTGTACCTTCGATCCTAAAACAGATGTCCTCTACACAGATAAATTATTTGGAATCCATGTTTGTAGTGATCAAGTCTTAGATGAAGGATGGACAATCTATCAAGAAGATCGTAGATATTATTTTGACTGTTTAATTGCCCCTTACGCCAAACAAGTATCAGCCGCTTTAGAAAAATTAAAGGCAAAAAACGCCAAATTCTACGCAACGGGTCACGGTGCATTAGTTCGCTACAGTTTGCAAGAATTAACCGCCTCTTATCAACAATGGTTAGATCAACAAAAAGCTCAATCCCTCACGGTTGCCCTAATTTACGCCTCCGCTTACGGTAACACAGCCACCTTAGCACAAGCGATCGCAAAAGGAATCACCAAAGCAGGAGTCGGTGTGGAGTCTATTAACGCAGAAATCGCCGAACCAGAGGAAATAAAAGCAGCCATCGAGAAATGTGGTGGCTTTATCTTCGGTTCTCCCACTTTAGGGGGTCATGCACCCACACCCATTCAAACTGCTTTAGGAATTACCCTTGCTACCGCAGAGAAAACCAAGTTAGCAGGTGTATTTGGCTCTTTTGGCTGGAGTGGGGAAGCCATTGACATCTTAGAAAGTAAATTCCGCAATGGTGGTTATTCTCTGGGATTTGAGCCGATTCGGGTGAAATTTAAACCCACCGATGCAACCTTAAAAACCTGTGAAGAAGCCGGAACAGATTTTGCTCAGAGATTGAAAAAAGCCAAAAAAGCTCGTAAGCCCAAGTCTGCCGTTGGATCATCCCAAACAGCACGGTTAGAGCAAGCATTAGGCCGTTTAGTTGGCTCTTTATGTGTCGTTACCTGTCAATGGGGAGAAGTCAAAAGTGCCATGTTAGCCTCTTGGGTGTCTCAAGCAACCTTCAATCCCCCCGGTTTCACCGTTGCAGTGGCAAAAGAACGAGCAATTGAGTCATTATTACAGCGTGGCAACTATTTTGTCCTAAATATATTGCAAGAAGGGCAACATTTAGGCTTAATGAAGCATTTTCTTAAACCCTTTGCCCCCGGTGAAGATCGTTTTGTCGGAGTAGAGACAGAAGAAACCATGCAGGGATCACCTATTCTCAAAGATGGGTTAGCCTATTTAGAATGTCGGGTTAGTAATCGCATGGAATGCGGAGATCATTGGGTAATTTATGCGATCGCAGAATCGGGTAAAGTGTTACATGATGGGGTAACAGCCATTCATCATCGCAAATCAGGGGAACATTATTAATCTAAACTGAATTTAAATAAATAAGAGAGGAAACCGTAAGCTTTCCTCTCTTATTAGCATCTATTGACATTAAAGGGAATTGAAAAGATGAATCATCAAGCTTAATTGCTGATTTGCACTAAGTCTTAGTAAGCAAGACCCATGCTACGGGTTGTTTCTGCACCGAGATAGACACGGATGCTTAAGAAGTCTGTCGGACAAGCGGTTTCGCACCGTTTGCAGCCAACACAATCTTCGGTTCTAGGAGAAGAGGCGATTTGGCCGGCTTTACAGCCATCCCAAGGCACCATTTCTAAAACATCGAGGGGACAAGCCCGAACGCATTGGGTACAACCAATACAGGTATCGTAAATTTTGACACTATGAGACATTGAAAATCCGGCTCCTTACCGAGTGTTCTCCGATTAATGGGAAATGGATCAAAGGCTAGTTTACCGCAGCAACCCATAAACTCTGTCGAAAAGCACTCATAACTTTAAATTTTGTTACATGAAAGATAGTACCTGATACCTAATACTGGATTCCTGATAGCTAATACCTTAAGTTTCAGTTAATAATACCACAGTATAAGCAGCAATTCCCTCCTCTCTTCCGGTTGGCCCCAATTTTTCATTGGTTGTTGCTTTAATACTCACTTGATTGGGTTTTAATCCTAAAACAAAGCTTAATTTTTCTTGCATCGCCCCAAGATGGGGCTTCAATTTGGGTTTTTCGGCGACAATGACTGAATCAATATTGACAATTTGCCATCCTTTCGACTGAATCAAGTTGTTAACTTGTTCTAATAAAACTAAACTGTCAGCCCCTGCCCATTTAGAGTCAGATGGGGGAAAATAATGACCAATATCCCCTAAACTTAACGCACCCAATAAAGCGTCCATAATAGCATGGGTGAGAGCATCTGCATCACTATGTCCCAATAAACCCAGAGAATGGGGAATCTTAACCCCCCCTAAAATTAGGGGTCTTCCTTCGGTTAAACGATGGATATCATAGCCATTACCAATGCGAATATTCATAAAAGTAAATAATGCTGAGACGATCAGCTTAATCATATCAAATCAGGTCTGAGGTGTCAGGTATCAGGTTTGATACCAAGTCTGACTAATAAAGCCCCTTAAAACCCTGTTTTTGTGATTCTGTCTAAAATTCTCCTAACCACCTAAACGCCTAAACGCCTAAACGCCTGAACTCCTATCCGATTATTTCTGGCCTAAAGCGCAAATATCTCCTACAATTAAGCTGAATAACCTAAGTCCTTGCTTAGATAGCCCTTTATTAGCGAAGTGAATCATGCGAATACTTACCCTTATTCCAGGTGGAATTGGCGAGCAAATTCTCTTCTTTCCCACTCTAGCCACTCTCCATCAAACCTATCCTAATGCGATTATTGATGTATTAGTAGAACCGATCGCTAAACCTGCCTATCGCATCTGTCCGGCGATTAACGAAGTATTACTATTTAACTATGCTGACAAAAGTGGATTAGCCGATTATCTCAATTTATTAGGAATGATCCGCGATCGAGAATATGAAATCGTCATCAGCGCATCGTCAGGATGGCTCATTAGCTTCCTTCAATGGTTAAATGGAATTCCGACTCGTATTGCCTATGATGATGCCCCAAAATGGTTAATTACCGATCCGATTACCCGTAAACCCCAACAATACAAGGGGCAAATGTATCATGATTTATTGCAAGGATTAGGAATTCAGCAACCCTGTCCCCCCCTTAAAGTCGCTTTACCCAGAGAAGATATAGATTGGGCTGAAGGACAACAACAACAATTGGGGATTAAAGATGGGGGTTATATTCTCATCTATGGGGAACTGAATGAAAATAAAGGGGAAACCTATTATCCTCTTCCCCAATGGCAACAAATTATTGATAATCTTCAGCAAAAACAGCCCGATTTGCCCATTATTCTCTTGCAGCTATTAGAAGATATTCCTTGGGTTGCCCAATTGAAAGAAGGATATCCCCAACTAAAAGCGATTCAACCTTCAGATATGGGAAAATTAGCAGCAATGATTGCAGGGGCAAATTTAATGATTGCGCCTCAGTCTGTTCCTCTACACTTGGGCGTAGGCGTAGGAACTTATACCATTGCTTTGTTAGGAACTGGGGAAAAACAACTATTTCTTCCCTCTAGTTTGGATTCTTATCGGGCGATTGAATCAAAAACTGATAAAATTGCTGATATTTCTCCTGAAACTATTATTGAACAAATTTGGCGTGGCTAATCAAGCAGTTTTTATTAATCCAGAAGGTATTCTGCATGATTCCATTGATCACTTTCAACGGGTTGATCAATTAACCCTTGTATCAGGGACAGCAGCAGCGATTCGCCGTCTCAATGAGGCAGGGTTCTTTTGCTGCCTAATTTCTAATCAAGCGGGGTTAGCAAGGGGAAATTATACCGCTTCTCACTTTAATTCTTTACAGAAACGGTTACGTCGCCTTCTTAAAAAAGAAGCAAGGGCGAAAATTAACGCTTACTATTGCTGTCACTATCTTAGTCCCGCTTCTGATGTGGTTGATCCTAACCTAATTCGCTGGAGTACCTCCCGTAAACCCAACACGGGGATGTTAGTGACGGCTGCATGGGAACATGATTTATCTCTTAGGGACAGTTTTATGGTAGGAGATGAAGCAATAGATATGGATATTGCCCGTAATGCCGGATTGACAGGAATTTTAGTCAAAACGGATCGGAGCGATCGCAGGTCAAAGAGACCATTACAACATCGTACTCGACCCGATCATATGGCCTTAAATCTCGGTGATGCTGTAGATTGGCTGATTTCTGTCGCCAAAATTTAATTTTGATTGAAACCTTCCAACGTATTCACCAAATCATTAACATTACGGGGTTGGGGCTGAGCTTGAGAAGGTTGAGGGGCAACTGGGGGCGCAGGGATAGCAGTCGCCGCAGTTTGACTTCTTTGGGGCGGCGATGGTATCACCCCATTATTAGCAGGAGAAGATGGGGCTTGCCCTTCCTGTGCCTGTTGTGCTGCTTGTGCTTCCTGAGCCGCCTGAAATTCTCGCATTTTAGCGTCTAGCATCTTTTGGCGAACATTTTGATTAAAGCTTTGCTCTGGCTCACGATTCGTCTCTTCATACACAATTTGTTGCCGTAAAATATTGCGTAATTGATCATCCTTGGACAATTCTGGGGGACTGGGGGCAACAAGCGGCTCAACCGATGGGTAATAAAGCGGAGGTGGGGCAGGAATACTTTGGGGTTGGGATGGTTGGGTTTGACGGGGAGACGAAATGGGAACAACCCTTGTTGGTGAGCTAGAAGGAGCAGGGATTCTTTGTCTCTGGGTAATAGGGATTGATT
Source organism: Microcystaceae cyanobacterium (assembly GCA_051439375.1). Classification (GTDB taxonomy): domain Bacteria; phylum Cyanobacteriota; class Cyanobacteriia; order Cyanobacteriales; family Microcystaceae; genus JBGTGT01. The sequence goes on from JBFRWB010000088.1 coordinate 6,251, forward strand.
GGGGGCGTAAGGCGGGCGGTAATAGTTTTTCAGGCAAGGTTTGTTGAGGAGGTGAGGAATTTACTGATTTTTGAGGGGGAGAAGGTACAGGAGGGGCAGGGGGAACAGATAAAGTCTGTGGTGGGCTACTTTCAGGTAATGTGCTTAAACTATCTGTCTTTAGGTTTGATTGAGAGTTTGAAGGGTTTGGTGGATTAATTTCAGCAATCGGGAGTATTTCTAGGGAGTCTTGTCCCATTTCAGGTAAGGGATCTTTAGAGATTTGCGCCCATGTCAGAAGAAGATTAGAAAAAAGGAATAAAGCGATCGCACCGAGTCCCCAAGGGGTTAATTTTAAGAAAACCGAGGGATTAGAGTCATCTGAGTCTAGCGGTTCAGGCTCAAGGGGAATAAGCTCTAAATCAAGGATATTTTCCTCATAATTTCTATTTTCAGCGAGAATTTCTGCGTCTATAATGGGTGTGTTCGGGGTAGATAAATGATTTTGAGAGTCAGAAGCGGGATTCATAAGAAGACTGTGTTATTAAAGGAAATCAAAAAGGAGATTTTTTTGACTACTATAGCAATGAACAGTGAACAATGAACAGTTAGCAGTGAACAGTTAGCAGTGATATCCTATATTTGCCCATTCTAAATTCTCAATTCGCCCATTCTAAATTTCTGTATGTCTCATTTATTAATCAATCTTTCTTTATTATTGGCTCAACCAACGGGCATTACCACTTATGCAGCTAATATCTATCCCTATTTAGATTGCCTTAATCCTACTTTATTAATCGCTCAACCCCAGCCTAATTTTAAAAACTATCCTGTCCCTAAAAATTTAACGCCGGCTGACGGAACAAAAGGTCATTTACGTCGTCTGTTGTGGACACAATTTAAGTTACCCAAAATTTATAAAAAACTTAAGGCATCTCTTCTTTTTTCCCCAGTACCCGAAGCTCCCCTTTTCCAAAATTGTCGAACAGTGGTAATGGTACATGATCTAATTCCTGTTCGTTTTCCCAAGAGATTTTCTCCCCTAGTTCCTTATTTTAATTATTATATTCCTCAAGTTTTACAACAAAGCTTACATATTGTTTGCAATTCCCAAGCGACTGCTGATGATCTCGTTAACTTTTGGGGAATTCCTGCTCAGAAAATTACCCCTATTCTCTTAGCTTATGATACACAACACTTTTTTCCTCAAGCTTCTCAACCTGAAAAATCAAATCATATTCCTTATTTTCTTTATCTAGGCCGTCAAGATCCCTATAAAAATTTATCCCGTTTAATTACTGCCTTTGCTCAATTATCTTCTGAGGTAGAATTATGGATAGCCGGTCCACCTGACTCACGTTATACGCCACAACTAGCAGAACAAGCCAAAATATTAGGAATCAGCAATAAAGTTAAGTTTTTAGACTATATTGGCTATGAAAAGCTGCCTATTCTTTTCAGTAATGCGTTAGCCTTAGTATTTCCTACACTCTGGGAAGGGTTTGGCTTACCTGTGGTAGAAGCGATGGCCTGCGGAACACCTGTTATTACCTCAAATTTAGCGTCTTTACCAGAAATTACAGAAAATGCAGCTATCTTAATCGATCCTTATTCAATAGATGAGATTAAAGAGGCAATGCAGCAAATCTTAACCAATGGAACTTTGCGATCGCAATTACGTCAAAAAGGACTGCAACGAGCGAGTCAATTTAGTTGGGAAAAAACAGCCCAGCAAACCCAAATAGTCCTCGACAATTTCTTATAAAACCTATCGTCAATTGAAACTATTTCTAGTTGGCTGCGTCCCATTTAAGAGCGTGATTTAAGGAAAATTCAACCGATAAAACTATAAAAATCACGCCTAACTAAATTGAATTGCAACCCTAAAAGCTATGAAATGCTTATCTTCTATTCTTACCCTAACCACACTCTCTTTATTCTCCTTTCCTAGCTCCCTATCCGCTATTGTTAAACCGAATTACTATTTCCCACAGCATCAGAGTTGTGCAGTGTATCAAGGGGGAATTGATAGTGAAAAAGTCTTTACCTTCTGGGTAGAAAATAAACGGCAATTTACCGTTAAAATGGATGACTCTTTGAACATTGCAGTTGCACTAGGGAACAAAATTGTTGCTCCCTATAATGTTGCATCCCTTCCTAATAATAAGGAAGCTGAATTTACCTATCGCACTTCCATGACAGGAGATCACACCATTTTTATTCGCGGAATTTCTGCTCACGCTAACATTACTATTTGCCTTAATTAATAATAGTAACTTGACATTTGTTGAGGATCAGGCGCATAAGCTAACCAGAGGGGAAATTGTAACAAGGAAAGGTTAATTTCTTCCTCTGCTTCATCGATAATCACAAGGGGAACTTTTTTATCTTCAACTAAGCGATCAGCCTTTTGTACCAACGCTTCAGGAGATTCAAATAGGCCAATTCCTCGTTCTGGGGCGAAATCACTGCGAGAAATACCTAAACAGTCCTGTAATCCCCGTCTCCACTCCCCTAGCTGCTCTGGTTCATTGACTAAGATTAAAATACGAGTGCGATCGCTATAAAGCTGATACACCACAGAAATCACGGCTGAGGCCACTAAAATATTTTGTAAGCGACTTCCCATGCTACGAATTGCACCCCGTCCCCCTTGGGAAAAGAACCAATTTTTGACTCTATCGGCGTGAATCGGTTCAAATGTCCGTCTTAGTTGCCACGGTGATCCGTAATAATCGGGACGGGTACGATACTGATCTAAAATCTCTTGAATGCGACGGGTTTGATCTTGAAATTGTTGTTTTGCAAACTGAGGAGCGGTCGATTCACTTGGGCGTTCGTAGGTATTAGGAGAAGGACTGGTTTCCCAGTTATCCTCTGGGGGAGCTAATTCTAATTGTTCCGCCGCAACGACCAAATCTTGCAGACTTCCGACTAAAAACTCTTTAAATCCTTGTACACGAATGGCCAATTCTTGGGATGCACCAGCAAAGGTTGTTCGCATTTCCTCACGAATTCGTTCTCTTCGCCTTTCTAATCGTTCTACCTCAATTTCTAGGGTTTGTTTACGTTGTTCAAATTCTTTTAACCCTTCTGTGATTAATTGTGAGACTTGAGCCTCAACTTCAGGGGAAGATGGGGTTGACAGTTGTTCTTTTTGGACTAATAATGCCTTAATTTCTGCTTCTAGGGTTTCTTTTTCCGTTATAAGGTCTTTAACTTCTTCTTCTTGCCCTGAACTTGTTATAGTAGAGAGTTCTTCCTGTGGTTGGGAAGGAGATTCTGAGGCAGTTGAGGCGGTTTCCCACCAGTCAGGAATGGGATCTGATGTGGGGGTTTGAGGTTGGGGATCTTCGACAATGTTAGCCTCTATTTCAGGGATTTCTGGGCTATCGTCCCAATTTTGTTCCTCATCGTCTTTTATTTGTTGTGCTTCTCCTATGGGGTCTCCCTGAAGGGGTTGATTTTCCTCGGAATTCATGCAGCTACTCTCTTAGATTAATGACTTAGTTGTTTATTGTATCTTATCCTCTGTCCTTTATAGGGTCTTTGCAGCCAAAAGGAGAATGATAGGTTTTTTGGCGTTTACCAAACCATTGATAACGGTTGTCTCTGATTTGCTCATAAGTGCGATCGCCTAAAAACTTCATCCCCGGTAATGCCCGATACGCGGCAATAAATGCTTGTCCCATGGGTAATAAATTAACAATCTCTTCAGCCGCCCCACTGCCTTGCCATCGTTGGTTTGGAGACGTTTGATTAATTAAAATCATCCCCATCTCACAATCTTTGGGAGTGATATCATACTGTTTCAAAACTTCTTCGTTTTGCATCGGCACATAATTAAACTGTTTGGCTTGATCAAAGGTTTCTAGTAGTTGGGTAAAGGTAACACATAGGTTGCAATTACCATCGTAAATAATTAAATAATTCATCGTTTTTGAGCCTTATAAATCCAGTGCGTATTGTTGTAACTCTTTTAAGGAAACCACCTCTAACGCCCTTGCGTGGGTTGCATTCAGGATAACAGGAGGGGCAACCCCTTTTTCTAAGGCTTCTTGCCATCGGGCCGCACATAAACACCAGCGATCGCCCGGCTTAAGGCCAGGGAAATGATAGGCGGGCATGGGGGTACTGAGATCGTTTCCTTGTAAGCGAGTAAATTCTAAGAATTCTGCCGTCATTTGGGCGCAAATAACATGAGATCCAAAATCTTGACCCCCAGTGCGACAGAATCCATCTCGATAAAATCCTGTCATTGGGTTCGTACAGCAGCACTCTAGGGAAGTACCGATCACATTTTTTGCAGTTGTCATTGTCATAGCATCAGGAGAGGAAAAAAAGAGGCGTACCTTACAAGGGTCGATTTTTTACCCTAAATAGTATAGCGGAGTGAGACAAGGGAGACAAAGAGATTCATTCTTCGGACAATTCATTTATGAATGATATTTTTGCAAAATTTGAATAATTAAAGAAGTTTCAGGTTATTACTTAATAAATGTCAACTATCATTTTCATATAGCCTTAGAAAAGGAAACTTTGAGCATGAAACTATATCTCTTTGTCTCTTTCTTTGTCTCTTTGATCATGTTTGCAGTACCCACGATGGTACAAGCTATGCCCTGCGAAAATCCTGTCACAGAAAATGATGTTCTAGCTGCACAGCAAAGCTGGGGTGAAGCCATTGTCGCTATTGGCAAAGCAAAAAATCCTGAGTTAGAAGCACAAAACACCCTTGATCGGCTTTATGGTTATGATCTTGGTATGGTTTTGTTCAAGCCAACACTAGCTAGCAAGAAGCCGTTTAGAGATACGGAGAAAGAAGCTTTATCTTATTTTGTTGGTGGTGTCGTTAATGAAGATAAAGGTTTTGCTCTTGCGCCCTATAATAATGTGCGTTTCGAGAATGAAGGAATTATTACTTCCTGCAATACTGCCGTTTCAATGGGTGAGTATTTTTTCACAACAATAGACGGTAGTGAGATTAAGGTGGAATATACTTTGGGTTATATCCGCGATGAAAATGGTGATTTGAAAATCAATTTGCATCATTCATCTTTGCCATATCAAGGGCAATAATAATACCAAGTCTGCCTGATCAAGCTCACCTCTTGTCCCATCCGCAAAAACCGCCTTGAAATGAATTGCAAGGCTCACAAATATCGTTCAATCAATTGAACTAGAAGACTTATCCTATCTACTTTCAAGTTATCTTATATATGGCTATACTGCACGCCAAATAAGTTGAACAATTAACTTATTATTGATTACTTAAACCTCAAGGGCTTTGATAATTTTCTCAAAACAATAGGCCCCCATTAAACCCCAAGATGCTTTCCCTGTTTTAGTATTGATTCCCTTTTCATAAGAGATATATTCCCGTTGATTCACTTCAAATCCTAATGCAATTTTATAGGTTTGATTTTGATAGGTAAAACAGCAGGGTTCGTCGCTGTTGGGAATAGCTTTAAATTGATAAGTATTAAGGTTAGCTTGATGGACTTCCACGGTTAAAGAACAGCCAACATGGGTTAATCGTTCGATATCGTTTACGGTTAACTTATCTAATTTATCAGGCTGTCGTCCACTACCGATAAAAGCGTTCATCTCTTTAAACTGATAATATTCTACAGTAATTTTCTCGGATTCATTGGGTTGACGTAACCGTAATAAACGAGGACGATAGGGTTGATCAAAGTTAACGATAGCTGCTTGCTCAGTAAAAAAGGTTAAGCTATCATCGGGAAATAAAGCAACTGGTTGAAACCATAGGTGTAAGTTAACAAACCATGCAGGTTGCCCTAAGGCTTGTTTTTGATTAGAGAATTCCCCATGTAAGTAGTTCCCTAATGTCATTAATTCTGAGGATAGCATTCTATATTAAATCTATTTTGAAGAGGATAAAAAAGAAGATTTCGTATTTCAAGCCTCTAGCTAAAGCAAGCGGCACTGATGAGTGATCACTGGAATAACTATCTTAAAGCATAGCCAATTCCCCTGTTACTTCTAATCGCTTATACTCGCTTAAATTAATAAACTGTTTCTCTAACATCTCTTCCACACTGGGAGAAATCCATCCCATCTGCTTTAACAGATAAAGCGCAACGGCATATTTTGCCCGTTTAGCCCCATCCTTAACTTTAATCGCTAATCCTAATCCTTCTCCAATCTTCGCAATACATTGAATCCCTTCAGCCCCTGACTTACTAATAATTTCTCCTTCTGTTAATAACATTAATTCCGTATCAAAACAGCCTTCCCCCGCCACCATACGAGGATAATAGGTCATTGCCCGAACAACCCGTTCTAAGTCTAAGCGATCGCCTGAGCCTAAACAAGCGTAAAGGGTTGCCATCTGCCATAACTGCATAGAATAGGTAGGAACACCACAGTCATCACGGGCGCCAATTAATTCTTCCCCCGGCATTCCTAATAACTCACCGACTTTGCTCAAAATTAACTGCTGAATCTGGCTATTTCGTTGGAGATAAGTATTTAACGGCCAATTTCTTTGCTGACAAACAGCTAACATTCCTGCGTGTTTACCCGAACAATTATGTTCTAAACGACTACGCCGCCCTTGGGGAATAGGACATTGTAGGGAAGTCGGGTCAATATCTGCCCGCCATAGTACATTAAACACCTGACGTGCCTGTTCCGTTGTGCCTTGGTGAGAACTACAAATAATGGCTAAAGCTTTATCAGTGAGGTCAAATCGTTCTAAAGTTCCTGAACTGGTTACAGCAAGGGCTTGAAAGGGTTTGAGGGCTGAACGAATAAAGGCGGTGGTTTGGGCATTTCCGGCCATGGCTAACAAACGACCCCGTTGATCACAGATCACAGCTTCGGCCAAATGAACTGATTCGACAATTCCTTCTCGTAAGAGACGAACTTCTAATTTCGGGGTCGGGTTGCGCATTCCTCTAGTCAAGTTAAGTTACTCCAAAACAATGATAATTATAGGATGATCCAAGATAAGCCACTACCTAGCAAAATTGTGCTTAAAACTAGGGCAGTTCGCTGTAACCGCTTGAGAATTGGATCAATTTGATAAGACACAATTAAGCGATCGCGGGTTAACACTTCGGGGGGTTTTTCCCATGTTTGACCATCGTACCAGCCTGATTCTTCATAAAAAATCTTTTCTGCGTTGAGACGGTCTCGAATATAGTACCATCCCAAGAGCATACGGGCTAAAAGCAACATCACGATTAAGGTGGCCCCCACCGAACAGGATAAACCAAAGGGAAGGGGGGAGACACCAATGGGAAAACTGGCTGCTGCAATGGGACTGACGATAATGGCCGCCCCTATCCACACCCATGTTAGCTTTTTGCGGTAAATTGGCAGGTCAAGGGTTGGCCAGTGGAACAATCCGGCGTTTTTTAGCTGTTCATATTCGTTGACGGGCTGTTGTTCTGTGGGAACGGGACAGAATTGGGTTGGTGATTTCCACATCATTGCACTGAATTTAGCAAAGAAACATCAATGGGTTGGGCATGACCCCAAAAGGCTTCTAAATTATAGAACTCTCTTTCTTGGGGAAGAAAGATATGGATGATCACATCTCCATAATCCATGACAATCCAACTATTTTCGCCGACACCTTCTATTCTGAGGGGAGATTTATCATACTGGATTTTTACTGTGTCTAGAATCGCATCAGCGATCGCTTTTACTTGGGTACGGGAAAAGCCGGTCACAATAACAAAGTAATCTGCAAGGTAGGAAACTTCTGTTACTTGTAAGATGTTTATATCACCCCCTTTGCGATCGTCGGCAGCTTGGAAGATAGTTTGTAGTAAGGGGGGAATGGCTTGGGTAAGGGTGGGAGAAGCGTCAACAGCGTTTTGGGAGTCGCTCATAAAGAATTTAGAATTCAGAATGTAGAATTTAGGGAAAGTGTTTACATATTCTAACGGTTTACTGATTACTGATCACTGGTAAGTGATCACTCATCACTGGTTACTGCTAATGCCCAATTACGGGTTTTAATGGCACGAGGATGAATGATTTTCTCGTGATCAAGCAGATATTTAATAACATAATCGCAGGTGAGTTGCACGGCGTGATGGAGATAATGATGACTAATCTGGCGTATCTTGTTTAATTCTGGGGTATCGCCTCGATTGGGTTCAAGGGCATCCGCAACGAACACAATACAACTAAGATCGCTCATTTTAGGATGGCCAAGGGTATGATTGGCAATGGCCGCTAGGATATCATCATCTTGGATATTAAACTCGGTTTGGGCGATGACTGCACTAACATCTGCGTGAAGCAAATGGGGATGAGAAGCAAGGATTTTATCTATTTTAATGTTGTTTTTTTGGGCAATCTTTAGCAGACGCTTTTTAGGGAAAAACTTAGCTAGGTCGTGCATCAGTCCGGCGGTTGCAGCTTTTTGTGTATCTACCCCATGACAACAGGCGAGTTCAATGCAGGTCTGTTCAACACCTAAGATATGTTGAAGACGATGGGGGGATACGTTTTCGTTTAGCCAAGCAATTACCTGATCTCGCATATTTATTTTATAGTGAATAGTTAATAGTTAGCAGTTAAGCTAAGAGATGATTAGACCCATTTAAAGAAGTCGGAAGTTTAATTTATAGTTAAGGACTTCTACCGACATTTTGTTAATCATTAAACCCAGAACTTATGATTTAATAGCACATCAATCTTCTGAGAGAAAGGACAAACATCAGGAAAACTAACTTGATATTCAATTCGCATATTATCCAAAGCTTTTTGATAACATCTAACTAAAATTTGTTCTAAGAAATTGCGTAAACTAGGAGAATCATCAAGAATCTGATTTGATTTTTGTTGTGTACGATTTAGGGTCACTTCCCACCCTCGATAACAGTCAGGTAAAGGAACATAACACCGTTTTAAAGCGTGTTCAAACAGAGTAATGAGACGATTCTCTAATCCTCTTTTATCGCATTTTCCCAAAGATTCCACCTCCTCAATTAGATTTTCTAAGTCAACCTGTGAGAAATCCCCAGATTGTAATTGCTCAACCGTTTCCTCTATCCACAAAGCAAAATCTTGATCATAGAGGGTTTTTACTGTTACTGAAGTCATGGCTTTAATCTCCCATATTGACTAATTAATTTAATTTTACCTAAACTTATCTACCTCCGAATCCTAACAGTGAACGGTTAACAGGTTATCAGTTAAGTTATCAATTATAGTCGTTTTCAATATGATGAAACAATTTTGTAAAAATAGCGAGCAAGATGCTCGCATTCCTTAACTTACTTAATTGATTATCTTAAGAAAGCCAGTTAATTAAATCAGCTTGACGGTTAAAGTCTAATAAAGCAATTCCCAAGTCTTCTAATTGTTCAACGGATAATCCTTTGATAGTTTCTTGGATATTCTCAGGGATGTCTCCGAATCTTCGTTGAAGTTGACGAAGGACTAATTTGGCTTCTCCTTCTTGAAGTCCTTCTTGATAAACTCTGGTTTGTTTAAGGTCTTGTAAGTCTAACATGGCTTCTATCTCCTTGGTACTTTTTAGGGGGAGTTTACGGATAATGATGTTTTCGATGAGATTGAGAACATTCTTTTGGGTTAACGGTTCATTAATCTCTGTTCTTGTTTGGTTAATTAATAGTTTAGCAGACTCAATGGCTTCTGATTCTTTTTTAATCACCACTAATTTAAGGATACCCAATCCTAATGAGGGAGGGTTTCCTAAGTCTAATTCATCGAGGTAAAACCGCTTTACTCTTTCTAAAGATACCATTTCACTGAATTGATGAATGGGGAGTCTTTCAACTCGACGGTTAGGATAAATGACGACAATTCGCCAAGGAGAAAGGGGTTTATATTGTCTGAGATAAATAAAGAGTTCTCCGAACAAACGATAATAAAAGTTCTCATCGGGTTGGAATTGTGCTTCTACTAAATAAAAGGGAGCGTTATTACTATCTTGGAGGGGACGATACAATCCATCTACGGTAAAGGGTTGTTCTTTAACTGCTTGGGAAGCGAATTCATAATCATTCACTTGTTCTAGGGGTTGATTAATTAGTTCAAAGAATATCTCAGGGAAGTCTAAGAAGATTCGATAAAATAAACTGTCTGTTTTCATGGGTTAATTTAACATTATCGTAGGTTGGGTTGAGGGACGAAACCCAACATTCAATCTACTTCAGTTAGGTTTCACTCTTTGTTCAACCTTGATTTATTCTCTTAAGAAAGCCAATTCATTAAATCTGTTTGACTGTTAAAGTCTAATAAAGCAATTCCCAAGTCTTCTAATTGTTCAACGGATAATCCTTTGATAGTTTCTTGGATATTCTCAGGGATGTCTCCGAATCTTCGTTGAAGGAGACGAAGGACTAATTTAGCTTCTCCTTCTTGGAGTCCTTCTTGATAAACTCTGGTTTGTTTAAGGTCTTGTAAGTCTAGCATAGCTTCTATCTCCTTAGTAGTTTTCAGGGGAAGTTTACGGATAACGATGTTTTCGATGAGATCAAGAACATTCTTTTGTGTTAAAGGTTCACTAATCTCTGTTCTGGTTTGGTTAATTAATAGTTTAGCAGACTCAATGGCTTCTGATTCTTTTTTGACCACTAATTTAAGGATACCCAATGCTAAAGAAGGAGGAGTTCCCAAGTCTAATTCATCGAGATAAAAACGCTGTACTCTTTCCAAAGATACCATTTCACCAAATTGATGAATGGGGAGTCTTTCAACTCGACGGTTAGGATAAATAACGACAATTTGCCAAGGAGAAAGGGGTTGATATTGTCTGAGATAAATAAACAATTCTCCGAATAAGCGATAATAAAAGTTATCATCGGGTTGGAATTGCGCTTCTACTAAATAAAAGGGAGAGTTAGCATTATCTTGGAGGGGACGATAAAATCCATCTACGGTGAAAGGTTGTTCTTTGACTGCTTGGGAAGCAAACTCATAATCATTAACTGAGTCTAAGGGTTGATTAATGAGTTCAAAGAATATCTCAGGGAAGTCTAAGAAGATGCGATAAAATAAGCTGTCGGTTTTCATAGGTTAATTGAATTGAAAATCATTGTAGGGTGCGTTCCTTAATATGATTTTAACTTAACTAATTACCCTATATGATGGAACGCACCATCTTATTGTTAAAGAATTTTCAGGATGGGTTGTCTGATGAAGATTGTCATTTATCTATTGTCTGAATCAGGATTTTCAGGATTTAAGGATTTTCAGGATTGGGTTGTTTGATGGGGTTGATCATTTATCTATTGTCTGAATCACTGATTTACTAGATTTAAGAATTTTCAGTATGGGTTGTTTGATGGGAATCATAATTTATCTATTGTCTGAATCAGGATTTTCAGAATTTAAGGATTGTCAGGATAGGTTATCTGATGAGGATTATCATTTATCTATTATCTGAATCAGGATTTTCAGGATTTAAAGATTTTCAGGATAGGTTATCTGACGGGAATCATAATTTATCTATTGTCTGAATCAGGATTTACTGGATTTAAGGATTTTCAGGATTGGGTTGTCTGACGGGAATCATAATTTATCTATTATCTGAATCAGGATTTACTGGATTTAAGGATTTTCAGGATAGGTTATCTGACGAGAATCATAATTGGCTGCATTAACAAGTGCTATAATCTTTACAAGTAACTTAATCTCTGAACATCCTTTAATCGTAAACAGCTTAATTCAAACAATAAACACGCTTATTAATCATTTTCCCTTACCCATACTCTCATCCCATCAATCTTAATTCAGACAATCATCTATAATAAAAATAATCCTGAAAATCCTTAAATCCAGTAAATCCTGATTCAGACAACAACCCAATAACTAAAATTCATAATTCATAATTCATAATTCATAATTCATAATTTAGAACAATGACTCCCCAAGAAGTACAACACCGCATCCAAAAAGCCAAAGAAAACCACCTTACAACATTAGACTTAAGTAATGAATGGAATACACCTAACAAAGAAAAATTAACCAGCATTCCCTCAGAAGTGTTTGAATTAGAATGGTTAGAGGAACTTGATTTAAGTAATAACCAACTAAGTGAGATACCAGAAGCCATCACCTGTCTCTCTAATTTATCCCAACTTTATTTAAGTAATAACCAACTAAGTGAGATACCAGAAGCCATCACCCGTCTCTCTAATTTATCCCAACTTGATTTAAGTGATAACCAACTAAGAGAGATACCAGCAGCCATCACCTGTCTCTCTAATTTATCTATACTTTATTTAAGTTCTAATAAACTAGCAGAGATACCAGAAGCTATCACCTGTCTCTCCAATTTATCTATACTTTATTTAAGTTCTAATAAACTAGCAGAGATACCAGAAGCTATCTCCCGTCTCTCTAACTTATCCCAACTTTCTTTAAGTAATAATAAACTAGCAGAGATACCAGAAGTCATCTCCCGTCTCTCTAATCTATCTATACTTTATTGGAATTCTAATAAACTAGCAGAGATACCAGAAGCCATCTCCCGTCTCTCTAATCTATCCCAACTTTATTTAAGTAGAAATCAACTAAGAGAGATACCAGAAGCTATCTCCCGTCTCTCTAATTTGTCCATACTTTATTTAAGTAGAAACCAACTAAGAGAGATACCAGAAGCCATCTCCCGTCTCTCTAATTTATCCCAACTTTATTTAGATAATAACCGACTAAGAGAGATGCCAGAAGCCATCTTCCGTCTCTCTAACTTATCCCAACTTTATTTAGATGGAAACCCCTTAGAAACGCCTCCTCTTAACATTGCTGAAGAAGGAATTGAAGCAATGAGAATATACTTTAAGGACATTCAACAATCAGGACAAGATACCCTATATGAAGCCAAGTTGATTATTATCGGAGAAGGGGAAGCGGGAAAAACCACCCTCATGAAAAAAATCCTCAATCCTAACTATGACATTAACAACAATGAACTTTCTACTGAAGGAATAGACGTTCAAGAATATCATTTCCCCTGCGAGAATGATCAAGACTTTAGAGTTAATATTTGGGACTTTGGCGGTCAAGAAATCTATCATGCGACCCATCAATTCTTTTTAACCAAACGTTCCCTATATCTCTTGATTGCAGACAGTCGCAGAGAACAACCTAATTTTGATTATTGGTTAGATGTGATTGAACTCTTTAGTGAAAAAAGCCCTGTTTTAATCATTAAAAACGAAAAGCAAAACCGTCAAGTGATACTTGATGAACCCCAACTCAAAAGCCTCTTTGATAACATTAAAGAATTCCTCATTACAAACCTAGCTGATAACCGAGGCTTAGAAGATATTATCAACAGCATTAAATATCATATCCAAAAGCTCCCCCATATTGGCCTAACCCTTCCTAAAAGTTGGGGTAAAGTCAGAGAAGCCTTAGAAAAATTAGCCCAAGATAACATTAATTATATCTCCCTTGATCGCTATTATCAAATCTGTGACGACAACGGTTTTACCTCCAACCTCTCCCCTTCTAAAGGGGTGACTAAGGGGGGATCAAACACTTCCCAAGGAGAGAATGACGGGAGATCAAACCTCCCCCCTTTTCAAGGGGGGAATGAGGGGGGATCTACCAAAGACAGACGTTTAATTTTAAGTCAATATCTCCACGACATCGGCGTTATTCTCCACTTCCAAGATGACATTAAATCTCCATTGTACAAAACCATTATTCTTAACCCCGAATGGGGAACCGATGCAGTCTATAAAATCCTTGATAACCCCACCGTTAAAGACAAATTAGGACAATTTAACGATACCAATATTAACCAAATATGGAGCGATGCACAATATAATAATATGCAAGGAGAACTCTTACAATTAATGTTAGAATTCAAACTCGCCTATCCCCTTCCTAACAATAATGATACCTATATCGCACCCGAACTATTAGATCCTAACCAACCTAATTATGATTGGAATGAAGCCAATAACTTACGACTTCGTTATCAATATGATTTTATGCCAAAAGGCATTTTAACCCGTTTCATTGTCGAATTGCATCGCCTTATTGATGAACCCAATGTTTGGAAAACAGGCGTTATCTTACAACGAGACAATACCAAAGCAGAAATAATAGAAACCTACGACAGACGAGAAATCAGAATTCGCCTCTCAGGAAATAATAAACGAGACTTATTAACCATTATTACCAATCAATTCGATGAAATTAATATCACTTATAACTTTAACGAACGCTTACAAGTGAGAAAACTTATTCCCTGTAACTGTGATGCTTGTAAAAATACCGATAACCCTACCTTTTATAATTACCGTAAACTAAGAGAACGAATTGACCATAATAGACAAGAGATTGAATGCGATAAACCACCCTATAATACCGTTAATGTGTTAAGTTTAATAGATGACATTATCGGGAACGGAAAATTAATTCAAGATGAACCAAGAGATAAAGATCATCCTGAGATCATTATCCCAAATAATACAGGAACTGTAGTTATTAACCCCCAAGGAGACGTTAACATGACCAATAATAACAACCAAACCCCAAAAATTAAAAGTGCATGGGCTAATGGTTTATTTTATTTATTTGTCTTTGTTGTTGTGGTTGCAGGAATTGGTTATCTTGCAGGAAAGTTAGACTTAATACCCTTTATCTTTGTTATTGTCGCTGGCGTTTTGTTCGTTCCCCTCATTGGTGCGCTACAATTAAGACAAGACGATCGCTTATCTGAAAAAGGCTTTCTTGAACTCATGAAAATGGTCATTGGCCAACTTCCCTTAATTGGTAATATGTTAGGGAATCTTCTGAATCCATCCAATAAAGATAAAGATAAAGATAACCAGTAACCAGTAACCAGTAACGATTCATCAGAGACTAACAATTTATATTTCCCCTTACTCACCAACCGTAGAAGGAGGAATTCCTTGTAAAGAGATTAAAGAATCCATCACCTGTTTGGCAATAGGTGCAGCAACCGTTGAACCATAAGCATCATCCCCTTGGGGTTCATCAACCACCGCTAACACCACATAACGGGGTTTATCCACAGGAAGAATAGAAACAAAGCTAGTAATCCTCGCATTCGGCAAATATCCCCCTCTAGGGGCTGCTTTTTGCGCCGTTCCTGTCTTACCCCCAATACGATAATTAGCAATTTTGGCAGGTTTTCCCGTTCCCTGACTCACCACCGTTTCCATCATCTGCACCACTTTAAGGCTACTTTCAGGGGAAAACACCTGTTTAACCTCATGGTTGGCTTGCCAATGTACATTTCCTTCCCCATCCACTAAACCTTTGGTAACATGAGGCGTAACTAATTTACCCCCATTGGCTAATGCGCCGTGTAACTGAACTAATTTAAGAGGTGTTAAAGAAAATCCCTGTCCAAAAGAAGCCGTTGCGACTTCAATGTTTCTTTCGGTGAAAATCTGCTCATTTTTAAGATGTCCCGCCACTTCACCGGGTAAATCAATCCCCACTTTATCCCTTAATCCCAGTTCCCGTAAACGATTATAATAATCCTTCTTCGTTAATCGCCGCATCATGTGAACCATTGCCACATTACTAGAGGTTTGCAGAATTCTTGCGATACTTAACGCACCATAACCCGTTTTACTTGCATTCCCAATCGGCCAAGTATCCACGGTAACCGAACCAGAGTCATAAATGGTACTATTCGGTTGAATCACCCCAGCGTCTAAAGCGATCGCCACATTAATTGGCTTAAACGTCGATCCCGGTTCATAAAGGTCACTTACCGCCCAATTTCTAAACAAGGAAACATCATATTTATGGTATTCATTGGGATTGTAGGTTGGTTCACACACTAAAGCTAATAATGACCCATCGGTTGCATCCATTACAATCACTGCACCCCGTTTTGCCTTAAATTTCTCTAATTGCTGCTTTAATGCCGTTCTCGCTGCTCGTTGTAATCGTATATCAAGGGTGAGTTGTAACCGCCAGTCATTGGACTTTAACAGATTTCTAGGAAGTTCTGCGGGCATAATCATGCCATTACCCGACCTTCTAATAGTTAATTGGGTGTTTTCCCGTTCTAACAGCTTTGTTTGACTCCGTTCTATCCCTGCTTGACCATTGCGATCGCGATCAACATAGCCAACAATTCCCGCCATTACTTCTTCGTGGGGATAAACACGGGCGTAATGTTCAATTAATTCTAACCCATCAAGGGAAAGAGAACGCAAGGCTTTGGCTTCTGCTTCGGTTAAACCGTAGGCGATGCGAATTCCTGATGCTTGTTGATTAAATCGTTCAATTAAGGCTGAAGTAGTGGTTTCTTTCAGTAAAGGAGCAACTTTGGCGGCAATTTCTTCTTTAGACTGTTTAAATAACTTAGGATGAACAAATAAACTATAAACAACCCGATCCACAGCCACAACGTTATCATTGCTATCAATAATAGAGCGTCTAGGGATAAAAGGACGCAAGATAGTCATTTGTTGAGAACGGGCGCGTTTTTTCAAGTCTTCAGCTTGAACAACCTGTAATTGATAGGCTTTCCATCCTAACCCTAAAATTCCCATGGCTAAAACTAACCATACAGCAACCAAGCGAAACTTAGGTAAAGGGACAATTTTTTTAGATTTTCGTACCTTACGGCCTTTAGCAGACTTTTTTTTACTTAAAGGTCTTT
This sequence comes from Microcystaceae cyanobacterium, assembly GCA_051439375.1. Lineage (GTDB taxonomy): Bacteria > Cyanobacteriota > Cyanobacteriia > Cyanobacteriales > Microcystaceae > JBGTGT01. Next base: position 22,845 of record JBFRWB010000088.1, read on the forward strand.
TAACTGAGGATCTCGATGAACGAGACTGAGAAGTGGCGTATTTAAAGCGAGCATCCGTCATTATTAATAAGCAAGGGGTGTATTGTTGGCATTAAGAAGATTCGGCGTAGCTGTTTCAGGGGATGGAGAAGGCAAGGAAACAGGATCAACCGTTAAAAAGATATTATCGTAAGGGTTCGCTTTTTTGAGACCAGAATGGCCGGTTTCTGCTAAGTCTGCGTATTCTTTCTTAATTCCCTCATTAGTAGTCATAAGATGTCGTTCATGGCGTTGTAAGGCTTCTAATTTACGATATTCCTGACTCCAGAGCTTAGGGATATAGACTGTCCAACTATAGGCCGCTAAAGTTCCCAAAACCAGAAGCAAAGTAACACAAGAAAAGGCGTTTTGACAACTGAGCAAAAATTGTAATTTGGGAGGAAGGGGTTTATTTTTCGCTTTGGGGAGAGAATAAATGACAGTCGGGGAAGATTTAGGGGAAGATAGAGGACGTTGACGACGACGAAGAGGACGTTGACGACGACGGATAGAAGGTTTGGAAGGAGGAAGATGAGATGCTAAGGCCATAGAATTCAACTCATTAACAAGAACGGGAAACTTAACAATTTTAGGTCGGGAGAAAGGAATTTACGGGTCTTGGGTACATTTATCCCCCGTAAGACATAGGGTTGGAAATGCCTATTGAATTTACGTCGTGAGTCTAACGTCTAAGGTTTCGGTTCATTTTAATCTGCTTGGTCACACTTTAGGAAAAAAAGGTCTAAACTTTTTTGAGTGACGCATAACTGGGTCAAAAGTGCCAAAGTTCAGGAGTTTATGACAGTTAACAGTTAACATTAACCTAAAACCTAACACCCGACACCCGACACCCGACACCTAATACCCAACACCTAACACCTGACACCTTCGGGTAATTCATAATTCAAAATTCAAAATTCAAAATAATATAAAAAAGTGATTTTAATTGATCAATTAAGGTACAGGATTCCCCCGCGCCAGAGCGCGAATTCAAAAGTCAAAAGTCAAAAGTCAAAAAATTTTTGAATTTATAATTTTAAATTTTAAATTGGAGCGTAGCGACAGCTATGGGGTATTTTTTTGAATTTTGAATTCATAATGCGCGAATTGGAGCGAAGCGACTGACACCCAACACCTGACACCCGACACCTAACACCTAACACCTAACACCTATCTTACTTTTTCTAATAAAATACGTTTTTCTGCTTTAGCGATCGCTTGATAAGTCGTTTGACAACTGGTGGGTTCAACGGAAATTGCATCTATTCCCCAACGAATTAAATTTTCTATTAAATGGGGAGCATTAACAGGAAGTTGACCACAAATCGAACAGTCAATTCCCAACTGTTTAGACTGTTTAATCAACTGTTCCAAAGCCTTTAAGAGTGCTGGATGATCAAACAATGATGGATGCTCCTCCGTTGAATTCTCTCGATCAATTCCTAATAAAAACTGAGCTAAATCATTACTACCAATGGCAATTCCTTTAATCCCTAGTTTGACGTAATTTTCTAATAAAAATAAGACGGAAGGAACTTCCGCCATAATCCACAGTTGAAAGCGATCGCATTGATCTAATCCTATCTGTTGTATCTGCTGTTGACTCCAACGAATCTCTGTTTCGTGGCGAACTAAAGGCAAAATCAGATTCAGATTATCATAACCTTGTTGTTGTAAATTATATAAAGCTTGTAATTCCAAATCAAACAAAGGAGACTGAGTGAGATAAGCTAAATTAGCCCGATAAAAAACAGGTTTGGGATGAAAAACTTGAGCAAACTGCCCCATAAATTCTTGTAACTTTTCTGCAAATAACCCACGTTGAGGCGGGGTTAACCAGTCTTCTAACGATTTTTCTTGTAATAACTCTAACAGCATCAATTCCGAGCGAATTAATCCTACACCATCTATCGGTAAAGTTGACCCTAACTCTAATAATTCTCGTTGACTTATATTAATCATTAAACGAGTCCCAAGGGGAATGGTTAGGGAGTCATTGTCAATATAAGTAGTAGGAATCTCAATGGGTTGAGGACTTTGACGAGAGGGTGGGTAAATTTTTCCCTGATTTGCATCCAATACCATTACTTCTCCCGATTTTAAAGCGTGCATTCCCTGACTAACCCCAACAATGGCTGGAATGCCTAATTCCCTTGCTAAAATTGCTCCATGGCTGGTAATACCGCTTTCTTCAAGGATTAAGCCTTTCGCTGTTTTTAACAAAGGTAACCATGTCGCAGGAAGGGTTTGAGCCACTAAAATCGTATTGGGTGGACAATTTAGGGTATTTTCCGTCATTAAATGAAGCGGTGCGGTGACAATACCGGGGGAAGCTACGATTCCCCTTATTTCCGTCATTGGCAGTTCAATACTAGAAGGAACTTGCTGTAACAGTTGATCGACTTCTGCATTGGGTAATAAACTTAGTTGGGTCAGATAAATTTTGTTATTTTCTCTTCCTGTTTGGGGAATTGTCCATTCAATTTGCTTAGGATTGGGATAGGCTTGCAATTGCTCCCCTAAATTGATAAATTGCTCTAAATACTCAGGGTTTAGAATCCAGTTTCCCTGTTCTTCTTCATTAAGTAGATAACATTCCAAACAGTCTAAATTCGTCGAAGAAGGAGATTGTACGCAGTAAGCACAGGGTTTATGGCCAAGTTGCTGAGATTTGACCTCTTTTTGCCTCAGATCAATCTGATAATGGTCTGGATTCACTTCTCCTTGTAAGATGCTGTATCCTAATCCCCAAGTAGCTTGTAGTGTTAAGGTGCTATTATCAAAATAACCTGTCCCAGAAGCGATGGCATTATAGATCGGTTGAATGAGAAGAGCAACAGGCAACTCTTCTAAATTAATTCCACTCTTTTCAAAGAAAAATAAACTTTTTGCGCTAAATAAACTCGACCATACCTTTTTAATCCCTAACTCTAAGGGATCTAACTGATTAACCACCAATTGGGACAGTAAAATTCCTGATAAATCCTTCGCTTGGGGAAGGGATAAAGATAACGAAGGACGAATAATTAAGGTAGTGGCTTCAATTTGAGCGATCGCATTTTGTAATTGTTCTCGCCATTGTGGGAAAAGGGGGGTTTCCAAAATCGTACGACGACTCTGTTGAGCCACTAATTGGAGAGATTGAGGATTATCTACATCTAAATGGAGGGATGAACTGGGAAAATCTGCTAATAAGGAGTAAGAGTCGTTTACAGTCTCCAACATGGAACGAAATGTGCCAGTATTAAGGACAAAACCTGAAAAAACAGGATAACCTTGTTGTTGAAGTTGACCTAACACAAACGCCTTATCCCCGACTAAGGGACGATGATGGGGTTGTATTTGATCGAGCCAGTGGAGAATGGTCACGGAATGTAACCTCAAAGTATTTATGCAGTACGAACAAAACGGAGGCTAGTCGAATTTTAGGAAGTCATCGATACTGTTAGCGTTTTGTCAATCAATTTTCAGGGATCTTAACATTTTGTTGCAAATCTGAAAAGGTGACCACAATCAATCTTCGTTAAGAATTTGTTCTAAAATATCGGTCGGTGTTTGGCAATTGATTCACAAATAATAAGTAATAAGTATAAAATTAGTTTAGGCGGACAAAAAGCCCGCCTTTCAGGGAAGTTAACCACTAGATTATAGAACCATCAATAATCCTTATTCAGTTTCTCCACCTTGTAGTTTGATGAGAAGAAAGCCCCATGCAACTCCCACTAATGTAAGAACAATTGCAATAATTGCCCCATTAAATAACATACTTTCAGCACTCATTTTGAGAATCTCCCAGATTAAAGATAGCAATTTGCCAGATGATTCTGACATTATGAATATTGTAAATCAAGACGACAATTAGGCCGCAGTTTTTCCCCATGACACAAGACAACACTTCCCTTAAATCCCCTAAAATTGCGTTAACATTGGGTGATCCAGCCGGAATTGGGGCAGAAATTATTTTAAAAGCCCTTAAAGACCCGAATATATATCCTAAATACAATATTACAGTCATTGGTAGCCGTTCTCATCTTCTAAGCACCTATAAAACTCTCTCTGCTTGTTCTCTGGCACATCCTGACGAGTTTCCCATTCTTGATATTCCTTTAGATAGGGCGGTTACTTTGGGAAAAAGCGATGAGAACTGTGGAAAAGCCAGTTTTCTCTATTTAGATACAGCAATCAGCCATACATTACAAAATAAATTTCAAGCCATTGTCACAGCCCCCATTGCTAAGTCTAGCTGGAAAGCAGCAGGATACCATTATCCCGGCCAAACCGAGGTATTAGGGCAACAATCTGGGGTCACTCGTTATGGCATGATGTTTGTAGGGCGATCGCCTTATACGGGATGGACATTACGCACGCTTTTGGCAACCACACACATTCCCTTACATGAGGTATCTTATCAGTTAACCCCTGAATTAATGTCTGAGAAATTAGGGTTATTAATCGATACCTTACGAGATAAATTTGGCATAAAATTCCCCCATATTGCCATCGCTGGTTTAAACCCCCATAGCGGCGAAAATGGCCAATTAGGAACAGAAGAAAAAGACTGGTTACTGGCTTGGTTAGACAGTCAAAAACGCCATTATCCTCAAGTGAAATTGACGGGGTTAATTCCCCCTGATACTATGTGGGTGAATCCGGGGAAAGCATGGTTTATTGAGAAAGATGTTCCTAATGTGGCCGATGCTTATTTGGCTTTATATCATGATCAAGGGTTAATTCCTGTGAAGTTAATGGCATTTGATCAAGCGATTAATACTACCATTGGTCTTCCGTTTGTTCGGACTTCTCCTGATCATGGGACAGCGTTTGATATTGCTGGAAAAGGAATAGCAAGGGAAGATAGTTTAAAGTCAGCTATTCATTTAGCCGCCGAATTAGCTAATGATTAATTCTCCTTTGATAAAATCCAATCTTGTAAAATAGGATTGACTAATTCTGGGGCTTCATCTTGGGGACAATGGCCGACTCCTTTTAGGGGAATAAACTGTTCAACAGCAGGATAATCAGCATATTTTTGTCCTTCTTCGATTAATTCCCAAGGATCTTTTGTTCCCCATAAAATTAAAGTAGGACATTGTAATTGAGGGAATAAATCTTCGGGGATAGGACCACTAGAATAACGGGTAAAAGCAACAAAAACATCGCTTGCACCCGCCTCTTTGGCAGGTTTCATTAAAATATCAATTAACTCATCTGTTACTGCTTCAGGGCGATGATAAGCTTGTAATAACACTCGACGGACGGTTTTTGGCTTGGCAATTTGACGAAAAAAGAAACGGCCAAAGGAGGGATAAGCTAGGAGTTTTTGGACGACAGCAGCCCCTAAATTACGATACCAAGGTAAATTAACCCGTTTTCGCTCATTTAACAATCTAAGGGAGCAGTTGAGAATACCTAACCCTAACACCTGATCCGGGTTATCCACCGCCGTTTGCATAACCACCACACAACCAATGGAATTTCCGACTAAAAAAGCAGGTTCTCCAATGACTTCACGGCAAAAATCAGCTATTTGTTGCCCCCACGTTTCAAAAGTGTAATCAATCTCTGTCTGAGGATGAGGTTTAGCCGAACCACCAAAACCAATTAAATCAATGGAATAACAGCGACAGGTTTGACTCAAGACTGGGATATTTTTGCGCCAATGTCCCCAAGATGCGCCAAATCCATGGACAAATACCACTGCTGGTCCTTTTGTTCCCTGTTGTTGGTAAGTAATAGGAAATCCTCGCCAATTCCACTGTTGAGGTGGGTTTAAGTTCAAAGAATGGGTAGAAGAAGTTGCTGTCATAATTAATTAAATCCGTCTAAAAAAATTGCGAAAAACTACTCAACTAATGAATTATATGGCTCAATTTATTCCTTCTCTTCAACCAGCAAAGAAATTTATTGAGTCTTATATAAGTTTAAGTTTTCAGTCTCAAGAATTCAACCCTTCATCGTTTTTGTAAATGATTTAATCTTCTACTTCGACATACGCATCGGGACGATATTCCCGTTGTTTCCACACTTGATAAATTCCTTGGGGTAACTCTATTGAGTTATGTTCTTCGTGAATTAAGGTTGCACTGGGTTCAATAATTTCCAAATAAAGTGTGCGGTTTTTCTCCCACAATTGAACCGCATTAGATTGTTGAATACGATGACGATGGCCTGTGACTTCTCCATGAGCAAGGGTTGTCCCTTCTTTAGATTGGCAAGATTGCGGTAAGTCGGCAATGCGTTTGAGCAAAACATCACCATGACGGTAAAGTGTTCCAAGAGGAGGATTGTGTGTCATTTTAGTTATCAGTATTTCTAGCTTTAATTATGAATTATAAATGATAAATGTCGCAGTTTCTTTTTCATTTTTCACTGGAGCGTAGCGACCTTACTCCATATTATTCTATCTACACCCTATCACAGATTATGAAGAAGTATTGACTAAGGGTTCTGCATACGCATCAAATCCAGCATTTTCTAATAAATTAACCGTTTTTGTATCATCTTTAACCCAATAATCTTGACCTAAACGCACAAACTGACGGTCTTTTCCTTGACCAATAATTGCCACAACTGGAACTTTTGCGGGTTGTTTTTTCTCTCCTGATTGTCGTCTTAAAATCTCTCTTAAGTTACGTTGAGTCTCTGTATTTATGGCTTGTTGAGGACTTAAACGTACCATCACCATCTTAACGGATTCAATGGGTTCTGCATCTTCGACAATCATTTGGGTTTTATCATCTCTTTTATCTACTTTTCCCCATAAAATGAGTTGAGAATCTTCGACTAAAAGGGATTCAATTCTTTCGTAAGTATCGGAGAAAACTACCGCTTCTGATTGTCCTGTCATGTCTTCTAAGGTGATAAAAGCCATCGGTGTTCCCTTTTTGGTTATAATCTTTTTCACCGCAGTTAAAATTGCAATGGTACTGATTTTTTGCCTTGCTTTTTGTTCTTCTAACTCTCGTAAATTGATGGGAGATAAAACTGAAGCAGACTTTTTAATCGTATTTAAGGGATGTTCAGATACATAAAACCCTAAATATTCCTTTTCCCATTTTAGTCTTTCTTGTAAAGGAAAATCGGGAACAGATTTAGCACTAGGGGCCTGTTCAAATTCATCTTTTCCACTGTCTTGATTAGCAGATTCACCCACTAAATCAAAAATATTCATCTGTCCTGATTCTTTCTCTTTTGCTCTTTTTTGCGCCCAAGGAATAATTAATTCTATATCTTGAATGAGTTGATTACGATTAGGATTGAGCTTATCAAATGCCCCACAATAAATTAAAGGTTCTAACGCCCGACGACTAACAATTCTTAGATCAACACGGGAACAAAAATCTGCTAGAGAGGTAAAATCACCGTCTTTTGCTCTGGCTTGTAAAATGTTATCAATTGCCCCTTCTCCTAAATTTCTAACCGCCGAAAAGCCAAAGAGAATACTTTGATCCATCGGGGTAAAATCTTTCTGTGATTGATTAATATTGGGCTGTTTAACAGGAATTCCCATTTTCTCTGCATTTTCCCGATACTTTTCAACCTTATCTTGGCTATCACTACTCGCCGTTAATAAAGCGGTCATGTATTCAACGGGATAATTAGCTTTTAGATAAGCGGTTTGATAAGTCACATAGGCATAAGCCGTAGAGTGGGACTTGTTAAAGCAATTAGAGGCAACTAATCCTTGCTCTAATAAGAAATTATGATCCTCAGCTAATCCGATATCATAAACAGGTTGTATTCCTAAAAACTTGCGCTTAATAATTTTAACCATTTTTTAAATTCTGAATTGTGAATTATAAATTTTGGGTAGAGAGTTACTCATTACTAGACAAATGATAACTGATGAGTGATCACTGCTCACTGATTAATTTTCTTAATTTTCCATTAATTTTATGGAAATTTTCTGAGGTCTTCTCTAAAATTCAAATGTTGCCATCAAATAACTGAATTTGAGAACAGTTGATCATGACAATCTTAACAAATCTATCGATACCGATGCTGTCCCCGCCCCTTGTGGCGCAAACCGATCTTGTCGGTTTTACCCAAACCCTAATCCCAGAAGCGATTAACTTTGGGAAAGCCTTCTTAATCCTGATTATTGGCTGGATTGTTGCCACTATTATGAAGGGAATAGTCAAAAAATCCCTTAAAAGCACCGATATTGACAATAAAATCGCAGGTTGGGTCGGTGGCCAACAAGGTAGTGATTTCCCAATTGAAAACTGGATTGGGGAAATTACCTGTTGGATTATTCGTCTCTTTGCAGTGGTTGCATTCCTCAACGCCTTACAATTAGACGCAGTTTCTGAACCTCTTAATCAATTATTGGGTAAATTTACCAGTTTTCTACCTCGATTGCTCGGTGCTGCTGCTTGGCTAGGTCTTGCGTGGGTGATTGCGACCCTTTCTAAAATTCTATTGACGAATACATTTGAGCAATTTAACCTTGATCAAAAACTAGGTCAAGTTAATGAGGAAAATCAAATTCCTTTGAGCCAAACCATCAGTAATGCGGTCTATTGGTTTATTTTCCTGCTCTTTTTACCGGGGATTCTCAGTACCCTCCAATTAGAAGGAACACTTGTTCCTGTTCAGTCTTTACTGAATGATCTTCTAGGGATCTTACCCAATGTCTTCGGTGCGGTCATTTTAGGGGGTGTTGGCTGGGTTATTGCCCAAATTGTCCGCCAAGTGGTCACAAATCTCTTAGCTGCAACGGGTGTTGACCAAATGGGAAGCCGTTTCGGTATTAATAGTGAGGTGGGGGGACAGTCCCTTTCCCAAATTTTGGGATCAATTGTCTATATTTTAGTGTTGATTCCAACGGCGATTATTGCCCTAGATGCACTGCAAATTAAGTCAATTTCCCAACCTGCAACTGATATGCTGGATCAGGTGCTGGCTTTATTACCGAAACTCTTTGCAGCGACGGTTATCTTAGGTTTAGCCTATGTAGCAGGTCAATATCTCTGTCAATTGGTATCTAGCATCCTTGCAAGTATCGGCTTTAATAACCTTTTCCATTGGTTAGGAATTGCTGAACCGCAGGATACAACCTCTCCTATTTCCGAAGAAGAAGATAGCGATAACGTTCCTGATCGGACTCCATCCCAAATTGCTGGAATCGTCGTCTTAGTTGCAATTATGCTCATTGCTACCTTAACGGCGGTGGATATCCTACAAATTACCTCGTTAAAAACGGTAGTCGGTGTTATTCTAGCGATTGCAGGTCAAGTCTTTGTGGGTTTACTGGTTTTCGCCATTGGTCTTTATCTTTCTAATTTGGCTTACAATTTAATCGCCAGTTCTAATACTCGTCAGTCTAAATTTTTGGGTTATACGGCTCGTATTGCGATTTTAGTGCTAGTTTCAGCTATGGCACTGCAACAAATGGGAATTGCGCCCAATATCGTTAACTTAGCCTTCGGTTTACTGGTTGGCGGTATTTCAGTAGCGATCGCCCTTGCTTTTGGCCTCGGTGGCCGAGATGTTGCAGGGGAACAGTTACGGAGTTGGTTAACGATGTTCGATGAAGAAAATGAGTAATTAAAGCGTTAAGCTGAGATAATGTCTTTTAATAACATGACTGAGCATCTCAGCTTTTCCCTTTCAGCATAAAAAGAACTGATCAATATAGAACTTTCTAGACTCATCGGTTACAATAATTCTCATTAACTGATCGTCAAGTATAAATATTGTAGTGTTTCGGTGGTTAAAGTCCACCTTACTCAACTCCTGACCAATACCAATGTCTAATTTATCAACGCTTATTGCTTCGGAATTATCTTTAAAAAGTCAGTCAGTTGCGAATGCGCTGGAATTACTGATAGAAGGGGCAACCATCCCTTTCATCGCACGTTATCGTAAAGAAAAAACAGGTTCTCTAGATGAAGCACAATTAAGGGAAATATGGGATAAATATCAATATTTAACCGAATTAGATAAGCGTAAAAACACCATCATAGAATCGATTAAAAGTCAAGGTAAATTGACGGAAGAATTGCAAGAAAAGATTACAAATTGTTTTAATAAAACAGAACTCGAAGACTTATATTTACCCTATAAACCGAAACGACGAACTCGTGCTACCATTGCCAGAGAAAAAGGTTTAGACTCCCTTGCAAACTGGCTAAAAGCCTTAAATAAACCTCATAAAGAAACACAGAGTTTAGCCCATGAAGCAGAGAAATATTTGTCAGAAGAAAATAAATTGTTAACTATTGAAGATGTTTTACGGGGGGCTTCTGATATATTAGCAGAAGAGATTGCAGATCAAGCGGCGTTACGGGCAACTTTAAGGGAATATCTCTTTCAAGAAGGAATTTTTGTTTCTAAGATTAAAAAAGATCATCCCGAAGGAACAACTAAATATGAAATGTATCGTTCATTTAGTTGTGCTGTTTCTAAAATTGTTCCCCACAATTTCCTCGCTTTACTCAGAGGAGAATCGGAAAAAATTCTCTCCTTTGAGCTAGATTTTGCTGAAAATTGGGTATTAAATTATTTGTATTCCCAAGTTATTGATACCCAAGAAACTCAAATTAAAACCTTTTATCAGGAAATGTTAAAAGATGCCTTTAATCGGTTAATAAAACCTGCTTTAATTAGAGAAATAAGAAGCGATCGCAAACAATGGGCAGATCGAGAATCGATTAAAACCTTTGAAGTTAATCTAAGGGAATTATTATTATCACCCCCTGCGGGAATGAAACCCACATTAGCGATTGATCCGGGGTTTCGCACTGGGTGCAAGGTGGCTATCTTATCGGAAACAGGACAGTTTTTACACTATCAAGCCATCTTTCCCCATTCAGGTGCAAAGAAACGTCAAGAAGCAGGAAACACTTTGACTGCGTTAATAGAAGATTATAAAATAGAATTAATTGCCATCGGGAATGGAACGGCTTCTAGAGAAACGGAGCAATTTGTCACAGAAGTTTGTCAAGATTTATCCCCCAAACCGATTAAAGTAATGGTGAATGAATCAGGGGCTTCTATCTATTCAGCTAGTGAGTTAGCCCGTGCAGAATTTCCTGATTTAGATATTACGGTAAGAGGGGCAATTAGTATTGGAAGAAGATTACAAGATCCCCTCGCAGAATTAGTTAAAATTGAGCCAAAATCATTAGGTGTGGGGCAATATCAACATGATGTGGATCAGAAATTATTGAAGGCAAAATTAGAGGAAACGGTAGAAAGTTGTGTTAATTATGTAGGGGTTGATCTCAATACCGCTTCAGCAAAATTATTAACCTTTGTCTCAGGAATTACCCCAACCCTCGCTAATAATATTGTGGCGTATCGCAATCAAAATGGCATTTTTAACAGCCGTAAACAACTGCTAAAGGTTAATAAGTTAGGCGCAAAAGCTTATGAACAATGTGCAGGATTTTTACGCATCCGCCATGGAGAAAATCCGTTAGATAATACCGCCGTTCACCCTGAAAGTTACTCAGTGGTTGAACAAATTGCCCAACAATTAAAGGTTAATTTAACAGATATCAATAAAGCTCAGTTGCAACTGAAATCCTTAGATTTAACCCCTTTTGTTACGGAGACAATTGGTATTCCTACCCTAAAAGATGTTATTCAAGAATTAGAAAAACCGGGGCGAGATCCGAGGGATAAATTTACCTATGCAACCTTTAAAGAGGGAATTAATGAAATTAGCGACTTAGAGGAAGGAATGATTTTAGAAGGAATCATCACCAATGTGGTTAATTTTGGGGCGTTTGTTGATATTGGGGTGCATCAAGATGGCTTAATTCATATTTCTCAGCTTTCCCATTCTTTCGTGAATGATCCTAAAGCGATTGTTAAAGTAGGTCAAGTGGTAACGGTAAAAGTGCTAGAAGTTAATGAGAAACTACGACGGGTTAGTCTTTCTATTAAAGCGGTGAGTTGACTTAAATATTGAGAAATATTGCAAAGATAAAAATTATTTTTTTATTTTGGGTAGTCTTAGGATGACCAGTCTTCAGTTTAGGAGAACCTCATGGAACGGTTTACATGGAACGAATCTTTTAGTACCGGACAGCCTTCAATAGATGCTCAACATAAGGAACTATTCTATGCCATTAATGACCTTGCTGATGCGATCGAACAAGGAAAAGGAGAAACGGCGATTAAAAAGTTATTAATTTTTATGGGGTATTATGCAGAGTGGCATTTTGGACGGGAGGAAAAATGTATGGAAACCCATCAATGTTTGTTTGCAGAAGTCAATCAAAAAGCACATGAGAAGTTTTTAGAAACCTTTGCCAGTTTAAGTAAAGAAATCAGAGAAAACGGTGCAAGTAATGAATTTGCGATTAAAGTACATGGTATCTTATCTGAGTGGCTCGTCAATCATATTATCAAGATTGATACAGAGTTAAAGCATTGTAAGAATTCTGTGGCTTAACTTAATTGATGGTACTTTTTTTCAAAAAGAAAAGCAGTACCCGAAGATACTGCTTTAACCTAAATTCAGAGTTTTAACTTGATGAACGAGACTTAAACCTAAACCATCAATTTTAGGTTAAGCTCAAACTCACGTTGCTTAATCAAGAGACTAAGCTAACGCTGCCATTTGAATCTCACTTTCATTGAGAACCCGTTGTAATTCGTCTGCATCAACGGTTTCTTTTTCAATTAGCATATCTGCTAACTTGTCCAAGATGTGACGGTTACCTGTTAACACTTCCTTCGCACGACCATAAGCTTGATCCACTAATTGACGCACTTCTTCGTCAATAACCGAAGCCGTTTCGTCAGAAAAGTCCCGATCTGAGGCAATATCTCGTCCTAAGAAGACGTTACCACCTTGACGACCTAATGCAACTGGCCCTAAGCGATTGCTCATACCAAAACGGGTAATCATTTGACGGGCGACTCGTGCAACTTGTTGTAAGTCATTAGACGCACCTGTGGTCACTTCTTCTTCACCAAAGATAATTTCTTCAGCAATCCGACCCCCTAAAGCAACGGCCATCTGATTTTGTAAGTAAGAGCGAGAATATAAGCCTGATTCCATGCGATCTTCGCTAGGGGTGAACCAAGTTAAGCCTCCTGCTTGACCACGGGGAATGATGCTAATTTTCTGTACGGGATCGTAGTCGGGCATTAATGCACCTACTAACGCATGACCCGCTTCATGATAGGCTACAAGGGTTTTGCGTTTTTCGCTCATGACACGGCTTTTCTTCTCAGGACCCGCTAATACCCGATCAATGGCATCATTGACCTCATCCATGGAAATTTCGGTTAAATTGCGTCGTGCAGCCAAAATAGCCGCTTCGTTGAGCAAATTAGCTAAGTCTGCGCCGGTAAAACCGGGGGTACGACGGGCAATTTTATCGAGATCCACATCTTTAGAGAGGGTTTTTCCTCGTGAGTGGACGTTGAGAATTTCTTGACGGCCAGCGTAGTCGGGACGATCAACCACCACTTGACGATCAAAACGTCCGGGGCGTAATAAAGCCGCATCCAGTACATCGGGGCGGTTAGTGGCAGCAATGATGATAATACCCGTATTGCCTTCAAAACCGTCCATTTCTGTCAATAACTGGTTAAGGGTTTGTTCCCGTTCATCGTTACCACCCCCTAAACCAGCACCCCGTTGACGGCCAACTGCGTCAATCTCATCGATAAAGACGATACAAGGGGCGTTTGCTTTGGCTTGTTCAAATAAGTCACGGACACGGGATGCACCGACACCAACGAACATTTCCACAAATTCTGACCCAGAAATGCTGAAGAAAGGAACACCTGCTTCCCCTGCAACGGCTTTCGCTAAGAGGGTTTTACCAGTTCCGGGCGGCCCGACTAATAGCACCCCTTTAGGGATTTTTGCGCCAATTGCGGTAAAGCGATCGGCATTTTTGAGAAAGTCAACAACTTCGGTTAATTCGAGCTTTGCTTGCTCAATTCCTGCCACATCACCAAAGGTTACTTGGGTTTGGGGTTCCATTTGTACTCTGGCTTTTGATTTACCAAAGTTCATCGCTTGAGATCCGGGGCCACTTTGGGCGCGGCGAAGTAAAAGGAAAAGACCAACAAGGAGCAAAATGGGGAGAAATAGGCTACTAGCGACCCGAAACCAGAAGCTATCATCGCTTTGGGGTTGAATAGAAATATCTACATCATGGGTGGTTAAAATATTGATTAAGTCGGGATCTGGGGGCAAATTCACCAGTTGAGGCGCACCACCGATTGCACCAATAACTCTGGCTTGGGTGCGATCGGCACTTAAGGTTACTTTGTGAATTTGATCAGTTTCGACTTGTTGAATAAAGTCACTGTAGGCTAAAACTTCTTGGGTGGCGGGCTGTCCATCGAAGAATGCCGACCCTAGAGCTAGTACAACGATGAGTAAGAGAGCATATAGTCCGGCATTACGCCATTTCTTGTTATTCTTGTTCACGCTTGTGAAGCCTCCAATGGTAGTTGTTTATGATAACTGTTTTATGGATGAACGAGACTATGACTCGTAACAGATTTTGATCCTTGTTAACTTATGTTAACCTTTCTCAGTTAACTATGACTACCATAATCTGGGTTTTTAGGTTTCAGGTTTCGGGTTTCGGGTTTCGGGTGTCGGGTTTCGGGTGTCGGGTTTCAGGTTTTGGGTTTCGGGTGTCAGGTTTCAGGTTTCGGGTTTCGGGTGTCAGGTTTCGGGTGTCAGGTTTCGGGTTTCGGGTTTCGGGTTTCGGGTTTCGGGTTTCGGGTGTCAGGTTTCGGGTTTCGGGTTTTAGGTTAGGCTTACACACAGTAACATAAGTTGCTCAGTATACTATACTCCACATCTTACCTGTAGGGGCGCAAGGCTTGCGCCCACACTTCCTTTGCTATATTTCAGGAGATATTCTGCATTACTAAGGAGATATTCTGCGTTACTCAGGAGACTTTCTGCACAACTCAGGAGACTTTCTGCACAACTCAGGAGACTCTCTGCGCAACTCAGGAGATATTCTGCACAACTCAGGAGACTTTCTGCACAACTCAGGAGACATTCCGCGCAACTCAGGAGATATTCCGCGTTACTCAGGAGACATTCCGCATTACTCAGGAGATGTGGTGCGAATTGCCTGAATTGCATCATCGCACCGTTTTACCTTATTGTTAAGTCCCATATTTTGGAATAACTGACGTGCGGCTTTATAATTATCTAATGCTTCTTTATTGCGCTTGAGTTTTGTATAAGTATTGCCTAAATTGAATAAAGAATCGGCTTCTACTTGTCTATGTCCTATTTCTCTAGCGATGACTAAAGATTGTTGAAGATAGTCTATCGCTTGTTGATACTCTTCTAATGACTGATAAATATTGCCTAAACCTATATAAGAATGGGCTTCACCGTTTCTATTTGTTATCTCTTTTGTGATAGCTAAAGATTGTTGATAAAAATATATTGCTTGTTGACAATTGTTTAATAAATCATGAATATTACCTAAGCCTATATAAGAATAGGCTTCACCCTTTCTATCCCCTATCCCTTTATAGATGGCTAAAGATTGTTGAAGATAGTCTATCGCTTGTTGGTACTCTCCTAATGATTGATAAACATTGCCTAAACTGATATACGATTCAGCTTTTCCTCGTCTATTTCCTATCTCTTGTTTAATTGCTAAAGATTGTTGAAGATAGTCTATCGCTTGTTGATACTCTCCTAATTTTTGATAAACAAGACCCAAATTATTATAAGAATTGGCTTCTCCTTTTCTATCTCCTATCTTTTGTTTGAGTGCTAAAGATTGTTTATGGTAGTCTATCGCTTGTTGATATTCTCCTAATTTTTGATAAACAAGACCCAAATTATTATAAGAATTGGCTTCTCCTTTTCTATCTCCTATCTTTTGTTTGAGTGCTAAAGATTGTTGATGGTAGTCTATTGCTTGTTGATAGTTTCCTAATGAATAATAAACATTGCCTAACCCATTTAAAGCAGTCCTTTCCCCGTGTTTATAATTAATCTCTCTAGCAATGTCTAACCCTTGCTGATAAATAGATTTAGCTTCCTCATACCTTGATAAATCATAATAGAATCTCCCTAAACGAATCAATGTCTGACACAAACTTGTTTTTAACTCTAACCTTTCTGCTAACTCAATACTCTTTTGATAAAACTCAATTCCCTTCTCAATATCCTCCTCCAAATTCTCAGACTCTCCAGATGCGACACGCTTTGCATAAACCTGTCCCACCCTATCATAAAGCGTCGCTAACGCAGGAGATTGATCACTTTGTTGTTTAATCGCCTTAATTTGTTTTTCTAACTCCTCCAACGGTAACAAAAAAGAAGACTCCTCTTCCCTTATTTCAGCAACATTAAACCTATCAATTCCTACCTCCTTAACCTGATAATCTTCAATATTATTAAAGCGAAAAACCCCACCCCTCCAACTCCAAAAATCCGGTGCTTCTCGACTGAGACGACGTAAAATTTGCGGAGTCACCCACAAAACAATGGGATAAGGAAACTGTCTTAACCCTTCCCTTGTCCACTGTAAATAACCAAAGAACTTCTCAACCGGAGACTTCTCTTCATTTTCATCTAACTTTATCATTAATATCTCCCGAATATTCGTCACAGAAATAACCGCCTTGGCATTCGGTTGTTGTAAACTTGGGTTATCCTCAACTAACCGTTCTAACTGTCCCCTTAAACTCGGTTCTTGACGATCTACCGTGATACGATAACAGGGAATAGACGGCAATAACTCTGCTTCGTATTGTCTAATAATTTGCTCTTGTAAAGATGCTTGTTCACAGGATGCAATAAACCATGAGGACTTCCCTTGACTTGCTTCAATAAGGGTAACTAACCCATCATAACTATCTTCATTAGTTCGGTAATTTTCAAAGTTATTTGTTTCTAGCATAGTAGATATAAATGTAGGTTGGGTTGAGGCACGAAACCCAACAAAAATACCTTTAATATTAGAGAGAAAGATGCTCTTTTAATATTAGAGAGAAAGATGCTCTTTTAATATTAGAGAGCAAGATGCTCTCACTCCAATATACAATAATCTTAGTTTAGTAGGATGGGCTTTGCCCATCAAAACACTAATCCCTCTCATTAGTTTTATTAGTTTACTATACAATTGTTAAGGTAGACAAAGCCCACCCTACTTTTTACGCCTACGTTCGACAAGTTCTTTAACAACAGGATGAAGACCATACCAAAGATCATCATTCTTATATTCTAGAATATTTAAACCATGAAGTAAATCCAAAAATATCTGATCATTACTATCTAAAGGTTCTTGATCATTATTCACTTGAACTAATACCTCATAATCTTCCTTTCCTAAAGATTCAGTAAACTCAATCCGCAAATCTCTAATCGCCTTTTGTAAAATCTCTAAGTTAATTTTAATATCATTATTATCAGGGGTTCGTCTCAACTGAATTAAGCAATACTCACAACAACGACTCCCTAAACGAATTAATTCCCTTAATGCGCCGCCACTGGCTAAAATAAGCGGTAAGATAACATCTTCCTCAATTAGTTTACTATCAATTCGCTTATCTAAAACCTCTGCAAAAACTTTAACCGCTTCGTCATAAGGAGTTGCATCAGGATTATTTGCATCTTCACGAGAAAAGAATTTTGTTGCCCAAACTGATAAAATACGGTTATTGGTTGCACTATAAACCACCCCTTTAACTTCTTTATTCTTAGTCGCTGCTTTTGGAATGGTATAAATCATCCGAAATTGAGGTTGAAAGAGAGAATTAATATTATTAATGTAAATACTTTCTACTAAATCAAGACTCAGTTTATCCAAATCATCAATAATCACTAACACCTCTTTCCCCGTCGCTGCTTGAATCGTAACAGCAATACTATTTACACTATCAACCAGTTCAGAAATACGAGGAGTGAAGGTTGTTTTAATTTCATTACGGATAAACGCATTCACCTTAAGGGTATTTTTTAGCTTCGTAAAAAACGTAACCCACCAAGCATCAACTCCCGCTTTTCCACTAACTTCCAATTCGCTATCAACTGCTATTTGACTACTTTCTACTTGAGTATGTTGACTAAACCACTGATAAAAAGCTTTCTTAACTTTATCATTAATTGTAACGTCTTGTTCTTCTGCGGTTTCCATTAACTT
Source organism: Microcystaceae cyanobacterium (assembly GCA_051439375.1). GTDB lineage: Bacteria > Cyanobacteriota > Cyanobacteriia > Cyanobacteriales > Microcystaceae > JBGTGT01. The sequence goes on from JBFRWB010000088.1 coordinate 40,970, forward strand.
AACCGCCGTTGCAAATAAAATATTGATATGATTGACATCGGATAACTCAATTAAATCTGCAATAGAAAAGAAAGTGACAAAGTATTGATCCCTCATTTTTAAAGCAAACTGACCCAATAATGTAGATTTTCCAGAACCACGATGACCCGTGAAAATGATTTTATCATTATTATTAGAACAGTCTTCTACTAATTGACTCAATGACTCAATCACATCCTCAGCATATTTTACGCCAAAACGATCAATTTGCGCTTGTGTCACTAAAGGGAGCAATTGGAGGTTTTGATAAGCTTGACGAAACTCTTCTTTACTGGAATTAGTCATTTCAGTTATCAGTAATTAGTGATCAGCTATCAACAGTAGAACAGGCATCTTGTCTGTTATAACAAGTTAGAACCTTATCCTACCATTTTTATAATTTATAATTCATAATTTATAATTTATAATTTATAATTTATTTCCTTTCAGCCAATTCTCAGGAACATATCAGAAAATCTTTAGTAAAGCTATCTATACTAGAAACAACAAGAAACCCCATCCTCCATAAAATCATGAAACCCCTTTCCCATTGGTTCAAACAAGACTCTACTTCCCTAAGATGGCGACTTACCCTTGGTGTGGCCATTGTCTCTATGTTAGGACTCGGTGGGGTGGTTTTTTGGATTAGTTGGCGAATGCAGCAAATTTTAATCGCTACCCACAAGCAAAGTGTGGTTTATATTGCAGAAAGATTTCCCCATGATATAGAAATTTATAGTGATATGGTATCCCTAGAAATAGGAGCGCAAAAAGCCATTAATAACTTAACCAATCCTCAAACCTTACTCTGGATAAAATCCCCTGAAGGTAACATCATAGCAGCCTCTGAACCCTTACAGATGAAAACCCAAGGAACAGAATTAGTTAACCTTGTACAAGTTGCCCCTAAACCCGAATTACAACGATTAAATAATCGCTATTGGCTGATGTGTGCCACAACTTTAAAGGTAAACGGACAAAATATTGGCGAATTTTATATTGCACAGGATATCACTGGGGATCAAATTATGTTTCTCAGTTTAATGAAAAGTCTGAGTTTAGCAACAGCGATCGCAATTTGTCTGATGACAATCCTCATTGCATGGTACGTCAGACGCAGTTTACAGCCCCTAGAACGCATTAGCAACCTATCTGCCACCCTATCTATTGACCAACTCCCCGAAGCTCGTCTTAAGCTTGATAATGCCCCTCTAGAGGTCAAAAAACTAGCACATACCTTCGATCAAATGTTAGATCGTCTTAGCCAAGCATGGGAACATCAGCAGCAACTATTAAGTAACGTTTCCCATGAATTACGCACTCCCTTAACCATTGTTACCGGCTATTTACAAAGTACCCTCAGACGGGGTAACAACCTAACCCAACCCCAACGCGAAGCATTGGAAACCGCCGCTTCCGAAGCAGAAAGAACCACTCAATTATTACAAGATTTATTAGATTTAGCCCGCGCAGATAGTGGCCAAATGATGTTTCATCGGGATCAAATTGTCTTAAACCGCTTTATTGCAGAAGTGATTGCCATGACACAACAATATAGCGATCGTACCATTGAATTCAATGCACCCGATACACCCATCGAAATTAAAGCAGATATGAACCGCTTAAAACAGGTCTTATTAAATTTAATTGATAATGCCATTAAATATACCCCCGATGATAGCTTAATTACCATTAACTTGAAAAAAGAACAGGAAAACGCCATCATTGAAGTATGTGATCAAGGTCAAGGGATTCCCCTTGCTGATCAAGCACGGATTTTTGAGCGATTTTACCGCGTTGATGAAGCGAGAAGCCGTAATACAGGGGGAACAGGATTAGGATTATCGATTGTTAAAACCTTAGTAGAAGGGATGGGGGGTCAGATTTCTGTCACCTCTAAACCCCACAAAGGAAGTATTTTTACAGTCAGTTTTTAGCTATTGCTGAGTGAGTTTTCTGTCTCTGGGGGTAAAGTTTCCCCAATTTCATTGAGTAAGTGAATCATGCGATCGCCTCTTTCTAGGGACGTATCCTCGATAAAGGTAATTTCGGGTGTCCGTCGTAGGTTCATGCGATGGCCTAATTCCCGTCTGACAAACCCAGCGCAAGAGGTTAACCCCTCCATGGTTTCAATTTTTGCTTCAGGTGTACCGTAAATACTGACAAAGATGGTTGCGTGTTGCAAGTCTCCTGATACATCAACATCTGTGATACTCACCATTCCTGCGCCTACTCGATCATCCTTAATCTCGCTAAGAAGCATCTGACTCACTTCTCGCTTAATTAGGGAAGAGACACGGGACACTCGGCGACTGTTTGCCATAATTTTGCCCCCTTAACCTTAAAATTCAAAAATTATCTATGTTTGAACCATTATTGCCTTCACAATAGCGGTCATACTCATAATCCTAACATTGCTCTGAGGGTAAAGTAGAGAAAAGCAAAGCCACCCACAAGAATTCCCACTAAAGCAACCGCCGTGACAGGATTTTTAAGCAGAGGTCGTAACCACTGGTAAACTGAATAAAAAATCCCCAAGGTGAAGGTGATCAAGTAACGGGGATAGCGAGATACGTTTTCAAAAAATTCTCCCATAATTGCTTTGATAAAATACTGTTCACTGCTATAAATGTAGCAGCTTATTAGGTAATAGTTTAGCAATAATAATTCACTGGTTAACTTAGATACCGAACCCCTACTCTTTTGTAGAGTTCATCACTTAACATTGTTACCCAGATGATTTGAGCTTGAATCCAGCCCATTTCAGGGACTTCTACATAGCATACTTGATGAGTATAAACTTCTTCTGTGGTCAGAATCAATAAACCAACCCCACCAAATGATTCATCTAGCACAATCCCCTCTGATTCAATGAGAAGAGAGTCTGGGGAGGATTTCAACAGAAGTTTAACAGCCCTTCCTTGATTATTGAGGTAGCGGATATAACGCCGTTGATCTCGACTAGGAATCAGTGGTTTTGTCTGATTGATTATACTTTCTGTAGGGATAGTCATCGTGAGTTCAGAGTGCAGAGTTTGGAGTTACTTCTACCTTAAGTCCGAGGCTTAAAAAATTTGCCTGATTTTTGCTGATTTTCCCCTTAAAAGGGAAGGCTTGTATCCGCTATTTTTCGGTCATGATTGTTTTAACGAATGTTTAACGATACATTAATCACAATCTTAAAAATAAAGCTTTTTCCTAAGCATTAATGTGATGTCTCTCCGCTTGTAAAAGTGATTATAATCACAATGACAAAGATCACAGATTAAGGGGAGCTTAAATCATCGCTCCAATCAGCTTAAGACCTTATCCTAAGAAACATAGCCAGCCAACCTTCTTATTATTCAGATTATCAACTATGCTCTTAACTTCTACCTTATTTGACAAGCCCCCTGTTTCAACCGCACCACTAGATTCCTTTCCCTCTTCTCCTCGTTTACGTCATCCTTCTCGGCTTAAAATGACGGCTGCGGACTACTTATCTGATATTTGGCAGAAGATAAAGGGTAAAAATGTTAACTTATCGATTATTCTCGCAACAGTAAACCCAGATAGTTCAAATAAACCCAATCAACTCGGCCAATTAGCTCAGGTGATGCGCTCTCTTGTTCAAGGAATCGATGATTTTGTCGGTTTTGGCCAAGATAATGCGGTTGTTGCCATTTTACCCCAAACTGATCTAGGAGAAGCCCTACAGATTCTCTATCAAATCCATGATTATTATGGAGATATAGTAGGGCATTTAGAAGTAATTAGTGCTAATCCTGAGCAAGATTCTATGATTCAACCCTTATTAACTAAGATTGAAGGAGCATCATACTAATTTGACCAAAATATCCTTGACGCTTCCCGGCAATTGTCGCATGATTCTTCCTTTTTCTCGATCAATTGCCACTAATGTAACTTTTGCACTGACATATAATTGTTGACCATCACAAGATTCTAAGCGGTATTCCCAATTCATTCGTACTCCCGTCATTTCTTTAAGACGGGTTTTCACCACAACCGCTTCCCCTAAACTCACTGCACGATGGTAACGTAAGGAAAGTTCCATCACGGGCAATTCACAGCCTTGTAAAACCAAATCAGCGTAATTTACCCCAATCGATTGCAAATATTCTACCCTAGCGGTTTCCATCCACCTCAGGTAAGTTCCATGCCACACCGCACCACTGTAATCGGTATGATGAGGATAAGCTCGCACTACATATTCAAACCACTTTTCGGTGGTTGCGTTTAAATCATCTTTCGATACAATAGAGTCCATCGATTTTACCATTTACTTTATCCTCTCCGTTAAGATATAGGGACTCATCTCACATTCTGTGCTTTAGGGCCAATAATCGTTGCTGCTATGAAATTGAATCCTTTTGTTTTTTTCCCTGTTATCAGCTTAATGCTTGTGACAGGCGGCCAAGCGGCCAAGGCCGCAGACGCTATTGTTCTCAAATATAGCATTTTTCAGGGATCTATCCCTGTAGAAGACCTAAGCCATCTTGCTGAAACCGGAGAAGCTTCTCCTACTTTGAAATCTTATCTAAAATTGGCAAATCAAACGCCTAACACTTTGCAAAGTGCTTTAAATCAGGGTATCGATGTAGATGGTGTTACCCTATCACAAGTTTTGAATAGTTTTGTTGGGAATATTATTCTAGATCAAATGACTGAAGTGATTCAAACTCCCTCCAAACGAGCAAGTCGGGAAGCATTACGGGGGGCTTTAGTACAGTCTGCATTGGATGATAATAATGTACGAGTGATAGAGGTCCTTGAAAACTACCCAACCCAAGAACTTCATGTTGATGGAGAGCGTTTAGTAGAAGTCTATGAACGAATTAAGGGGATTACCGATAAAATCCCCTTGCTTTCTCTCTAATTGAGTAACAGACCCTAACATTAGTCTTAGTAAGCTAAGGTCTCTAACGTATCTCGTAAATAGTCTCGAACCCGATGGTCAAGCTGATCTGTTTTTTCTAGGTTAGTGGCTTGATCATCCTGCCATTGTTGAAACCCAGAACTAGCTGCGATCGCTTGTTTAAGGTTTTCCCAGATCGCATGATCGGAGTCTAGGGGAGAATTAGGAGACAGTGTTGAATTAGTCATGTTTTTATATCCCTGTGAACTTCACTGCTTAGAGACTATGATAACTTAAAGTTTTGTAAAGAGATGCTATCTAGGACACATTCTCAATCAATAGTTACCGAAAAATCTAGGGTTGGCTCTCCCAACTTTAGAATAAAATAAGCTTAATCAATACGTGATCGCAGGTCATTAAGACTTCTTGCAGAAGTAAGGCGAATAAATGTCAAAAGTCAAAGGAATTGACAAGATACAGGGTTAAATTGATTAACTAAGTATTTATGCAAGAGGTCTATTCTTACCATCACTATCATAAAGCTTGCGCCCTTAACCATGCAACGGGAAGATAAAGCATTTTCTGGGCTGTGGGAACATAAGCCCGTTTGCTAAAAACATCATACTGATTGGCTTCAATTACGCCTAAAATGCCCTGATATAACATTAAAGCTGACCAAACTGGCCAACGAGAATCCCGACTCAATGCCCGAATTCCTCTTTCTGCATCGTTATAATACCTACGAGCGCGTTTAATTTGGAAAGCCATTAATTTGCGCCAACGCTCATCAATTACGCCATTGAATAAGTCTTTTTCCGTATAGTTAAACCGTTCGAGATCCTCAAGGGGTAAATAAATACGCCCTCGTTGGGCATCTTCCCCTACATCTCGTAAAATATTGGTTAACTGGTTGGCAATGCCCAAAGCGATCGCTTCTTGTTCAGGAATATAAGGGATTTTTGCCTGCCACGGTGCAAGACTGGAAGATTTATCCATTCCTAACACGGCATTAGACATTAATCCTACCGTTCCTGCTACACGATAACAGTAAAGGTCTAATTCCTTAAAGGTTTCGTAACGACTACGATATAAGTCCATGCGTTGCCCTTCGATCATATCTCGGAAGGGTTGGATGGGAATGGGAAAATGCTTTAGGGTATCTACCAAAGCGACATCTTCATTGTCCATGGCTTGGCCAGTAAACAAAGTTTCTAGGTGCTTTTCCCAATGATCAAGGGTTTCAGGGGTGGTTAATTGGGCTTGAGGCCCATCCACCAGTTCATCGGTACGACGACACCAGACATAAATTGCCCAGATCGCTTTCCGTTTGGCTGGGGGCATTAATAATGTCCCTAAATAAAAGGTTTTAGAGTATTTTGCCGTGATTTGACGACAAATCTCGTAGGACTCACCGAGGGAGGCCAAGGGTTTCGTGGGGGTTGGTGGTTTAGGCAATTGAAGCATTCAGCACAAGCAGAATGATGTTCTGGTCAGAGGGTAAACAACAGATGGGTCAGATTAAATGGCAAAATCAGCCATGCAGGGCAAAAGTTACTGATGTAAAGGTAAATTCCAAGTTTTGCCTTTGTCCTAACACTTTTCGTACTGCTATAGCATTGTCCCATCCAATCTGTTTTTCGTCATTAGTTTGGGGCAACTTTTTACACTAATGAGGTTTCTTTAGGAGTTATGGTGGGAAATTCACTCGCAGGATAATCTTGGGCAATTTCTTGGGCGGATAGTTTCCCAGATAGGACTGCGCCTTCCATACTGCCGAGATATCGCTGCATGGTAAAGTCTCCAGCTAAGTAAAAGTTAGCAATGGGGGTTTTTTGGGGTGGACGGAAGGCTTGACGACCGGGGGTTGCTTTATAGACGGAACGAGGGGTTTTTACCACATGGTATTTTAATAATTGAGCCGAATTTTCTCCCGTAAAATGTTGGGGAAATAGCTGTTCAATTTCGGCCATGGTTGCAGCAATAATGTCTTCGTCTGACTTACTAATCCAATCTTTGGCGGGTGCGAGAACTAACTCTAACATTGAGCGATCGCTGTTAGCATATTCGGCACAGGTATTACTCATGTCTGCATAAACACTTAGTAAGTCTGAACGGGAGAATAATAGATGATCAATGTCGGTTAATTTACGGTCAAACCATAAATGGAGGTTAATGACAGGAACGCCTTCTAAGCCTTCTAACTTTTGGAAAAAGGCAGTTTCTTTCCAAGGTTGGGGCAAAATGACCTTCAAGGGATCAACGGGCATGGCAGAGACGTATAAATCTGCTTCAAATACCTCGTCTGCTGCCCCTTCTAAGCCTCTGAGTAGGAAGGATTGAACGGTACCATCTTCATTGAGTTTAATCTCTTTTAAGGGGGCATTTAAGCGGACTTCTCCCCCTCTTTCGGTGATGTAATCCACCAGTGGTTGACAGAGGCGTTCGGTGGGTGAACCGTCTAAAAAGGCCATCTTTGAGCCTTCTTTTTCTTGTAAAAAGCGATTTAAGGCGGTTAAGAGAATGGTTGCGGAAATTTCATCGGGATCAATGAAGTTTAAGGCTTTAGACATGGCGATAAAGACTTCTTTTTCCACTCTGGGGGGGACATTATGTTTTTGTAGCCACTCAGAGAAGGAATATTTGTCCATTTCCTCTACGTAGCTTTGTCCTTTTAACATGGCCGGAATTAAGCCGATACCAAATTTGATTTTTTCTTCCCATGTCAACATATCGTTATTGCGAAGAATCGCAACGACTCCATTGATGGGTGCAGGAATGTCAGGAAAGTCAAAACGGGAATAAGTCCCCGGTTTTTCAGGTTGATTGAAAATCATAGTGTGGTTTTTCCACTGTAAGCGATCTTCAATCCCTAATTCTTTGAATAACTGCAACATATTGGGATAAGCCCCAAAGAAGATGTGCAATCCTGTTTCGTACCAGTCTCCATCCTCATCTTTCCACGCTGCTACTTTGCCCCCTAGTACGTCACGGCGTTCTAAAATGATGGGGGTGTGGCCTGCATCTACTAGGTACTTAGCACAGGATAACCCTGCTAAACCGGCTCCGGCGATCGCAACTCGCATTGTTTCGTCCTTGTTCCCTTAAGCTTAAAGTTGTCCTACTTATTATACTTTACATTTCGTTACCTTTTCTTCAGATTTGCTTAATCTATTAAATTTGTTTATATGTACTATAAATTTTGGTTAATCAATTAGCTATAAAATAGGGAAACGCTATGCCTCGCATTTTTGATAATATTGATCAGAAAATCTTAGATTCTCTCAAGGAGAGCCTCAAAGACGCACCAAGGGCAGATTTTTGTGTTGGTTATTTCAATTTAAGAGGCTGGAAGCTAATCAATGATCAAATCGAGCAGTTTTCAGGGAATAAGAGTTCCTGCTGTCGTCTTTTAGTGGGAATGCAGCGTTTACCAAAAGATGAACTTCATCAAGCGTTAGCATTAGGAAGTAAAAAAAATCGCATGGGATGACCGTTTTTGTGTAGATATTTCGGAACAATTAGCGGAAATTATAGGAGAAAGTTGGGCAACGGATAAGTTAATTCCCCCTTATTATGTATATCTAAAAATGGCTTATCATCTCTCTCAAGAAGCTAGAGATGGTTTAAGTCAATATCAAGTACCCCCAGAGTTTAACCTGTTTGAATTCCAAGAAGCTGCGGTAAGAATTGCTGCACATCATGTTAACCGACGGGGTGGGGTAATGGTTGGGGATGTGGTGGGGTTAGGAAAAACCCTAGTAGGGACAGCGATCGCTAAAATTTGTGAGGAAGATTTTGGTTTTAGTACCCTAATTATCTGTCCCAAGAATCTTGTTCCTATGTGGCAAGATTATCAAGATAATTATGGACTCAGAGCTAAAGTAATGTCTATTAGTCGAGTGATTAAGGACTTACCGAATGTTCCTGCTCGTTTTCGTCTAATTTTAATTGATGAGAGTCATAACTTGAGAAATCGGGAAGGCCAACGCTATGCAGCGATTAAGGAGTATATTGAGCAAAGTGATAGTAAATGTATCTTGTTAACGGCAACACCTTATAATAAAACTTATTTAGATTTATCGGCTCAATTACGTCTATTTGTCCCCGAAGATAGGGATATTGGTATTAAACCAGAAGCGTTAATTAGGGAATTGGGGGGAGAAATGGAATTTAACCGTAATTATTCTCAAACCCCTGTAAGAACCCTTGCTGCGTTTGAAAAGAGCGAGTATTCGGAAGATTGGCAACAATTAATGAGTCGTTACATGGTTAGACGCACTCGTAGCTTTATTAAGGATAATTATGCTCAAATTGACTCCCAAAATGGACGTAAATATTTAGAATTTTCTGATGGTTCAAGGTCTTATTTTCCGACTAGACTTCCGAAAACGGCTCGTTTTACCATTGGTAATCCTGCTAATGACCCCTACGCTCAGTTATATTCTGATAGGGTGGTCAATGTAATTAATTCTCTCTTTTTACCCCGTTATGGGTTAGGAAACTACGAAAAAGCACAGCATTCTCCCACCCCCAGTGTAGAGGAACAACGCATTTTAGAGGGGTTATCCCGTGCAGGACAACGGTTATTAGGGTTTTGTCGAACTAATCTCTTTAAACGCCTAGAAAGTAGCGGAGAAGCCTTTATTCAGTCCTTAGAAAGACATATTTTGCGAAATTATGTTTATCTTCATGCGATCGCTCAAAATGAACCCATTCCCATTGGAACACAGGATGCAGAATTTTTAGATACTCGCAATAATGATCAGGATGCTGATT
>JBFRWB010000089.1:0-3732 GCA_051439375.1 Microcystaceae cyanobacterium
GCTTGACCAGCAAGGCAGACTCCTTAATCAGTGGTGCTGCTAACGCAGTTTATCAGAAGTTCCCTTACACCACCCAAATGTCAGGACCCAACTTCGCTGCTGACCAACGGGGTAAAGATAAGTGCGCCCGTGACATCGGTTACTACCTCCGCATGGTTACCTACTGCTTAGTCGCTGGTGGAACCGGTCCCATGGATGAGTACCTCATCGCTGGTATCGACGAAATCAACCGCACCTTCGACTTATCTCCTAGCTGGTACATTGAGGCTCTCAAGTACATCAAAGCTAACCACGGCATGAGTGGAGATCCTGCTGTAGAAGCTAACTCCTACATTGATTATGCAATCAACGCACTTAGCTAGTCATCTAGAGAGTGCTAATGACCTGGAAAAGCAGAAGGTTGTTTGCTCAAGCAGTTAGCAATCCTCTGTTTCTCCAGGTCTTATTGTATCTAAGGTCGTCTTTAGCATTGGTTCGTTCTGGTGGTAAATAGACATTGTCATGGTGAATTATTCTCAGGATGATAGAGTACCCGAATCGTTAGTAGGTCAAGCATCTGCCGACGATCCCGCTTATACTATCGAACAAGCTTTACACAATTTACAACAAACTGAAGATACTAGTGCTAGATATTATGCAGCTTGGTGGATCGGGCGATTTCGAGTCAATGAACCCATTGCTATTCAAGGGTTATTAGAAGCGTTGGAAGATGAAAGCGATCGCTCTCCTGATGGGGGTTATCCGTTACGACGGAATGCTGCGAAGGCGTTAGGTAAACTGGGAGACGTTTCTGTTGTACCGGCGTTAATTAAGGCGTTAAATTGTCATGATTATTATGTTAGAGAGTCCGCAGCCCAATCTTTAGAAATGTTAGGGGATCAGCGAGCTATTGCAGGTTTAGTTCACTTATTAGATGGCGGTTTGGAAGCAGCCCAACAGGTGGAAGGAAAACCCCATCTCGCTCAGCCGTATGAGGCGATTTTAGAAGCGTTAGGAACGTTACAGGCAAAAAATTCTATTTCTTTAATTGAGCCGTTTTTAGGGCATTTTGTACCAAAAGTCCGATTTGCAGCCGCCAGAGCCTTATATCAGTTAACTGAAACTCCTCTGTATGGGGATATCTTAGTTGAAGCATTGCAAGAAACAACATTACAGGTTCGTCGATCCGCTTTAATGGATCTTGGAGTCATTGGTTATTTAGGAGCAGTGGATGCGATCGCTAATACCTTAGCAGAAAATAGCTTAAAGTTAATCTCTTTAAAAGGCATTTTAGAACATCATTTAACTAAGCAAAAGCAACAACAAGGATTGAATGATGATTTAGTTCATCTCATGAATTTAATGGATTCTTTACTCTAACGCTAACCATTCTCTTAACACAGCACGACATTGCAGACACGTTAAATCCTTCAACAACTGATTAATTCCTTCTGAGGTTATAGAATAATTAATAATAGTTGTTGTCAATCCAACCCTTAATAACCTGAGTTCGGGGTTCGGAGTTCGGGGTTTTTCCCATGAGATAATCAGGGTTTAAGACTCTTGATTGTGACCAGTTGTCGTAGAAAGTCCCTTATATCGAACTCAGGTTTAATACATGACAATCACCAACAATGAATACTGTTAGTGATTGCTTGTAAATTTATCCTTAAAAAATTTATTTTAAGCTGCCGGTAATGATCTTTGAGTTTTGATAGTCTCTTTGGGTTGATCAAGTTCTAGGAGCAAATTACGAATTAAACGTGCTACCAATTTGTGTGTTAACCCTTCAGCAATTTTATGACCCATCTTTTGAGTTTCAGGTTTTCCTATTAGTTTCATCACTAAAGGAACAACTTTCATCGGATCAAAACCTGGGGTATTTTGGAGAATCTGCAATATATTTTGTAGATGTTCTACACTTTCGCTTTGTCCTTGTAAATCTTGAGGGGTTTCTTGAACCGCTAATCCAATTTGTTCTCTTACCATACTGGACATGTTAAACCAAGTTCGGCGACTGACCATATCTAAAGCGTTAATAATTTCATTAACTAATCGTTCTCTAATAAACTCACCCCTTGCAGAAAAGAGAAAATCAGCCGCTTGATCTACCACTTTGTCGATATCATAATCTTGGGAATCCTTCGCATTTTTCATCAAATTTTCTAGACGATTCCAACGAAAACTTCCCTCTTTAAATAATAAATCCTTTAAGGAAGCGCGCAATTCTGGAGAAGGATCGGTGAGCAACCGTTTTGCTACATAAGGGTAAGCTTTACTCAGAACTTTAAAATTAGGATCGATACCAATGGCAATCCCTTCTAACGTCACCATTGACCGTAAAATTAAGGCGTAATAAGCCGGGACTTTAAAGGGAAATTCATACATCATTTCCGACATTTGATCCGTAATACTTTTAAAGTTTAGTTCTGCTACACTCGAACCCAAAGCATTACCAAATACTTCCGTTAATGCTGGAACAATGGGGGTTAAGTCGGTTTCAGGTTTCAAAAAGTCTAACTTAACATAGTCATAAGCTAAAGCATCAAAATCTCGGTTGACTAAATGGACAACTGCCTCAATCAAGCCGTATCTTTGATAAGGTTTAATACGACTCATCATACCAAAATCAAGATAGGCTAATCGTCCATCTTTCATGGCTAATAAGTTACCAGGATGAGGGTCAGCATGAAAGAAACCATGTTCCAATAATTGACGTAGAGAACAATTGACCCCAACTTCTACTAAGTGTGTTGCTTCAATTCCTTGTGCTTGAATTGCTTGAATATTCGTTAATTTAGTGCCGTCAACCCATTCCATCGTTAACACTCTTCTACCTGTGTATTCCCAGTAAATTTTAGGAACATAAATTTCAGGTAAATGACCGTATAATTTAGCAAATTCTTCTGCGTTTTTTCCTTCTTGAATATAGTTAATTTCTTCAAAAATGCGACCAGCTAATTCATCGGTGATAGCCACTAAATCAGACCGAATAAAAGAGAAGGTTTTTTGCGCCCACGTGGAAAGGTTACGTAAAATATAAATATCTAAAGTAATACGTTTAATTAAATCGGGACGCTGAACTTTAACTGCGACTTTCTCACCTGTTTTTAATCGCCCTTTGTACACTTGTCCTAAAGAAGCAGCTGCGATGGGTTTTTCTGATAATTCTGCATAAATAGCTTGAGGACTTTGTCCTAATTCTTCTTCAATAAAACCATAAGCAACTTCATTAGGAAAAGACGGTAATTGGTCTTGTAATGTGGTTAATTCATCTAAATAAACTGGGGGAACCAAATCAGGACGAGTGGATAAAGCTTGTCCTACTTTTATGTAAGTTGGCCCCAATTCTGTTAGCATTTCCCGTAAATGAATTGCCCGTTTCCTTTCTTCTGTCGGATTTTTGCCTCTAATTTTATCCCACCACAATCCCAATGCAAAACCAACAAATAAAATAAATACACTAATTAAACGACTAATGACCTGGGGAAGACGTTTACGATAATAGTCATTGATAGTTTCTGGATGGTATTGCCAACTTTCCGGGGACATATCACTGATAGGTCCCAAGTCTTCACTGTGTCCCTGGGGAATGTGACGAGGTTGTACATCAATGGTAATGGTGTCGGTGGTATGAATATCTGGGGAAAGGGTTGATTGAGACATAGGTGATGATGGCAACTTCAGTAAAATAGATCCTTTTGTAAACTATTGTAACAAGCTCTGTTCAGATTGTAGCTAATCATCTGGCAG
>JBFRWB010000090.1:0-25469 GCA_051439375.1 Microcystaceae cyanobacterium
AGGTAAACTTACGGTAGAAATCAGGATCTTTGTCTTTTTCTTGTTGTAATTGGGTTTGATAAAGCTTTTTACCTTCTTTTAAATAAGCATCAATCATCTCTCGATTCGCTAAATAAAAAGTAATTGCGCCATAAATTTCTTCTAATGTTGAAACAGGAAAAGACTGATTAATGGTTTCGGGTGATTCTCCTCGTAAAAATCCATAAACAATTGAATCTAGAGAAATCCGTTTACCTATAATGCGGTAACAATCCTCTTTTTCTTCAATATATTGTTTTGGTGTAACAACGCTGGAAGTCATTGAAGTGATCTAAAGTAATTTCATCTATGATAGTATAGCTTCAATTAGACGAATAAACCGAAAGCTATAAGCGCAGAAATTATGACAAAGGAAAATATTCCGTTTAATATTGATTTTCCGATTGGGGATGATTGATAAATTAGATAGAGAAGCGAAAAAGCTAGGTCTTGAGCGTCAAGCTTTGATTAAGGTATGGATTGCTGAACATTTAGATAAAATAGTTGGATGATGCACCCTAATTATCTCTGCTGAAGCTCGGAATCCTTTGTTAATATGGGGGTTATTGATTGAATGATTACTCCTTACCCCGTCTCCTATAAGAGATGTAAAATTATGATCAATGTGCCTAATTTGACGATTCACGGTTATCAAGTTATTCGAGAACTTGGTTACAATTCAGAAGGTGGACGAACGACTTATTTAGCTAAAGATTTGAAGACTGAGCAAGAAGTTGTGATTAAAGCATTTTATTTTATGAAACAATTTATGGAAGAATCTATGCAAGAAGAAACTGATTGGACGGGATATAAAGCACATGAAAGAGAAATTGAGGTTTTACAACAGCTTAATCATCCTCGTATTCCTCGTTATTTAGATTCATTTGAAACTGATAATGGGTTTTGTTTAGTTCAAGAGTATAAAAATGCGCCTTCTTTAGCAGAGCAGAGTGGTTTTACTCCAGAGAATGTTAAAAAGATTGCCATTTCTGTGTTAGAGATTTTAGTGGATTTACAAACAAGACGAGAACCTGTTTTTCATCGGGATATTAAACCTGAAAATATTTTAGTGGATGCAGTGTTAAATGCTTATTTAATTGATTTTGGTTTGGCTCGCATCGAGCATAATAATAGTATGGTTGCGAGTAGTTGGATGGGAGGAACTTTGGGATTCATGTCTTTTGAGCAGATTTTTGACAGTGGAAAGCATAAAGTTAATAAGTCTTCCGATTTATATAGTTTTGGAATGACATTAATTTGTTTATTAACCGAAACAAAATCAAATGATATTTCGGAGTTAATTACACCGAATGGAGTCGATTTTGATAAAGTTAAGAAAAAACTGCCACCTCTTCATACGAACTTTGTTAAGTGGTTAAATAAGATGGTTGAATGGAATACAAAAGAGCGTTTTTCTGATGCAAAGTTAGCACTAAATAAATTAAAATCGATTCGGGTTGAGGGACTTTCCTTTATGGAAAATGTAAGTAATGGACTTTCGTTTATTGGGAATAATAAGGAGTGGGTTATGATTCCTTTAGTAGTAATTATTGGTGGTATTTTTATGACTTATGGTGCTAAACAAATAAGATTAGAGCAGGAAAAAATTGCTAACAAACAAAGATTAGAACATATAAGAAATGCTTACATACAAATGTTAGAAGAGGACAGAAATGCTTACATACAAATGTTAGAAGATAAAAGAATTGCCGAAGAAGAAAAGCTGAAAGAGGAAAGAATTGCTCAAGAAAAAAAGCTGAAAGAGGAAAGAATTGCTCAAGAAAAAAAGCTGAAAGCGATAAGAGAAAAGAACCGACAAACCCTATTCAGGGGAAAAAAGTGTCCTAACTGTAATTTAGAAGGAGTTGATTTACAAAGTGCTAATTTGGAGGAAACTAATTTACAAGGTGCTAATTTGAAGGAAGCTACTTTACAAGGTGCTAATTTGGAGGAAGCTACTTTACAAGATGCTAATTTACAAGGTGCTAATCTTGAATCAAACATATATAGCAGGTATATTGTAACAAGATTAAAAAAAGCTAACTTAAAAAAAGCTAATTTAGAAGATGCTAATTTAGAAGATGCTAATTTACGAGGAGCTAATCTAGAAGATGCTAATTTACAAGGTGCTAATTTACAAGGTGCTAATCTAGAAGGTATTAAGCTCTCATCACATACTGACTTTACTGGTGCTATTATGCCAGATGGTACAGTCTATGAAGAATGGCTAAAACGTCAATAAGTTTATCCTTTTTAGGAATGTATTTGTAGGGATTTAACACCGTTAAATCCTTATCTTTTGTTCTTTGTCAGGCAATTCAATAAAGGAAAAAATTGATAAGATAGGAATATAACTTGTTGAGGACATAACAATTTTAAATTGAAAAATATAATTTATGTTGATTATGAAAACGAGTAAATTTTATCAGCGATCGCTATTAAAATGGTAAAATAGAGATGGTATTTTATTAGATTAGCTTATGGAAAGTCCTCAAATGAAAACCCCGCAATTTGTGATCTGTATTCGTACAGAAGAACAAGATTTGCTGACGTTACGACGTATTTATCAAGTCATTGAAGATGAAAGTGCAGCAAAGTCAAATTATTTCAGAATTATTGATAATGAGGGAGAAGATTATCTTTATCCTGCTGATCATTTTATTAAAGTTGAATTTCCCAAAGAAGTTGAACAAGTTTTGTTAAATGTGGGATGATCTCCTATAAATAATCAATAAACTGGCGAACAAAGAGATAATAATGAAACACAGTGAGATTTGTCCCGTTTGTGGCGTAAATACCACGATTAAAACAGTAAAGCAGGTTATTAGAGGGGGAAATCATACCGCAACCCTAACGGTAGAAGCAGAGGTATGTCTGTGATGCGGCGAAAGGCTTTATACCCCTGAAACTGTGCAAAAGTTTGAAGAAATTCGCACTCTTACTCAAGAATAATCAGACTCAAGACTTTAAACCTGTTGGTACTGCTTTCCAAGTAGTTTAACAAGGATAATGTAACAATTTGTTAAAACAATGTCACAATATTCCCTTGAGCATCACTATAACTATAGTGACGTTTAGCCAGAAAATGTGACACTCTCTATGTCCAAGGAGACAACGAATCTATGAATAGCCTAGAAATGCGAACAAAGATCAATCAAAAACTCTCTAACCTATCCTCTGAAAAACTTAACTCCGTTTTAGAATTTTTAGAATCTTTAGAATCTCCGACCTTTAATAATAACCCATCTTCACCCACCGTTTTAGAGAAAATGGGAGGTTATCCTGAATCTTTATTAGAAAGTCAAGGTAACTTGTCTGATAGAGACATTCGTAAACAAATTATAGCTGACAAAATTAAACAAAAACATCAAACTAGACATAAATGAACTTCTATCCTCAGATTTTAGTTGATACAGGAATTATCGTTGTGGAATTCCTCCTGTTCCTGTTGAATCTTATCAAGAAATTGATTTACCACCCCATCTAAAAGAAGTTGAAAATGAATAACTGTAAATTATCAAAATCAGGAATTTTTTTAGAAATAGCGATCGCCATCTAAAGGATCTTAGCTATTATTTTTATAACCATAGAAATCAATACGATAATCGGTAATTTTAACCCCTGTTTTTGCTTCAATGTCCTTAAGAAGCTCATCAGGAAGTTGAAGGTGAACATCAATAATTTGGTTCGTGTCCAAACAATTGACATGGCTGTGGGTATCACTAATGTGTCCGTAGAGGCGACCATCACAGCGATCGACACATTCAATGATACCCTGTTGGGATAATGCCTCTAAATTTTGATACACCGAAGTATGACCAATCTCTTTACCCTGTTGATTGAGTCGATTATAGATTTCTCTGGCGGATAAATGTTCTTTTGCTTCCCATAACAAGGCCAAAATATAACGACGTTGACGACTGACACGCATTCCAAGGGTTTGACACCGATGGATAGCGTCTTCTAGGGAACGAATAGGAGAAACAGATACTGATGGAGACGATGAATAGGTCATTGCTTGAGTCATGACACGACTTAAGTTGAACTCGTTACCAGTTTAGCTTAAAACTAGGAATATTGTCTTAAACAATAGTCCAAGTCTAAAAATATTGAGATAGGGTAGTAAGCAATTTTGTCTGAATCGTGTCAGCCTTAAAGATTTAAGGTAAGATAACAGACAAGTTGTGTGAGTGGTGAATCAGGAGTGAATACCAATGGTTGGAGCTAAAGCAGCAAAGCAGAAATTTACCTTTTTTCTGAAGCAAAGTTCTAATGCGTGGCAGTTTTGGGCAATTCTTATCATTTTGTTCTCTGGTGGTGCAGGATTTGTGGCAACAAACGCCCTACTGAGACTTCCGAAGACTCCCCAATGCGCCCGTATTTTTTGGCCTGTGGCCTCCGCTTCCCTGCGTTTCTACTGTGCAGAGCTAGAAGCAGAAAAAGGGACAGTAGAAGGGTTATTAACGGGAATCGAACTAATAGAAGCCTTACCCGCAGATCATCCCCTCCGCCATCAAGTTAACGAAAATGCGGAAGAGTGGGCCGAACAGATTTTAGTCTTAGCAGAAGAGAACTTTCAAACAGGCAAAATTGAAGAAGCCATCGAAACAGTACAGCAAATTCCTGAAAAATCCCAAGCTTACGCACTGGTTGAGGAAAAAATTGCCGAATGGCGGGAAACTTGGCAGAATGCGGAGACTATTTACGGGGAAATTGAAGAAGAATTGCGGGAATGGAATTGGAACTTGGCTTTCCGCTATGCGGTGAAATTATTAGCTATTGATAATAAATATTGGGCAACTACTAAATATGATGAGACCATTAATAATATTCAACTGGCTCGTAGCGAAAGTCGTCAACTAGACGATGCATTTGATGTATTGAAACGAGGAGGGATAGATAATTGGCTAAAAGCTGTCGAAGTTGCCGATAAAGTTAGTTCTGAGAGTTATACCTATCGTAAAGCCCAAGAAGTGATTAGTGAAGCAAAAACCAAGATTACTGACTATGTTGAAGAATTAGTAACCAAACGAGACTGGAATACCCTAGCGAATGTAACAAATCGCCTTCCCAATAGTTTAAACCTAGAAGATCAGCAATTGCTCACTTGGCGAACCTTTGCTAGTGCGGGATTGGATGCAGATTTAGGGAGTGTACAAGGGCTAGAAGCTGCGATCGCTACTATAAGCGAAATTGAAGCCGATCATCCCCGTTACGCCCAAGCACAAACCCTGATGAATCGTTGGACGGTAGAAATCGAAGACGTTACTAATTTAGCGCAAGCAAGGGATATTGCCAGAGGTGGGGGCTTAGAGAACCTCAAAAACGCCATTAGTCAAGCAAATTTAGTAGGAAGTGGAAATCCTCGTTACAAAGAAGCAAGGACAGAAATTCAAGACTGGAATCGTCAAATCCAAATTATCGAAGACCAACCCATTTTAGATCAAGCCCGAGCGTTAGCAACAGGGGGGGATCTTAACGATCTCAGAAGTGCCATCGCCCAAGCGAACTTAATTGGCTCAAATCGGGTCTTACACCAAGAAGCAAGGGGAGAAATTCGTCGTTGGCGCGAAAAAATCCAGCGACAAGAGGATCAACCGATTTTGGATCAAGCGATCGCATTGGGTAATATTAAAGACTATCAAGCGGCCATTAGTACAGCGCAAAGAATCGGACGGGGACGAGTTTTATACTCGAAAGCACAAAGTCACACTCAAGGGTGGCGCAAAGAGATTCAAGCTCAACAGCAGCTACAGCGAGCTTATGCGATGGCTCGTAGTAAGAGTCCCGAAGCCCTGTTAAATGCCATGGAAATCGCCCAACGAGTTCCTGAAAATACGGATATGAGTGGTCAGCGTTTGGCAGCGTTGAACCGTTGGAGTTATCAGGTTCTCAATGTTGCCCAGCAAAGAGCCGATTCTGGTCAATTAGGAATGGCCATTGCCCTTGCCAAGCGAATTCCCCGTGAAAGTGGTGCCTATAATGCGGCTCGCACTCAAATCCAACGCTGGCAGCAGATGCTCACCCCTCCCCCTGTTGCGCTTCCTCCTTCCCAACCGACACAACCCTTACAACCGATGCAACCCTTTCCTCCCCTTGCACCAGATCCAGTTCCTGCTGCACCAGAGACGGTTGAAACTAACTTTACTGATCTAGAATCAACTAATATGGATAATTTAGATGAAAATCAATGAAACAGCTTACCCAGTTATTAAATGCGACTTTTATTGCGGTTTGGATAGGAGCGATCGCTGTTTTTTCTATTCAAAATGTACAAGGGGTGTCTCTTAAGTTTTTCAATTGGTCAATCATTCAATTACCGATTGGGGTTCTGTTGGCGTTTTGTGTAGGAATTGGCTTTGTTTTAGCGGCTTTATTCCCTTTATTGTGGAAAATAACCCGTTCCAGAGGTATATGAAACCCAACACCCAAAACCTTGTCAACGAAAAATCTTCACTTGTGTAGTCATTGTTGCTTGAGTATCCGCAGGGATAACATGACCCGTAATAGGTGCAGTATATTTGGGAATAGCACTGGCAGCAAGGGCAATATGGCGATCGCTAACGGCTAACCCATGAGTGGGATCATAGCCTCTCCATCCTCCACCGGGTAAATAGACTTCTACCCAACCATGTAAGTCTAGCTCGGTTTGATCGGGATCGCCTTCTTGATAACCACTGACAAATCTTGCCCCTAAACCAACGGCACGACAGACTTCTATAAAGAGAATACTAAAATCTCGACAAGATCCTTCCTGCTTTTTCCATGTAATTCCTGCTGAAAAGGGTTCACCCGTCTCTCTGGTTAAATATTGACAGTTTTGATAAATCTTTTGATTCAGTGTAAAGAGAAAATCTAAGGTGTTATTCTGCACCTCATGTAAAATATCGTGGGCTAGTTCGGCAGCAATGGGGTCAATATTGGGATTATAAGGCTTTAGATAGGGATTTAAGCGAGATAAGACGGATAACGGATAATCAAAGGGCAATTGTAACGCCCAAGGTTCAAGTTGAAAGATAAAAGGATTATCAATTAAGGTTTCTACTTGAAAGTCACTTTCGATCATTAATTTTCGGGTGGGTTGATCAAACCAAATTTGAATGACATCGTTCCCTTCAAGGTCTTCGATTTGGGCAATATTTAGGGGTATTGGCTCAATTTTTAGAGAATAATGGATTAAACGCTGCCAGCCATTAGAACGAGGTCGTAACCGCAAAACATGAGGCGATAACTTAGCAGATTGGTTATAATTATAGACGGTTCGATGATTAATTTGATAAAGCATAATTACAGTGAACAGTTAGCAGTTGCGATGAATTCATAATTCATAACTCATAATTCATAATTTACCAAAGTGGCTACTTACGAACCTCTCCATCATAAATATCGTCCTCAAATCTTTGCTGACTTAGTAGGACAAGGTGCGATCGCTGATACCCTAACAAATGCGATCAACCGTCAAAGAATTGCCCCTGCTTACTTATTTACAGGTCCAAGAGGGACAGGTAAGACATCTTCTGCCAGAATTTTAGCAAAATCTCTGAATTGTCTGAGTTCTGACCAACCGACTCCCATTCCCTGTGGTCAGTGTGAGGTGTGTAAAGCGATCGCTGTGGGGTCAGCTTTGGATGTGATTGAAATTGACGCAGCGAGTAATACTGGGGTTGATAATATCAGAGAAATTATTGAACGGGCGCAATTTGCCCCTGTACAGTGTCGTTATAAGGTTTATGTGATTGATGAATGTCATATGCTCAGTGTAGCAGCTTTTAACGCCTTATTAAAAACCCTTGAAGAACCGCCAGATCGGGTTATTTTTGTATTAGCAACGACCGATCCTCAAAGAGTCCTTCCCACTATTATTTCTCGTTGTCAACGCTTTGATTATCGGCGTATTCCTTTAGAGGATATGGTGACACATCTTGGGATGATCGCCCAAAAAGAGGGAATTGATATTGCTTCAGAAGCGGTAACATTGGTGGCGCAAATTGCAAATGGGGGACTGAGGGACGCAGAAAGCCTATTGGATCAGTTAAGCTTGCTCTCAGATACGATTACGCCCGAAAAAGTCTGGGATCTAGTGGGTGCAGTTCCCGAACAAGATTTATTAAAATTGATCCAAGGAATTCAAAGTGACCAAGCAGAGGCAGTTTTAGAACATTGTCGCCATTTAATGAACCGAGGACGAGAACCCTTGGTGGTTTTGCAAAATTTAGCAGGATTTTATCTTAATTTACTGATTGCCAAAACTGCCCCTAATCGGTCAGATATGGTAGCAGTGACCTCAACTACATGGGATGCGTTATGTGTGGAAGCCAATGGTTGGTCAAAGGATAATATTCTTAGGGGACAAAAGCATTTAAAAGATAGCGAAGTTCAGCTTAAAAATACGACTCAGCCCCGTTTATGGTTAGAAGTGACCTTATTAGGGTTATTACCCTCTTCTAACACAACGCAAACGGTGGTGGTTGCATCTCCAACTTCTACAGAAACCCCGATAAGAAGTCAGAAGTCGGAAGTCAGAAGTCACAATGAAGTCGGAAGCGGTGCGACCCGACGGGACGTTCAGTCCCGTTCGGAAAGCGCACCGAGGAAGTCGGAAGTCGGAAGTCATAATGAAGTCAGAAGTCACAATGAAGTCAGAAGTCAGAATGCTATTTCTTCGGTATCTCCTCAACCCCAAACTCCTGTTACTTCATCAGGTGACTTAGATGGAATTTGGCAAACCTTCTTAGGGTATCTTTCACCCATGACAGCCACTTTGATGCAGCAACAAGCACAATTAGTGAGTTTACAAGAAAATGCTGCTTATATAAGCTTGAAAACTGAACCTTTAATGAGAATTGCTAAGGGGAAACGAGCAGAATTAGAAACTGCGTTACAACAAGTTTGTCAGCGTCCAATTAAGGTTCATCTGCAAGTTGGAATATCTCAACCGACTCCTATAAAAAGTCAGCACTCACAAGTCACAAGTCATGAAGAAGTCAGAAGCGGTGCGACCCGACGGGACGTTCAGTCCCTTTCGGAAAGCGCACCGAGGAAGTCGGAAGTAGGAAGTCACAATGAAGTCGAAAGTTCCCCCCATCCCCAAACTTTCCCCCATCCCCAAACTTTCCCCTCTCCTCACCCTTCCCCATCTCCTCACCCTTCCCCATCTTCTCATCAAGAGATTACAGATAAAGAATTTAGCACAGCGATCGCAAGTTTTGCTAAGATATTTGATGGAGAAATTGTCGATCTCGATTATCCTGAAGATGAAGGACAAGATAAACAAAACACTCTCGATAATGAAGTTGAAAGTTCTTCCCATCTTCCCATCTCTACAGCTTCCCAAACTCGCATTAAAGGCCGACCTCAACCAGTTGAAGATGACGGAGATATTCCTTTTTAACGCAGTCAGGGATTGCTTTTGAATTTTTTGTCTTGAGTGCGTCTTACATTCTGGGGAAACCCCAGAATTACGCACTCGCAATTTTGCATTTTTAATTGTGCGTAGCACTATAGGGGCCGGTTTACCTAGTTAATTCGTGGATAAACCTGCCCTTACATAAGTTATACTTTCCCAGTATGCCCTACATAATAGTCTCGTGTTCCCTTAGCATCTAATGCTTCTCCTAAACGGTTTAAACTGTGAATATAAGCAGCAGTCCGCAGGGAAACATCGAATTCTTGGGAAATCTTCCACACTTCCTTCGCTTCCGTTACCATTTTACCCTTCATCCGTTCTTGTACTTCACTCAACCGCCAATATAACCCACTGCGATTTTGTACCCATTCAAAGTAACTTACCGTAACCCCTCCTGCATTGACTAGAATATCGGGGAAGACATAGATCCCTTTTTCTTCTAAAATGCGATCACCGTCTGAAGTAATAGGTCCATTGGCAACTTCAAATATATATTTTGCCTTCACATTATGGGCATTTTCCGCAGTAATTTGTCGTTCTAAAGCAGCAGGAACTAAAATATCCACATCTAAGGCTAATAACTCCTCATTACTAATACTGCTATGTTCGACAATATCACAAACACTATCAGCACAATAAACCGCACTAATTCCTCTATTTTCCTGCTTATAACGGCGAATACTGGGAATATCTAAGCCTTGCTCCGCATAAACGCCTCCCTTGGAATCACTAATTGCAACCACTTTATAACCTGCTTTAAATAACAGTTCGGCAACTACAGAGCCAGCATTCCCAAATCCTTGCACCGCTACCGTCGTTTCTTCTCTTTTTTTATCGAATTTCCCCATCATCGCCATTATTACATAATAAGCCCCCCGTCCTGTGGCTTCGTCTCGTCCTTGACTTCCCCCCATCGCAAGGGGTTTTCCTGTCACTACCCCCGGACTACTTTTCCGTTTAATAATACTGTACTGATCCATCATCCAACCCATAATCATTGTGTCGGTATAGACATCTGGGGCTAAAATATCCGTATCGGGACCAACAAAATCAGCGATCGCTTCGATATAACCCCGACTTAGCCTTTCTAACTCTGCACGGGATAATTCTTTGGGATTTAAGGTAATTCCGCCTTTTGCACCGCCAAAGGGCAACTCTAGTAATGCACACTTAAATGTCATCCAAAATGCGAGAGATTGCACCTCATCCATCGTTACATGGGGATGATAACGTACTCCTCCTTTACCGGGGCCTCTGGTATCGTCAAAGCGAACCCGATATCCTTGGAAAATTCGTAATGAACCGTTATCCATGCGGACAGGAATGGAAACCGCTAGACTAGCCTTGGGATATTTTAACCGTTCGATGGCATCATCGGAAATATTGACATATTTTAATGCTAACTCAAGGCGACTACTGGCATCTGCTAAGAGGGTTTTTGACATGGTGAGATTCTCCTAAAGTTATGAGTTCATAACAATTTCTCTCTCTATTATCTAAGGTGTCTGGGGTCATTTGGGGCAAAACTGTATAATTTGTTACATTTAATTTAGACATTTTTTATTCATAGCTGTTAGCAAAATGTCTTATTTTTTGCTAAAGTGAAGTAGTTACCATCGTTCAAAAAATTCTTTCATGTGGGAAAAGTTGACTCATTTAGGATAGATGGCCTTCGTTTATTCTTTAATTCTCATGACCATTTACCGCCTCATTTTCATGCTATTAAGTCAGGAGAATGGGAAATTCGTGTTTATTTCTTATTATGTAGTCAAGAAAAAGGATTAAAATTTGATAGTAAATTTGCTAGACATCCCCCTTCAAGTAAGGAACAAAAAAAGATTTTAGACTATGTTTTAAAAAATCGTGCTTCTCTGTTAGAAGAGTGGGAAGCAAAAGTTTGTATTAAGGAGAATCTGTAATGTCACAACGTTCTATTATCAAGATCATAGCTGATGATTTAGAAATTCAGAACATGATTCCTGAATCTGATTATTTTAAAGTCATTACTAAACCGACTTTAAACTTATCTGATGAACAAAATCTATTAATTTTTACCACAATAACAAGTTTATCTGATATTGCTGAATGTATCCGTCTTGCGAACCAAAAACATCATTTAAAAGGGTTATTTATTCGAGCAGATATTGAGGCTAAATGGCTGACTCAAATCTTAGATCAGGCTAATTTAAGAGTTTTACGCACTACTTTAGTTTATGATAACTTAGACACTGCTAAAAGAGTAATTAATGCTTGGGACTGGGATGCACAAGATCAATTGATAGCAGATGCAACGGTTATTCAAGATAAGTTATTAGTGGTTAATTGTGCAATGGAACGGTTAGAGATTCCTTGTGATACAATGTTAGCTTTAGAAAATATTCCTCAAAAAGAAAGAGTTAATTTTAGTATCTCAGAAGAAGGAAGTTATCTTTATTGGGAATCTCAGGATATTCATCTTGACTTTGATAGTTTCAAAAGTGTCATTGATCCTGACTATAAAGCAAAATGTAAAGCAAAAAAATTAATGCACAATAAATTATTTGGAAAAGCGATCGCTACTTTAAGAAAACAGCATAAATTAAGACAATCAGATATAATTGGACTGTCTGATAGACAAGTTCATCGCATTGAAAAAGGTGAAAATACCAAGGTAGAAACCTTAAAATTATTAGCTAATGCACATGGAATGAAGTTGAATGATTATCTGAATGCGGTAGCGAGTCTAATTTCTGCTATTCCTGAAGAAATGTTTGATAATGTGGTTCAGGAATCTTCTGAAGATTTGTCTTTAGATGATGTAAGAAAGATGTTTGGGACTGAAGAAACCGTTCAAGTTAAAAATATCAATGCTAACATTAACTAAGTGGAGGATCTGAAATTATGAAAGTCTTAATAGATCCACAATTCATTATTGAATATATTCTTAATCGTGAGAATGATCTAAAGTCTGAAATTGATAAGTTATGGAAGTTTTTACATGAAAGACATCCACATATACAAACTTGTTTATCTCGATATGGGGTGGATAAGATTTATAATATTTGTAAAATACATTCTCAAAAAAGTGCTGATAATTTTATTAATCAGTTAGAGTCTTTATTTATTATTCATGAAAGTTCATCTAAAGTTTTTAAGCAAGTTCGTCAATATCAGGGAGATATTGATGCTGCAATTGAATTATATTCTGCTATTGAAATGAATTGTTCAGCCTTAATTACTCCTCAGACTAACAAATATATAAATAATTCTAGTCCCAGTTTATCAATTTGGACAATAAAAGACTTATTAGATGATAATCTTAATCAGCGTAAAAAATTAGAAGAATCATTAAAGATTTCTTCTGATGAATACTACTTCCAAAAAGCTAGGTTTGAAGTAGAACAACCATCTTTGTTTTCACAATTTCATGGAAAACCGATTGTTAATTATCGAATTAGAAATAATATTCAGACAATTCTTAAAGCATTAAATTTGCTAAAAAAAGCAGGATATAAAGGATTAACCAAAGAGCAATTATCAGAACAAATGAATAAAAAATCAAAAACAATAGATAGTATTTTCTGGGATCTCGAACGAACTGAAATGATTGTATATGATAATCGAACAACAACAATAGTTATAAAAAAATCGTTACTAGATACCAATGATGATGACATTGCTAAATATTTAGCTACTGTATTAAAACAGCATATTGTCGTTGAAAAAATTTATAAACATCTAGAAAATGGAAAACTGCTAAATAGATGGGGATTAGAAAAAATCATAAAAGAAACTTATTCTTTATCCTCAGATAAAACAGTTCGGGACTATAGATCACGCTTATATTCATGGTTAGAATTCGCTAATTTATTAGAAGAAAGAGGCGGTACAACCTTAAGAATACCCAATCAAGATCAAACAACCCAATCTATACAAAATGTTGAACCTTCTCAACTTACTTTATTTGATTTATCTAAATATGTTGAATGTGATTAATTAATTTTATACCTCAAAAATTACTAACTCATTCGCTAGATTTAATGAAGATTTTTTCAACCCTTTAGGCTTCTCAACACTGATTAGTGGCAGATGGCTGTTATCAACTCCCTCTGTTTCCATTTCCCAAATCATCACTTGACTATCATATCCACCTGAAACTAAATAACGTCCATCCTGTGTAAATTGGACAGAACAAATAATGCCGCTATGACCAGTTAAAACCTCACTCACTTCTCTTGTTGTTAGGTTAACTAATTTTATAACATTTTCTTCGTACCAATACAAATTAGGAATCACTTGTCCCTCTTTTTCTTCTTCATATTGTCTGATTTCTGCCACCGCAGCCGCCAAATAATTACCATCTGGACTAAAAGCAATATCATATACTTTCCCATATTTTTCTTCTACTAAAGGAATACGAACTATTATCTCTTCAGTCTCCAAATTCCATATTTTTAGATAATCTCGATAAGTATTCCAACTTTCCCCCTCAAAGATAACAGATGCAAGCTGTGAACTATCGGGACTAAAAGCCATTACTTGATGAGAAAACCCAACATACTTCTCATTTGGACTGAGGGACAAACCAGTTCTTTTTTGATAATATTTTTCTGGAATTCTTTGAAACTTTTCAAGGGTTTTTGGATGCCAAAGATTAAGAATTGAAATATAGTAATTATCGGACGACATCAATTTTTGCTGCGATGAAAGAAAGATTAATGAGGAAATACTATTATCTTCCATATCATACTCTTTATCAATATATGCAGAACCCTCTAACGGCTGACCACTCAGACAATTCCATGCTTTGATTGTGCCATCTTTCCCCCCTGATGCAATATAAACACTATCCGGATAAAAAACTAATGCAGTAATCGTTTTTTGTTCAGTAGAAAATTTTTGAATTAGTTGACCCGTTGATAATTGATAAATTTGTAAGATGTCAGGATAACTCCCAACTGCTAAATACTGATTATCTGGACTAATTTCTAAAGCAGTTACCCATCCTTGAGTTTGAGCAAATTGTCTTCCTTGTTCACTTGGTTGAATAGATGGCGATCGCTGATTTTCAGTATAACGAATATCATCATCAGATCGCATATAAACTAGGTGACCTTCATGTTGTTTCAAAAAATTTCTCACTTCTGTTTTAGCCCAATTGACTAATTCTGGCGAGCCTATATCCCATTCTTCATAGTCTAGTAGATGGGTCATCACATCTAGATACCCTTTGAGATGAGGATGTTCGCTTTCTGAGCAAAATGCCCAACCAATTTTATCTAAATAGACTTCTTGACGACAATGGTAACAAGCAATACAGCATCCATTAGACATAACTATAGCCTCCCTAAATTTACGCCAAGTCTATCACAAGCCCCTCAGTCAACTATTACTTGATCACGATTTCTTCATTTCTTTAGGAAATACAAATTCTACAGTCTTCGGAAACCTCTGTAACGCCTGCACTTCTGAAACTGCTACACGCCTTAACTTTTCTAGGTTATGCCTATTTAAAAAATTATGCTATGGTAAGCTAGATTCTCGCCTTGATGGCCTCATAACTGTTCGTTAATTTAACAACCTAATGGAGTAAGTACAATGGTTCAATTAAAAGAATCCTCTAAAACCGAGACTTTAGAAGTCTTTTCTGTCGCCCATAATAACAGAGTCGCCGCCACTGAGATGCGCCCTTGGGGATCATTTACTACCCTAGAAGAAGGCGCAGGTTACAAAATTAAACGTATTGAAGTAAATCCCGGCCATCGTCTCAGCCTGCAAATGCACCACCACCGTAGTGAACACTGGATTGTTGTATCAGGAACAGCAAAAGTAGTTTGTGGAGATCACGAAGAAATTTTAGGGGCTAATCAATCGACCTATGTTCCTCAGTGTACTGCTCACCGCTTAGAAAATCCGGGGGTTATCAAACTGGTGTTAATAGAAGTGCAAAATGGGGAATACTTAGGGGAAGACGACATTATTCGTTTTCAAGATGACTATGCCCGTCATCAATCCTAAATCCATAGGTTTGAGGGATTTTTAAGGGCAAAGTTGGGTTTTATCTTATTTTAAAGCAAAAATTGGTAATATCCTATTATATTACCCGAAATCCCTCTCTATGTTCACCCCCCGCTTAATCCATGAAACGGTATATTTGTCAAGACTGTGGACATCAAGTCATTGCAGCACAAAAACCCTCTGCCTGTGAGGTCTGCAATGGTACAATTTTGTTACCCTTTGAAGGCAAAAAATCTTTAAACGGAAAGTCAGACAAACCTCGCACGATGATTGATGTGACTGGATTCGGGGTGAAAAAACCAATTCCCAACCCCTCACCGCTTCCTCCCCTTCCACCACCGCCTCCTGCTCCCCCTAAAGCAACTCGAAAACCCTCTCAGCCAAGAGGTCGTCATCCGTCCCGTCAAGCATCTTCTCCTTCCCATTCCCACTCCCCAAAGAAAACTCAATATACACCGGGATCGTTTGATTCGGCTATGATGAACATTGCCGCCAAACCTTCAGTACATCTTGATTCTTCTCTATTATCCTCCCATAATCAACCCGTCGTTTCTTATCAACATCGCCAGCGTCGTTCTAAACGTTCACTTTCCTTTTCTTTCCCCTCTCAAGGAGTCTTTTTTTGGGGATTAGGATTAATAGCATTTGCTCTATTGAGTCTTGGTGTTTTCTGGGCTTATCGTTGGTTAATTAGTCCTGTTAATCTTAACAATTTTCAAACCATTGTTTTAGAAGAAAATTTTTCGGCAGCACAAAAATGGTCATTAACGAATGGTGCAAAGATTAAAGATGGAGGACTTTTTCATCTTCAACCCCATGTTAAACACTATGGTGCATCGATTTGGACAGGACGTGATTTTACGAATGTAGATTTCTCTGCGGATGCTAAAAAGGTAAATGGCCCTGATAATGTTCCCTATGGCTTAGTGACTCGAATTGGAGGAGAAAATTATCAAGATTTCTATTATTTATTAATTTCAGGCAATGGTACATGGGTGATGGGAAAACATTCTAATAACAGTTGGTCTCCAAAAGGAAAATGGCGCAAAAGTAAATTAATTAATCAAGGAAACCAAGGAACTAATCGCCTGAGACTTGTTGTTAAAGGAAATATGATTATTGGTTATATCAATGGCAAGAAAGTAGGTCATTTTCGCGACCGTGCCTTTAAATCAGGAAAAATTGCAGTGACTTCTATGAGAGGCTCAGGGGATGCAGTCGCTGTTTATTTTGACAATATTGTTGCTAAAATTGAAGGCGATCCGCAATAAACCCAATTGGTTATGATTGAATTATCCTCCTCTGCCATCCAAGAAATTAAACGAATGCAACGAGTGCGTCAGCAATCTGATAGCTGTTTGCGCTTAACGGTAAAGTCAGGAGGATGCGAAGAATTATATTATCATTTTGAACTGTGGAACCTAGATCCCCAAGAAGAAGATAGGATTTACCTTGATCAAGGGGTTAAAGTGATAGTTGACAAGCATAGTGAGCCTTATCTGCAAAATCTGCGGATTGACTATGCAGAAGACTTACTCGGTGGGGGATTTCGCTTCCAAAACCCCCAAGCTACTACTACTTGTCGTTGTAGTTTATCCTTTCGTTGTGATCCTTTAGAAAACGCTGTATGAAGCTCTATTTATTTGTTAGATTTAGGGTGACTACGAGCATAATAATCACTTGCAACTACCTCCACAATTGATCCCTGTACCAAGAGAGGGTCAAGACAATGGGGGATATTTTGCCATACTTTTTCTGCTAGACGATAATCTGGGCAATAAATTCGATAAGTTAGCTCAGAGACTATCTTAAGACGGCATCCAACAGGAAGGACTAAAGATAACAAAAAGCTTAAGGTGTCAGGGGTGAGGGAGGAGGGAGTCATAACGCTTTTTAAATTTTTGAATATTTTAATAATTGTACCTCATTATCATTTTTTCTTATGGTTGAAGGGCTGCAATTGTTTTTGATTCTTCCCCTGTCTGTACCCATTGAGCAAAATGACGGGCTAACGGAGGAGCAAATACCCAAGTGCTAGTAAAGCCTGAAAAAAGGTAAATTCCTTGATAATCAGGTACTTTTCCCACTAAAGCTAATTTATCAGGTTGAAACGCCACAAGACAATGATGAATTGTTCCTGCAACTGTTTTCAAACAAGGAATAATTTTACCTACCTCTTGGCGAATGAGTTGCTCAAAAGTATCTAAATTGTGGTTTATAGAAAGATTGGGATTAATTTCACTAATTTGCCCTAGACAAAGGCTACTATCCTTAAATTGGATCGCTCCTGCATCAATAATCTGCTGCTTACTATTCCTCTGAGACGGCTCAAAGCTGTCAATTTGCTGCTCTAATTCTAATCGTTTTAAATGTGCTGCCATAATGGACGTTTGTAAATTCACATTAACAGGAGGGGTTTTCAGCAGATAAGTATGGGTAAAATATAAAGGAAGAGAGATATTATAGTCTTTTAAAAAGCTATAACTTAATCCACCTGCACAAATGACTGTATTTTCAGATAAATAAGTATTTTTATTGGTTTTTACCCCTTTAATTTGATGCTGATTTTTGATTAAAGCGATCGCTGTTTCCCGTATTATTTCGCCTCCCTGACGCTGAAACCCAATTTGATAGGCTTGATTGGTTTTTTGGGGATTTATCTGGGCAGAAGGCAACAAAAACGCCCCTTTAATGGCATCTTTATCCAGATTGGGTTCAACTTCACCCGCTTGTTGAGGATCTAAGCATTGGATCTCAAGCGTTTTCTGTTGATACTGTTTAAGTAACCCTTGATAGTCGTCTTCGGGTGCAATAGTCAACAGTAAAGGAATTTCCCTAAATTCTGTTGAATGATCTAATTCTTCTGTTAAATTACGATGAATCTCTTTGCCTTCTTGAGCAAGCTGACGACTTACTTCATCTGTACCAGCCCAAGGGAAGATCCCCCCATAACTAAAATAGGTTGCATTATGAGGATTGATGTCTTTTTCTAGTAAAAGAACCCGTAATCCTAGTTTAGCTAACTCATAGCTTAAAGCAGATCCCGTAATTCCCCCACCAATTACAATCCAATCGTAAGTTTGTTGATAATTCATAATTTATAACTTATGATTTATAGTTTTTAATTTATCTAAATTGTTCCATAAATTGACGATCAATGCGATCTTTCCATTGCCACAGAAGGGGAGATTTCCATGCTAATTTCCACCAAGCCGCCACCGCTTGGCGATCCCCTGTGCCAATTAAAGCTAAGTAATTTTTTTGAGGGCAATAATTATTTAAGGGTCTATTTAAGATGAAATTTTGTAAATTATTGAATAAAGGTTTACCCTGTCTGACAGCAAAAACCCCTGCTTTGGGGCAATTAAAATTAACCATTGTTGCAATATCTCCCGCAGCAAAAATATTAGAATGGGACAAAGATTGAAGGGTATCTTTTACTAAGATAAAACCTTTTTTATCTGTACTTATCTGAGAAGATTTTAGCCAATTGGGTGCAGTTGCTTGTGTCACACCAAAAATATAATCAGACTTGAGGGTTAAACCCGATTGACAAATGACTTGATTATTGGGAGCAATTTTTATCACTTCTTCTTGAAGAAACAAATTAATTCCTTTTGCTATTAATGTGTTTTTTAATAAATAACCTGCCCGATAATTATGACTTTTTAATAAAACGCTTCCTTTATGAATTAAGTTAATGGTAAAATCTTTGTTAGGAATAAAACTAGACAATCTAGACTGCATATTTAAAGCTAATTCTATCCCCCCTGCCCCTCCTCCAATAATTGTAATAATTACAGATTCCTGAAGATTATTAGTTATATTGTCCAAAATTTTATGCCATGCTGCTAAAAATTGAGGAACGGGTTTTGCTGGAATAATTATTGATTGATCTCCTTTAATAGAAGCAAAAGTAGGTGTGCTACCAATATCAATTGACAAAACATCAAAGGACAATTTTACATTATTGTTACAAATGACTTGCTGATTATCGATATCTATATCAACTGCTTTTGCCAACTTAAAATCTGCTTTTGCTAACTGTGTTAAATGAGGTAAATTAATGTGGGTTTGCTCATAAGTATAAAATCCTGATACATAAGCAGGTAACATTCCTGAGTAGGGAGTTTGTGTCACATCACTAAGCAAAATTAAACGAACTCCATTAAGAGGATTCATAGACCATAACTTTAAAACAATAGCATGACTATGACCACCACCTACTAAAACTAAATTCTTCATAATTTTCCTTGAAAGAGAGTTAAAATAATATGAGTTTATATTTAATCCGCTTCCGCTTTTACCTTATGAAAGAATACCATGATAAATAAAAGCTGATATTGATACCTCAAATAAAGGAAAGATATTAGTTAATTATTACCTGATCCGTTTTTAAAGACAACATCTTCATAAAGATCACTTATTTTACCAACAAAGTCAATACCTTTTAGCATAAAATCATCTCCTTCAGGATGATAAACTTCAAAAATCCATCCCCCTTCTGAGTTGCGACGAAAACATTCAACTCGTTGACATTTACTATTAATCAAAACATATTCTTCTAAACTTTCCAAAGTTTGATAGTGAATAAATTTATCTCCCCGATCAAAGGCTTCGGTAGAATCAGATAAAACCTCAATAATTAGTTTAGGATAACATTTATAAGTTGTTGTTTCTTGATCTCTAGAATCGCAAGTGATAAAAACATCGGGATAATAAAAACGGTTAAAGGTTTCGACTTGAACTTTCATATCAGAAATATACACCCGACACCCTGATCCTCTAACATGATTTCGCAGCAGAGAAGCAATGTTAAGAGCAATGGTAACATGAGTATCAGATGCACCTGCCATTGCATAGACTTCTCCATCCTTATATTCGTGTTTAACCTTACTTTTTTCCTCGAAAATGAGGTATTCTTCAGGTGTAAGATAATTAGATTGAGGAATAGCAACCATTGTCATTATGGGTTCTGAGTTCAGAGTTACCTCTTTCTTAAGTTAGAGGGTTAGAAATTTTGACTCACTTTTACCGATTTTTCCCCTAAAAGGGGAAGCTTATCTCCATTCTTTTGCAGTAAGTAGCAATTAAAGCTGCGTTTACTCCACGATTGTTAGGGCAATTTGCTATTTATTAAACAAACTTCCTAGAACGTAAGTCTGCCATCAGTTTAACGCTACCAGATTAGATTAGAAAGGTTAAATTAAGCGTCAGGTGGTTGCTGTTTCGGATGAGAATTGAAAGCGTCTATTTGAGATAGGGCTGAATCTAAATCTTTGCGTTGTTCCATTTGGCTGAGAAAATAGCCCGTCATCATAGCAGAGGCAAGAAGATTCGCTAAATTTTCCCGATTTGTCGTAATTTGAACGTTGAAGTCCTCATTTGGCAACATTCCCACTAACCCCTGTACATTTTGGGTAATGATTTCTTTGATGTCTGGGCTGGCTGACTGGGCGATACGGGCTAAAGTTTCTGGATGTTGCTGCTGAAGATACTGAATCAGCGTGTTGGTATCCTGTTCTTCCGGTTCGGATGCAAAAAAGTCTAAGTTAAATACCATTAGAACTCCATAAGGAATCTGCTTGTCTTTACAATCTGACACATTTTCTTGCCGAACGACAAGAGCCTATTCCCATCATAGCTTGTTCTCTTGGACTCTGCCGACCGTATAAACTCAGTTTTTATGTATGATTCATCATCACGCAGACCATTGCATTGACTCAATCTGAAAAAAATTCTAGCAGGTTTTTAAGGTTTAATTTGTTTAACTAAATGGATTAATTTAGGTAATATTAATTTTTACATCGCTAATTTAACTATTTTAGACGATTCGGGGACAGAAAACACAATTTTGCGATGATATACTCCAACAATTGCCCATGATGTCATCGCTCTTGATCCCATTTCTTGATAATCGGGTAACTATTCACTGGCTATAAATTGTTGTGCATCGGCTAAATGTTTTAGTAAGGTTTGTGTGGGTAATGAACCTTGAAGATGTTGCCAAGGTAATATTTGGTCAGTTGACCAATTTTGATGAACGGTTTCTTCTAAACTGGGTAATTGTCCTTTTAATTCTTTAAAAGCTCGTTTATAACTACCCAGTGAATCGCCATAATGACGGGTTAATTCTAATAGCTTAGAAAGACGGCGATCGCCTCTAGAAATTAGGGCTTGAATCACTGACCAATTATAACTTTCGGGGCGAAAATCGATTCCCTGCGATCGCAATTTTTTCTGTAAATATTTTAATCGTTTATTACTATCAGAATTGACTCCATACCATTGAAAAGGGGTATGGGATTTAGGAACAAAGGTGCTGCACCCCAAGGTCAATTTAAGTCCTTTGGCTGCTTTTTTTATTGCTAACATCATCTCAATAGTTTGTTCAATATCTTCCATTGATTCTCCCGGAATTCCCACCATCCCATATAATTTTAGTGCTTTTAATCCACCGGCTTTGGCATTAATAGCTGCTTGAATAATTTCTTCATTGGTTAATTTTTTATTGATAATTTTACGCAGGTTATCTGAACCACTTTCAACGGCGATGGTAATAGATTTTGTTTGACGATTGGCTAATATTTTAGCGAGTTTTTCTGTGACTGTATTCGTTCTTACTGAAGCAATGCTTAAACGAATATCTTGATATTTATCTTGGGATAAGTAGTCTAACAGAGATTCAAATTCAGGATGTTGGGTAACGGATGCACCTAATAGTCCAATCCGATTGGTTACAGCTAAACCTCTCTCAATAGCGGGGATTAAAGATGCTTCTAAACTGGCTGTACGAAAGGGTAGGGTGAGGTAACTTGCTAAACAAAAACGACACATTTCTGGGCAACTTCTTACGACTTCTACCATATAAATATTTTCCCATGCGGCTCGTTTTGTTACTACAGTAGAAGCTGACAAGATATTCCCTTTATAGGTTTGTTTTTTTACAACGGTAGGAACTGTAGAATCAATGGGAGTGATGGCTTTTATTTTACCATCAGGTTGATAGTAGGCAATGTCATATAAGCTAGGAATATAAATTCCGTCTATTTGCGCTAACTGTTTAAGTTGAATTTCTCTTATTTCGTTTCTTACTTGCTTATATCCTTCGATAAAGTTGTTAAGTAAATTTTCTCCATCTCCTAACAGAATAACATCAAAGAAATCAGCAAAGGGTTCAGGGTTTGCGGTTAAGACTGCACCCCCCCCAAAAATTAAAGGGTCATTTTCTTGACGTTGATTAGAATAGATAGGAATATTTAATTGTTCTAATAAATTGAGTAAATTAACATAGTCTAATTCCCAAGAAAAGGAAAAGCCAACTAATTCAGGGTTAGAGGGTAAGGTTTCCTGAATGTCAGTAAAGAGACGACTAACATTTACATCATCTCGTTGACGTAAATTTGCCCAGATTAATTGATAGCCCAAACTGGTAATTCCTACGGTATATTCATTAGGAAAAGCAAAAATTAACGGAATCGCATCACTTTGAGGTGAATTAGGAGAAAAGAGAATTTTTTCGTCTGCAAAAATGGTCATAAAGAATTTAGAATGAAGAATTTAGAATTTAGAATTTAGAATGAATTTAATATTTTATCTCTATGCCGAGATCATCCAAATGTTCTAACATTTCTACCATTAGTTCTTCCATATATTCCTGTTGTCTTTTAGCAAGGCTGGGAGGACCCGCCAAAAAGGTTTGTATGGTTATTTTTTTGTCTTTAAAGTCCTTGACAAATTGATGTATTTCGGTTAATAATTCTTCTTGCTGTTCTAATTCTTTTAAAGCAATGGCGATGGGATCAATCTTTTCTCTTTTTGCCCGTCTGTAGTCGGTTACCATTGCTCCTTCTGGGGATCTTCTTACTAATTTTAATTCATCTAATAGGGCATCATATTGCTGTCTTAATACTTGGGTTTCTTTTTCTAATAATCGACAATGACGGGTTAACTCATCTTCTTGATCATTATCTATAGTTTCTCCTTCTAGATGTTGTTTTTCTAATTCTAAAAGCTTAGCAAAATCTTGTTCTCGATAGGCGCGGTTTAGTTCTTTCATAATTTCTGTATGGCGAGTTTTTGTTTCTTCATCTGTCACTTTATCGGGGTGAAACACTTCTGCGAGACGTAAAAATGTTTGACGAATATGGCGAATATCTTCTTTTTTGTCAAATTTAGATTCTTGCTCTTCTGAGGATGAGAAAAAGGATTCAGTGCGATCTCGAAAGTCATTAAAAAAGTCCTCTTCTTCTGTTTCGTCATCTTCAAATAATTCGTCTAATTCTTCGTCTTCGTCTTCTTCATCGGAGGGAAAGAGTAAGCCGGAGTCTTGTAAGGTTTCATAGAGTTGGGAAATTTTATAACGGGTTTTCTTCCCCATTTTTCTCTTGCTAAAAATCTCTTCAAAAAATTGATGAACCTCTTGAGATAGTTGGGCGATTTTCTCTACATAAGGACGACTTCCTTGGAAGATTTCTGTGGCGATGTCTCGCATTTGCTGGACAAAGTTAGCTAATTCTTTCTGTTTACGGGTAATTTGTTTAAGAAGCCATTGTTTTTCTTGTTCTAAGTGATCTCTACGGCGGTGAAGATCGGAAAGGGCAAGGGTTGTCTCTGAGTTAGAAGTCATAAAGAAGATAAAAGCAGAATGATTAATAATCTTAACATAGATGTTAATTGACTACACAGCAATATTTATTTTGGGTAGTTGGATTTTTCTATGTGTCGTTATTTAAAGTCTCTCATTCACTTTTTCATTTAGCAGAAAGTAAAAGAACGTTTGGACAAATTGGTAGAATGGTTATATGATTAAAATGTCTATTGATGATGATATAAAAATGAGTATAGAAAAGCTAACTGTTAAAAACTTTCTAAATTTGGATGATATTGAACTTGAAGTTAAAAAGATCAATATTATTATTGGTCGTCAAGCTGAAGGTAAAAGTATTTTGGCTAAGTTAGTTTATTTTTTTAGAAACTTTTTTGTTGATTATCGTAATTCTATTATCTTTAATCAAAATAAGAGAGAATTTGATAAGAAAATAAGAGACACTTTTCAGTCAATATTCCCTAGATATGCTTGGAAAGACCAAGATTTTCAAATCGTTTATATTTTTGAACACTTTTTAATTGAGCTTCGTAACAAAGCATCATCTAACAATCGACATATATTAGCCTTAACCTATTCTCAAGAACTGTCTAAAGCAAGACGCAATTTATGCAAAGTTTGGCAAAAAAACTTAGAAAAAAATCCAGCCATAGAAATTCAAGATAGTTTTGAAGAAGTTACTGAACTTTTGCACAAAAATCTGTTGAGTGATAACGAAAAAATCAAAATTGATAACCCTGTTTTTATGCCAGCAGGTCGTTCCTTTTTTGCTAATGTAGAATCGAATATTTTTTCTTTTTGGAGGTCTAATGTGTCTATCGACTATTTTATTAAAGACTTTGGTTCAGATTATCAATTTGTCAAAAACATATATCAATATGCAGAACAATTTAATCCAGATCACCATAAAAAAATGAAAGAAATTATTGAGAATATATTAGATGGAATCTATATTCAACATAAAGGAGAAGACTATATTTCTATCAGAAAGGACAAACGGAGAATTCATCTTTCTAATGCTTCATCAGGACAACAAGAATTCTTACCTATGTCACTTATTTTATCAGTTCTTCCTTTTGGTAATGTATCTGGGCTAACAAATCACATATTTTTTATCGAAGAACCTGAAGCGCATCTATTTCCTAAATCTCAAAAGAGAATTATTGATTTAATAGCACTAATTTTTAATGTGACAGAAGGGAAAAATCGCTTTTTCATAACGACTCATACCCCTTATGTTTTAACTGCTTTGAATAATTTAATTCAAGCAGGGAATACCCGAAAAGCCATCCGAAAGCGAATGAATCCTCAAAATGATTTTAAGAAGCTTTATTCACTTGTTCCCAAAGAACAAATCTTAGATATAGAGGATATTGGAGCTTATCTGCTAGAGGATGGTAAAATTAAAACAATTATTGATCCTGAAAATCAGATTATCGA
>JBFRWB010000091.1:0-14437 GCA_051439375.1 Microcystaceae cyanobacterium
GAAATCACCCGACAATTAGCCTATAAATGCCGTTGGTATGGGAGAACCTATATTGAGATAGATAGATGGTTTCCTAGTTCTAAACGGTGTAGTAATTGTGGGCATATTGAGTCGGAAATGCCGTTAACTGTTCGAGAATGGGACTGTCCTGAATGTGGGACTCACCATGACAGGGACATTAACGCAGCGAAGAACATTTTGGCCGCAGGGCTTGCGGTTACGCTCTGTGGAGCGAGTGTAAGACCTGAGCAGAATAAGTCTGTGAAGGCGACTGCTAAGAAGCAGAAACCTAGATTGTGAGGTTTAGGAATCACCGTCCGTTTTAAGGCGGTGAGGATGTCAAAACTGCTCATGATTCCCCATCTCAGCTATTCTATAATTATTTTAAGATCATATCTTAACTACTTTTATTAATAAGGATTAATGTGCCATGACTGAGGAAACGCCTGTACCAGTTCAATCTAACGACTTATTGACAGAAAACGTTGAGAAATTAGGACTAAAGCAGATTCAACGCCATTTATTTCTATGCGCAGATCAAACAAAACCGAAATGTTGTAGTAAAGCGTCTAGTTTGGAGTCATGGGATTATTTAAAAGGACGATTGAAAGAGTTAAGCTTAGATAAACCGAGTGAAGATCGTCCTAGCTGTGTTTTTCGTACTAAAGCAAACTGTTTACGGGTGTGTACAGAGGGTCCGATTCTTCTGGTTTATCCTGATGGGGTTTGGTATAAACAAGCAACTCCAGAGGTTTTAGAACGCATTATTCAAGAACATCTGATTAACAATAAAATTGTAGAAGAATATGCTTTTCTTTCTCATTCCTTACCTGAAATGATTGAATAATTGTTGATAGTTAGCTTTTCATCTTATCTATTATCTGTTCCCTTTCACCGAAATCTATTGGTCGAAAACTCGACCCATAAAACATAATAATAATTCCTAACACAACTAAAGTTGAACCTGTCCATGTTAACCCAGTTACCCAGAGAGGTTCACGCTTAATTTGTAGGGTCGATTGGCTCAAATCGTTGGGATTCCACGAAGATTGAGCAATTTTCCAGCCTTTATACCATGTAGGGTGATTCATCCACACATTACGCTTAACCATGATCTTATTTTCTGGATCTTGGATGCGAATGCGACTTGTCCACATAGCGACTGACTCATCTCCTTCGTTGCGTTCTACAATAAAGTCTGTAAGTTGGATATCAAAGGGAATTTGCATTAATTTTGGGCTAAATGCAGCAAAATATTCGATATTATTGTCTTCAATAACAGTAGGTTCTCCCCAAGGTAGCCATGCTTCTTTTTTATCTTCAGTTTGTACTAACAATGCAGGAAAACCAGTTTGTTGAGAATTGGGGTTAGGGATTACTAAACGCTGTAATTGAGCATGAGGAAGATAAGTATCGAGCATAATCTCGAAATCTGCCCATTTCGGTATAATCTTGTCTCCTGTGGTTAATTTACCCGATTGAAACCCATTACGAGAATTGACTGCATAGTATAAGCTATCATCAGGAGTCACTAGGATTTGTAGGTAGTTTTGGGGTTTCTGAGGTTCAATTTCATAAGTGATGTCAATATTAGGCTCAATTTCACCTGAAATAAGGGTACGAACAGGGTTCAAATTATCTTTCCCAAAAAGAAACCAGCGTTCCTTTCCGTTGGGTGTGGTAAGCTCTAATTGAATGGCAGGATTATTAAAGGTGGAACTAGCAGAAACGGGTTGATTATTTCTATCTAAGCGAAAATCTGACCAAAAGGCTTGGATACTAATTTGAATATTTTTAAAGTTAATTATTTGGGATAGGGAAGACTGAACATCAATTTGTTTTTGTTGTTTTTTAAGTTTAAGATTAAGGACACCATAAGGAGATAGAGCTTTATCTAAAGGTGGATTAAGATAAGACTGTAATTCTTGTTGATTGTTAACTTCTTGTATGGATAATTCGGCTAATCCTAATTGTATTGTATCAAATCCTAAAGGAGCGATCGCTAACCATTGCCCCACATTTTGACCCATACGAGAACTGCTTAAACTTAAATGAACCGCAGAATTATTAACCGTTTGGTCTTCAATAAAGTTAACAGCTTTAGTGGCATTTTCAGTATAATTTAAAAGGGATAAGTTACCTAGTTTTTGGGGTGCAACTGAGTTATCAGGATTAATTTGAATTGAACTTTGTTGAATTGTTCCATCAGCATCAATGACTTCTAATAAATCTCCTTCAACACGAATTTGATGGCTTGCCGGTTCTCCTATTCTTAATAATAACATTCCTTCTACGCCTAAATGAATGACGGCCGCTGACCCTGCGATAATAACAACTAAGCCAAAATGAGTAATAGCAAAGCCAATTTTTCTTGTTCCCTTCCAAGGATAGCGCAATAGTGCGGATATACCTAAGTTAATGGCTAACAGGAACATTAATGCGCCAAACCAAGGACTTTTATAAATAAACTGTTGAACATAAGATGAACCGACTTGAGATTCATAAAAGGTTGCACCAATAAGAATTAAGATAATAATGCTTAATAAGGGAACAGCCAGTTTAATTGAACCGAAAAAGCGTAAGATGGAGTTAGGTTTGATGAACATAATGATTATTTAGGATTGAATCTTGTATCAATTAATTTTAATATTCTGTACAATCTGCATATAAATCAATCAAGATGTCTTTTCTTAGCCTAAATTTCGTTCCATGATTATGACCTGTCCTTGCATCAAACTCTACACAAATTTTACCATCTTCAATTGCATCAATAAATTTACTTTTATCAAACGCTCGCAGCATATAAATCTTCTGATAATGAAAATATAAAATTCCTTGTTCTCTTTTTGTATCTGCTTGGACTAAAAAACAATTATGCAGCTTAGTTCCTGCTTTATGAAATAAGTCATCAAATCCCCAGTAAGGTTGAGGTTCAAGATTTCCTTTTCCTGCTGAATTCAGAACCTTTTGTGACCATCCTTGATGTTTAGATTTATCAATACAATCATATCTAAAATCTATCAATATTTTTTGATTTTCTCTATCAACTTTAACAGAAAATCCTCGACTACTATACCGACTAGCATTGATTGTTTGTCTAAAACTCATCTCTTGATATGAGTATTTTTTCCCAGCTTCTTGATGAGGCCATCCATAAAGAGGAAGTAAAATTTTAGGGACAAATTTGTAAGCAGTTGGTGAAGGTTCTGAATGAAATAATGTAATAAGCGCAGTTGTCTTAAGTTTTTGTGCTTTTAATT
The DNA here is from genome assembly GCA_051439375.1 of Microcystaceae cyanobacterium. Lineage (GTDB taxonomy): Bacteria > Cyanobacteriota > Cyanobacteriia > Cyanobacteriales > Microcystaceae > JBGTGT01. The sequence goes on from JBFRWB010000091.1 coordinate 3,261, forward strand.
CCCACTCTGCTGCATTAGGAAGTGGTAAATTATTTTCTTCTAACCCTAATAAATCTTCTAATGTATTACCTACACCACCATCATTATTACGTCTTCGTGTTTCAATCCATCCTTGATCCCGAATGGATTTTAAGGCGGTAATTAAACTTTCTTTAGTATAAGTTCTCATAGTTACTATTTTGACTAAAACAAGCTAGTTTGTTTGAATTTCTCAGAAGAAAAATGGCGAGGAGATATAGAAGCAGGATCAATCAATCTTTCTTTAGCCATTTTACAATATTCGGGTGAAATATCAATCCCAATAAAATGCCGATTTAATATTTTAGAGGCTAGGGCTGTTGTTCCTGAACCACTAAAAGGATCAAGAATAATATTAGCAGTTGTTGAGGAAATAATTCTATTAATTAATTCTAAAGGAAAAGGCGCAGGGTGTTGATTTTTAGCTTCCTGACCAAATTCCCATACATCTCCATGAGCATTAGCTTTTTTAGCCAATCTAAATTTAGGCTTAGCAATTAAATAAATAACTTCATAAGTGGGTAAAAAATAGCCCGGATTAAAATTAATACCTCCTTTTCTTTTCCATATAATAATTTGTCTGACTGGAAATTCGTTAACAATATCTGCTCTATCTTGTAATAATCCATTTTGTACTCTCCATTTATGGTTATAAAAAATTGCGCCATCATCTGGAATAATTCTAAGCATTTCTATTAAACAATTCCGTTGCCATTTTACATATTCATCATGGGGCATATTATCGTTATGATGAGAATAGCCATCAATTAAAGCTGCACTTGACCATTTTCCACCGCGTCCGTCTTTCATTCCATTTCCAGTCGAATTCTTTAGGTTATAGGGGGGGGATGTAACAACAAGATCCACTGTCTTATCAGGAATTTGGCGCATTACTTGGAGAGCGTCACCGCAAATAATATGGTCAACGAAATCATCAGGGTAATTTAAAACTGGGTGTGTATCCATGATTTTCAAGAAAGAAGGCACAAATTTATTAAGTTTAGTGAGAGGTAAATTAGTAATGGTCAAATGCCCTAAGTTTAAAGCATATTCATCGTTATTATACTTCTTATTAGGTCTATTGACTAGATTTTTAGAGAATCAATTGTGTTTTTTGTAATAAACCTTAATATTTTGGGCTTAACAACTCAAACTATCTTTCATCCTTCTAATTCCTTACGGTATTTAAAATGATTGATTTTTTCTAATAAATTATGTAAAACGGGATCATCTTCCCCATACAAATCTAGCCATTCATAAAACGTTAATTCTCCATCTAAATACTTTTCGGGATTTTCTGCACCCTCTAACATCATATCTGTAATGATTTGATAAGCTTCTAACCATGCGTTTTCTGTCTCTTTTGTCCAATCGTCTTTTAAATATATGACAAAACTTTCAATTAAAGCTTGTCCAATATAGGGATATTGTTCTGCGACTGTGCCAAATGTGGTATGATACGCCCCTAAGCTTCTGAGTGCAAAATGCAATTCATCCCCATTGCGTAAATTTTCTACAATTAACGCTAAAGATATAAATAACTTTTGTTCTTGTACTTCTAAGTCAGTATCTTTGAACATACTAACTAATTCAGGATGTTCCTCAAACAGTAACTCATGAAAGGTTTCTGAGAATTCAGTGGATTTTGGTTTGATTTTCTCAAAGCTTTCTTCTAAGAGGTGAATGTTAAGAGACATAGGAAAGTGGAAGGTTAGGAGTTATCGGCGTTCAGAAGTAAACTATTCTGATAGTTTGAGCCATGTTAACTATAAATTATAGTTAAGTATGTGGGTTTAAATAATTAAGTTTTCTGAGAATATCTTAGGAGTTGCTGAATTGATTTTTCTAATATATTTTTTGGTATAACCCCTACCCAAGATTGAATTAATTTTTGATTTTGGTTTAATAAGATCAAATGAGGAACACCTAATATTTTATATTCTTGTACTTGAGGCTTCCATTTTACATTATCAATATTCATCATGACTAAATTAAACTCATCGGAGTAGGTTTGATGAATTTTTTCTAAACTAGGGGCTAGTTTTTGGCAACTATTACACCAATCAGCGTAAAATTCAATTAAGGTCGGTTTACCGTTATTCATTGCGATTTGATAGTCGGTTGCAGTTTTAGCCATGGTTTTAAGGGTCATTAATTGGGTTAAGGGAGAGGATGAATTTGCCCTTGCAGGAAGGACAGAAAAAGATAAGGTTAGAAAACAGGTAATAAGAAGGATCATAATACTTTTCATTTTTTTATTCTTGGAGTCGTTATAATCAATATTATAGGAAGATGCAAGTCTTGCAAACTTACAATTAATGAATGAATATTTACTGATAGTAGTAAGCGATAAAGATATGAACCAGTAACATAACTAAAAAGATACTGACGAGAAAAATATGCGTGTTTAACCAAATTAACCGTAACTTACGGATTAAAACCCCTTTGGACATTCCTGATGTTTGTTCAACGCTATTATTACCAGCCAAGAGAGGAATATTAAAATGCTTGTAAGAAGATTCTAAAATGCCGACTTCTGCTAAAGTTCCCATTAATGCGGAGAGTGTAACCGCAAAAAATACCCACAAGAAAATTGCATTAAAATTTAATCCTTGTGCGCCAAAAGTATGAATTAAAGTTGTTCCTAATAAAGCAATACCTAAGAAAATATGTAGTTTACGCCAAAGCTGCATTGAACCGGCTAGATTAATTTTCATCTTCCATGTTTTTCCATGTTTTCTAGCTGTCAAAGCCATTTCAGTTAATACAAAAATCAACGAAAGATAACCTGTAATTTGCTTATATAATTCCCCTTTTAAAAATGAATGAAAATCAAAATTGCTTTCTCTAAGAATAGAGAGATACACGGGACTAAATACAAAGGGAAGAAATAAAACAACGGTAAGAATGGTTAAGAAAATGAGGGTAGAAAAGGTGGGTTTCATAGTTCCATAGGAGTTTAACCAACTGAAAATAATTAGGGTGATGTTAAAGTTAAGGTGGGCAAAAAAAGCCCACCATAGAGGAAATTATGCACCTTCTAAGGGCAAATTAATCACAACTCCGCCCATCACATCATTTAATTTAAACACTTTATCAGGGTAGCGTTCTTTGTGAATGGGATGAGTATTGTGGCAGGTGACACAGGCTTCTGCTATTGCTTTATCGGGGTAAATGGCTGAATAATACTTTTTACCAGCAATTTCACGCTCTGCTTTGTAAGGTTCGCCCGTTTCTACCACTTGCTGCATTCCTGTTTCTTCAAATTCCCCTTTGGGGGCTTGTGCGTCATTAATATTCCAAGGAGAAATTAAGCCGTAGGTAAACTGACCGCCTTCTGAGGCTAATTCAGCCCCTAAGCGGAACATTTGAGCAGGAAGAGGAATTCCGCCAGCTTCTTGCCATCCTTCTGTCGCTTCTGCTGGAACTACGCCGTTTTCCTTCGTCTTTCCTTCTAAAGTTGTCAGACGGTTAACTACGTGTTTAGTATAAGCTGTTCTATCGGACTCTGCGACGGTGTGAATGTAATCTACAACTAATTCAGGAGGAATACCCGAACTGGCTTGGGTTTGAGTGCTACCTCCTTCCACATTACTACAGGCAATTGCACTGAAGCAGATGGTAACAGCTAAAGCGACTAATAAAAAAATACGGGTTTTGACTCGACGAAATAATGTATTCATTGTTACGATTTGGATGAACTTTATTTGTTGTAAATGAACGGTTGGGTGAGGGGAAGAAAACCATCAGTTGACTATGGTTGATCCTTACTCAATCGTTGTTTCTCAAACTGACGAACTAAATCTAGGGTTTCTAGCTTAATAGTCGGCGGATGGGAAAAGTTTTCGGTCACTAGCTCATCATCAAAGATGCTATTGTAGGAATACTCCATGCCATGACAATTCATACAAACATCAGCGACCATGCGATCACGAGGTAAGAGATTATAAGTGTTATTATGGTTAACGAAAATGGAGTTTGTGTCTGGCTGGTGCTGTCTGGGCAAGTGACAAGTGGCACAAGTCGCAGATTCTACGGAAGGACGGGGTAATTGCCCTTCTGCGGCAAATAATTGGCTATGTTTAGACTTTACATAATTTAGGGAATGGCTATCATTATGACAAGTTAGACAAGCATCTACGGATGCAGTATAGGTATTGACAGAATGGACATCATGACAAGTGTTACAGTTCATAATTTTGTCTGATGCGTCTGCTTTCATCGGAATACTTGCCATTTTGGGCTGTAAGGGAGACATTTCTTCGTTTAAGCGAATACCATGTTTTCCTAAGAGAAAAGTGTTCACTTGGACTTCATGGCAAGTTTGACAGCTTTCATGGTTAGGTTTGGCGATAAAAGCTTTTGTTTCCTCAGCCAAATGACAGCTAGAACAATTTATTTGATTAAGTGCGTGGATACTTCCCTCCCATTGTTGGTTAATTTCCTGTAACTGTTCCGATGTTACCGTATCCGCTATTCCCGCAAAATAAGGAATAATAATCCAAAATAAAGCAATTATAAGTAATAAATACTTTTTAAGTTTACCTTGTACCTTTTGCCTTATTCTCATCCTTTCCCTCCTAAAAATTCTTGTTTTAAGTCAGGTTCAGGGGCTTTATCAACCCTCTCAGGAATAATTAGGTCAGGAACTTGAGGTTTTGGCAATAAAGTCGGTTGATTCAAGTTACTTCGCAGAAAAGCTGTTGAAATTGAACGATGATCATGAAAATTATGACATCCTGCTGTCCAACATCCATCGGGAGAAAAACCTTTATGACTCGGAATGTCACCTGTGATAACCCCTTGATGACAGGCCATACATAAGTCGGGTTGTAAATGTACCCCACGGCCAAACATAGGAACGTGTTCTTGATGACACGCTGTGCAAGTCAATACATCTAAATTTGTAAGTAATTCAGCCCAACGGGGGTCGCGGAATTTCTTCTCTCCATGAGCATCTTGTACTAATTCGGCCTCATGACAACGGTTACAGGTTTCATTGGAGACAGGTTTAAAGCCATCATGACAAGAGCTACAAGATGCTTCTATGAGTAGATGTCCATCAGAAGTTGTCCCCGGTAGAAAAATTGACCTTTGGTCTAAAATAAAAGCCAATGTAAACCAAATCACCAAAAGAATAATGATTCCGATGATAGCGGCTTTCAATGTCAAAAGAGACTTTAATTTTTGAGTTTTTTCTACCTGAATTGTCATAATCAAACAATTTTACTTAAATCTAGCTTAGAGCAACTTCTTCCTTGGAATAGCTAGCTCCTTCAAGCATTACCTCTGTTATAACCGTATAAGCCTCTACCCATGCTTTTTTAACTTCAGGGGTCCAGTCTTCTTTGAGATACTGACTAAAAGTTTTTAAGAGGGAGTTACCCACTAATGGGTAATGTTCAGGTAATGCCCCATATTTAACATGACGTGCGCCTAAGCCTTGGAGTGCATCGGTTAAAATATCGGGTTTTCGTAGATTTTCAACGACCAAGACCAAAGAACCAAGTAATTTCTTTTTCTGAGAAGCCATATCAATGCTACCGAATAGAGGTTGCGCATCGGGATAGTCGGTAAACAGATTTTTATAGAAACTGTTCACGAAATCATCTGCATGGGGTTTAACTTTCTCAAAACTCTGTTCAAGTAAGTCAACTTGTAATGACATAGGTGTATTCTCTCAATCTTTAATCATTTAGGGAAAATTATGGATGCTATTGAAGCTTAAGAACTCTAATCGAGAAGAAATGTTATTTTCGTTACTAAGTTTAGTTTGAATATGCAAATAAAACATCAAAATAATGGCTTATTTGCATGAAATAAGAAAATATATGTGTTATCCATAGTAATTGTGGGTTTCGTTAACCAGATTTGGTATAACGGGTCACTGAAATAACAGGTCTCTTGAAAAGTCTTTAAAGTAACGTTATCCTGTGAAAACAATTGTGATCTACTGGTCTGGGATTTTTCTTTATGAATCAATTACGTTCATTACTTCTCTTTTTTTTGAGTCTTTTCATTGGATTTTGGGTGTTATTTATTCCTCTAAATTCATTTAATTCATCTTCTCTTCATTCTCTACAAACTTTAGCTGTTCAACTCGATGGACGTAAAAAACCCTTGGATACGGTTGCGAGAGAACAAGTGATTGCCATTCATGGAAAATTAGATTATAAAGCAACGGATAGCAATCAATTAGATTATCTCAATACTTATCTTTCTTTATGGTTTAATAATCGTGACTGGAATGAAGAACCTTTCATCTTAGTAAATTATCGTCCTTTAAAAGAAGCGATTGGGATTAATCCGACAGACAAATATTTCACTTTTGTTGAATTAATGGAATCTTCTCTAGATTCAATGATTTTAACGGCGAAAGAAAAAAAAGAAACTAAGCAACCATTAACCCAGATTGAAGAAGAATCATTAATTGTCGAAAATAGACTCGCTTTATTGTTAGAAATAGTAGGAAAAGATGATTTACCTATTGTTCCCCATCCTAATGATATTAAAGGTACTTGGGTGAGTCTTCCAGATGCCAATCAGTCCTATGACCCATCTCAAATTCTCTCCTTAGAAACAACCTACTTAACACTGAAGAATAACTATCAAATTCAGCCCAACAACTTTGCGTATATTGAACAACTCAGTCAACAATTACAAACTCAACTGCGTCAACTTAGCCCTCAAGTATATCCTACCCCTCAAACTTTGCAAAGAGAAGTGAATTTCTATCAATTTAAACCTTTCCGTAAATCATGGATATTATATGGAATTGCTTTTATTGTTCTTTTAATTTCACTACTCATTTATCAACCGCTATATCTAACTAGCTTAAGCATTTTTGCAATTAGTTTGATCACTCAGAGTTGGGGAATTTGGCAACGAATGGAAATTGCGAACCGTCCACCTGTCACTAATATGTATGAGTCTGTCATTTGGGTGGGATTTGGTATTGGAATGATCGCCTTTTTCTTTGAACTTTTTTCTAAAGCCAAATATTACTTACTCGCTGCTGCACCTTTATCAGTTATTTGTTTAATATTGGCAGATCGTTTGCCGGCTGTTTTAGATCCGAGTATTAAACCCCTTGTTCCTGTTCTAAGAGACAACTTTTGGTTAAGTATTCATGTCCCTACGATTACTTTGAGTTATGCGAGTTTTACCCTTGCCTTTGGTTTGGGTCATATTTTACTATTTTATTATGGGTTTAAACCTCAACAAAAAGAACTTATCCGTCGTCTTTCTCAATGGAATTATGCAGTTCTACAAGTTGGGGTCTTGCTATTGACAACAGGGATTATTTTAGGCGGAATCTGGGCGCATTTTTCATGGGGAAGATTTTGGGGGTGGGATCCTAAAGAAACATGGGCATTAATTGCCTTAATGGGGTATATTGTTCCCTTACATGGTCGCTTAGTTGGATGGTTAGGAAATTTTGGGTTAGCCGTAACCAGTGTGGTCAGTTTTAATGGTATTCTAATGGCATGGTATGGGGTTAATTTTGTCTTGGGAACAGGGTTGCATAGTTATGGATTTGGAACAGGCGGATCGACTATAATTATCTCAGGATTAGTGATGCTAGATTTACTATTTGTCCTATTAATTTGGCTTTATCAATGGCAAGATAACCCTTTATTGAATACTGAAACTTTATCAAAGGAATGAAAACACCATGAAAAGACGTAATTTTTGCTACTGGATAAGTGTAGGAATTTTGGCAGGTAATTTACCCGTTATTTTAGCTGCTTGCAATAATGAAACTCCCACAACTGAGACAAAAAAGACTGCACCAAAATTAGATACAACCCCCCGTGAGGATGGTTTTCAAGCCTTGGGGACAATAGAACATTTAAAAACCAAAGGAACAATTATTGACCGCAGAAATGCCCCCAAGCCCGTTTTGATTTTTACCCACCCCAAAACTAAAAAAATTACGGCGATTAATCCTATGTGTACCCATCAAGGCTGCACAGTAAAACTGAATGAAGAAACCTTTATTTGTCCTTGTCATGGTTCTAAATTCTTTTTGGATGGAACAGTTATCAATCCACCAGCTAACAAACCCTTAGAAATCTTTGAACTCAAACAAGAGAATGACCTCTTACTGGTTAAAGTTCCTAGTTAAGAAAGTATTCGTCAACGAATATTAAGAATTTGGATAACCTATTAGAATTTAATTTTAGATTACATCATCGATTTCCTCCCTCGTCTTATAATTAACCTTGTGACCTAATTTAGCAAAAACCACGATGCAAACTCACGAACCCCTTCCTTCTAATCTTTATACGTCCCAACCACAACGAATGGCCTCTATCAGCCGTACCACAAAAGAAACAGATATACAAGTAAGTGTTAACCTCGATGGTAAAGGAAATTGCCATGCAGACACAGGAATCCCTTTTTTAGACCATATGCTGCATCAAATCGCCTCTCATGGCTTAATTGATATTAGAGTGAAAGCAACAGGGGATATTGAAATTGATGACCATCATACCAACGAAGATATAGGAATTACCCTAGGACAAGCCTTAGCAGAAGCAGTAGGCGATCGCAAGGGAATTCACCGTTTCGGCCATTTTATCGCCCCGTTGGACGAAGCATTAGTACAAGTTGCCCTTGATTTTTCGGGACGGCCTCACCTTAGTTATGGGTTAGAAATTCCAACGGAACGAGTTGGGACTTATGATACCCAATTAGTACGGGAATTTTTCGTTGCATTGGTCAACCATAGCCAAATTACCCTACATATTCGTCAATTAGACGGTATTAACTCCCATCATATTATTGAAGCAACTTTTAAAGCGGTAGCAAGGGCGTTACGCATGGCCTTAGAAGTTGATCTCCGTCGTCTTGATAGTATTCCCAGTTCTAAAGGGGTTTTATAAATGAACTTTCATTGAATTTATTGCTTAATCTTCTCTTTCTTGAATTTAATAACAATTTACACTTCTAGTCATCTTTAGATGACTTTGTATTGTTAGCCATGAACTTGAGTTCATGGCCGGTAAACTTGCATAATTTATCATTCATATTTTTTTTGTTACCATTGATAAAAGGCAAAAAGCAAGGTAGCGGAGGAGAATAAAAATAATCTTGATGTTATGAATCAGTTAGCAAAAATTCAGCAGGTAGGGTTAGAAGATTTTGAAGCGGAAGAATTAGAGGGAGAGATTAAACAAAAAGCGAAAGAGGTAACTAAAACGAATGTTAAACAAGTGGGTGCAACTGGTGTTAAAATTAAGGGTAAGATCACACTTAAGATTAAGCAGCATATTGAATAATAGGATGAAATAAATATGGAATTAATTAAGCTTCAGATTCCGTTACCAATGGAAGCCTTACAATCATTTTGTCAACGTTGGGAGATTCAATCATTAGAGATATTTGGATCAATTTTAAGGGATGATTTTAATTTCGATGAAAGTGATATAGATTTTTTAGCGACGTTTAAACCTTCCTCTCGATGGAGTTTATTAGATAGGGTGAGGATGCAGTTTGAGTTAGAAGATTTATTACATCGTAAGGTAGATTTATTAGATAGGAGGGAAATTGAGAAAAGTCCTAATTGGATACGTCGTGAGAACATTCTAACAGGGCGCGAGGGGTATTTATGAACAGAGATAATGCGACGCTTTTAGATATTAATCAATTTGCTCAATAAATTATTGAGTTGACACAAGGAATAGATGAGGAAACTTTTGCTAAAAATCGTACCATTCAATTAGCGATATTGTATGTAATAGCAGTATTAGGGGAAGCAGTAAAGCGTTTATCTTTTGAGTTTCGTGAAGATCATCCTGAAATTCCTTGGAAAGATATTGCAGGAATGCGAGATAGAGTTGTTCATCAATATGATCGTGTCGAAATTGAGGTACTGTGGGAAGTGATTGAAACGGACATTCCTTTATTACCTCAACCTTAGAGACTATTAAAATACGATACAATAAAGGACGACTGATAAGCGATCGCATTTGTTAATCTATGAAAGTCCGTAAAGTGATTCAACGTTTAAAAGCAGATGGATGGTATCAAGCACGAATGCGAGGAAGCCATCGAGTCTTTAAACATCCCCAAAAAACAGGTATTGTTGTTGTACCGGGACACTTTTCAGACGAAGTAGCTATCGGGACGCTTAAAAACATTTGGAAACAAGCACAATTGGAGGATACACCATGAACGAATACTTAGTTATTTTTGAAGTAGCAGGAAACAATTATTCTGCCTATGTTCCAGACTTACCCGGTTGTATCACAACAGGAAAAACCTTAGAAGAAACTGAAGAAAACATCAAAGAAGCGATTGCGCTTTACATTGATACCCTTAAAGAAGACGGTCAACCTATCCCTAAACCATCTGTTAAAGCCAAACAAGTTGCAGTGTAAATTATGAATTATAAATTATAAAAGAACTTACTTCCTGAGAAAGTTGCCTAAAGCGACTTATTTTATTGTTAAAGTAGGGAAGTAAATAGTAGTCCCTAAGCGCAGACTTACGCTATTAGCCTTGAAATTTATTTCAAGGACACAATTAATTAATAAAGTATGATACAATAAAAGTTAAATAATAAGCGATCGCAGTTAACATCATATTCCCTTAACCCTAATTTATTATGAATAATGAATCTAATCAAACAGGGATTGAAAACTCAAGCTTTGGGGATAATGCTCAAATTGAGATCAATCAAAGGATTAATTCGCCGCAAAACAATACATCTCAAAGTCACTCAGGTTCAGGGGATAATGTTGCAGGGGATAAAATTATTAATAACTTTAATCCTCCTTTTCCTAAAAAGAATACAAACATTGATAGTAATGTTCCTCAAGCGACTAAGAATTTTGTGGGAAGGGAAGATGAGTTAATCGCTATTCATGAGATTCTGGAAATAAGTAAAGGTGTCATTGTTTGTGCGGTGGAAGGGTTAGGGGGAATTGGGAAAAGTGCGTTAGCGTTAAGATATGCTGAGACATATAAAGACTTTTATTCGGGACAATATTGGATAGGGTTACAGGTGTCTGATTTAGCGACGGAGGTGGTTAAGTTTGCGGGTAATTATTTACAGATACCTGAAAGCTTTATCGGGGAGAGTTTAGCAACCCAGTGTCAATGGTATTGGGAGAATTGGTTACCGAAAGAAGGAAATTTATTGGTGATGTTGG
>JBFRWB010000092.1:0-4080 GCA_051439375.1 Microcystaceae cyanobacterium
CCCTTCTGTTAAGGCCATACAAGAACACAACACCAAAATTTCACCATCGGCCAATTGTTGGTAAATCTTGCGTCGTTTTTTGAGGGAAGTTCGGCCATCTACATGGGCAGCCGGAATACCCGCTTGATTGAAAGCTTCACAAATATGCTTTGAATGGGCTACGTTAACGGCAAAGACAATGGTACGACGACCGTTCGCTAACCGTTGCCAATGTCTTAGCCCTTCAGCTATCATTTCAGGGTGATCGTAAGCGATCGCCAATGCTTTATCGTTGTAATCCCCGTCTTCATCAATGGTAATCGTGGTGTCTTGTGCCAAATCAGCACCAAAGTAAGAAGGTTTAACCAGAAAACCTTGATTGATTAACTCGTTGGGCATCGGGGCGCAAACTAAGGATGAAAAGATATCACTCATATCTTCTGTGGCTTTTAATCGCCAAGGGGTAGCTGTTATGCCTAAGTAAAGAGATTTGGGATGAATTTTAGCCATCGTATCCCGAATAACCGAGGAAAATGCCGTTATGTGACATTCATCAAGGATAACTACATCTACTGGCCATTCTTGCCACCAATCACGGGATTCCATTGTTTGCACTGATGCTATTTGCACCAATGCCTTTTTATTTTCTTCCCATCCCGACTTGATAAAACCACATTGCAGGGCGAACTTAGCAAATTTATCGTAGGTTTGTTGAACTAAAATATCCCGATGGACAACAAACAACACCCGACGGCCTCGACTGACGGCATCCGAGACAATTTGAGAAGAAATAATCGTTTTTCCGGCACCAGTGGGGGCAACCCCTAGAATCCGACGATGTTTATCTTTTATTTCCCCATAAACATCCCTGATAAACTGTTGTTGATAAGGGCGCAACTGGATAACAGGGGTTTGGGTAGCAGTTGCTATCATGACGCACCCCCTGAAACACCTGTTTCTACCGGGTTAGGCAGCCAAGTAAACGGTTTCTGAGAAGACTCTGGTGATGGGGAAGTTGATAGCTGCTCATCCCCAGGTAAGGGGAGAAAAGCCAACGCAGCGTAACTACGCCTCTTCATATCTTCTGCTGTAATCTGGGTTTGAGACGTTTGTTCAATCAAACGCCGACGGATATGCTCAGACCAAAGACTTTCTGAAGATGTTACCGTTGCCTTAAAGTATTCTGTGGCCTCTACTTTTTCTTTGATAGGGACATAAGCTTGACCTCTACTCTTAAACCCAGGGGATATGGTAATGCGTTCCCCCTGGTCAAATTTCAGTAAATCAGCCGGATCTAATAAATTACGGGCTTGATTTTGGTCGGAAATGCTGGTGGAACCGCCCCCCTTGCCTTTACTCCGTGACTTCTGTTTGAACTCAATCTCTTCTTGACCTAGATAATCCGAGAATAACTTAGCTGAGTCGTATTCTTGGGGGTTATAAATCATTTTTGTGGCACAACCGCCCCAAATGGACTTAGTTAATTCTTTTCCATACATCTGTTCTAATTGGACAATGTTCTGAAAAGCTAAGGTGGTGCATAACCCACGAGAGCGCATTTCATTGAGCCAGTTAACAATACGCGGTAAGTTAATGGTAGGAGCTTCATCCACCACCAAAGCAATGCCTTCATCCCGTTTATAGGAGACGTTTCGGGTAACGATAAGATCGATAAGAGTGGCACAGGGAGGAACGAGAACATCCCTTAATTCTGAATCTAACCCCACCACAATCATTTGCTTACGGCCTAATTTGGTAGGTAAGGTACTCTGACCACAAAAGGCACTGAGAATTTTGGGCTTCATCAAAGAGGTAAAATTATTAGAAGCCACTGCAATAATGCTGGCTACAGTCTTCTCGGAAGAGGCAGAGGCCAGTAGGGTACTAAAGGTGGTGTAGGTGAGGAAATTAATCTTATCCCGATTATGTTTAATCCTCTCAGGCAGCTTAGGTAACGATAGCAACGCTTGGCACATAATCAAGTCAGGATATTCCGTTTCTAATGCCAGCATGAGAATACCCTGCACTAACTGATCCGCAGCCACACTAAAGAACTGGTCACTCTCTTTTTGACCTGCTTTTTTAAAGTTACGGTTGAGAACTTCTGCAAATTGAGCAGCCATCATGGATGGATCTTCTCTAGGAATGAAGGACAGTGGATTGCAGACATGGGACTCAGCAAAACCAGGGGCAAAGACAAATAACTCATACCCTCGTTTGGCCGCATTCCCTGCTATTTGTGCCGTTAAATCAGGATATTTGAAGTCATAGCAGATGATAGGCAGTCCTTGATCTAATAAGGAGTAGAGAATCGGTAAGACCCCCACGTAAGACTTCCCCGTACCAGGACCACCCATAATGGCACAGCCTCGTTGTAAATCTGTTAAGAATAAGGGGGTCTGCTTTTTAGATATTTCTCCAGGGCGGGATAAACAGACGGCGACTTCATTGTGTTTTTTGGCTTCTATCTGTTTAAGAGCTTCCTTCATCGCTCTTTTTCTGTCTTTTTCTGTCCCCCAACGTCCTTTCGCTAGTTTATCCTTCTTTAAACCTTCTCCTTTATTTTCAAAGAAGGTTAACGCTGCTAATCCTAGCCCACAAGCTAACAAGGCGTAAGCTGCTGGTGAAGAAAACAGATTGTTAATAACTGTGTTAGTAGAAGAGGTTGTATTTGATGTCTGTGTTTGTATTAGATAATAGGATTGGTTATTTTTTAGCATTTTTCACTCCTCACTCTTCCCAAAATCAACCAATCGCTACTACTTCTTTTTCTTGATTCCTTTCCTGTTGTCTTCTACTCCTATTTTTTTGATATTGATTTAACTCTTGTTTGATCTGGTCTAAAGCTTTTATATCCCCTTTTTCGAGATTATTAGTGGTGATACTTCCTATCTTGCCATCATAATTAAATAAGATACCCCTTTGAGCATCGGTTACTTTAATACTTGCATCTTTTTCTTGTTGAAACTGATAATTACCCGTTGTAAAATTCATAGTTTCGTGATTTTTAGCTCCAAATTCTTGAAGGAGTTTTTTACTGGTCATTAATGTACTTAACCCCTTTAAATCTTGTTGTCTAGCTTGTTCATTCCGAAAGGGACTCATCAGAATATTGACGGCTCTAGAGATAGGTTGTGGTGTTTTTTGTTTAAGGAAATCTTTGACTCTTTGTAATAACCCAACCTTAGTATTACTAGGAGCCTTTTGGGTAGCTTCAGCTAGTTTATTCCTCTGTTGATTATTATTAACAATAATAATGACTGGACTATTTTTGTTAGGGACTTGCTCCAGATCCTCCCTCACTAAGTTATAATCTATTCCTTGTTTTTTTAGAGTTTGTGTATCAAGTTTATGTTCTATTTCTTGAGATTCATTAGGGATTTCTATCGGAATCTCAAGAAATTCTTTCTTTGTCTTCCCTTTAGACTCATCAGGGATTTCTATGGTAATCTCTTTAGGTTTTCTATTAATAGTCTCTTTCTCCTGAGACTCATCAGGGATTTCTATGGGGATTTGTTTGGGTTCTTGATTATTATCTTTATTTTCCCACTCCTGAGAGGATTTAGTTTTCTCTTCTATTTGTTTTGATTGATTTGAGTTTTCAATCGTGAAGTCTGATGTCTTTTTACCCCTTTTTTCCAGAGAAATCTCTTGGCTTAATTCCCCCATCAATTCAGCTTGTAAATCATTTTTTTGGAGGACTCCATTTTTCACGGTTAATACGGGTTTATCATTGACAGTAATGGTGATATTTGCTTGAGAGTTAAGTTCATCGCCAACTTTCATTTGTAGAGCTTTTTGGATAAGCTCAAGTTGCTCTTTTTTTAACTGATTGACTTCTGGATTTGCCCCTTCTTGACTTTGATATTTAAGTTCATCCCCCACATAAATCTTGACATTAGCTGGTTCATCTAATTTGATTTTCAAGTCTTTCCTTAAGGTGGGATTATCCTTGAGTTTTTTAAAGAGTAGTTGGGTTAATTGAGCAGCTAGAAGTAAAGTTTTCCTTTGACCTTCTTGGAGGTTATCTCCCGTTGCTTTGATTTCTGGAGAGGCTGATTCATTTAACATTTTGTCTTTGACTGTATTTTGATTTTCTAT
>JBFRWB010000093.1:0-12220 GCA_051439375.1 Microcystaceae cyanobacterium
AAGTTTTGTGCCAGCGATGTCGGGCTTTGATCAAGAGACCAGAATGGGTTCGAGGTTACACTCAGTATCATTGGTGGCCGGTTGACTTAAATTAACTATGGTTAATCAAGCGGATTTGATATGAGTCTTTCTTGGCATCTGTGTAACTAGGTAGATTATCTCCCCCATTATAACTAGGTTTTATAAGTCGGATTTGGTATTACATGGAAATAGTCAAAAAAGCAATAAATAATAAGTCAAATTAATCCTGAAGTTTAACTTATTACTTATTACTTGTTACTGGTTACTTATCTAATCAACTGCCATATCAACCCCAGTAATGAGTTGATTCTCATCAAAGATAATTAAAACATCATCACTTCTTTTCTCAAATTGTACGGTAACGGTTACTAACTTACCGCTTCCGCCGCCAAAACTCGGAACAATGGTAATTTCTTCTATCTTTTTACCATTGCCATATTCTGCAATTACGCTTTCCCATTTATCTTGAATCTGAGCAGAAAATAACTCAGCTTTGAGGAAAGGATGTAAGTTGCTACGGGCTGCATTATAATCTTTTTTCATTAACGCTTGAATAAATCCTTCAGCCATTTCTTCGACTGATTCTAAACCAATAAAATTAACCCCAATAATCTGTCCTTCCTTATTGTAGGTAATCACTATATCTTCTTGGGAATTGGTAAATTGAGTATCGATGACAACAATATCAGCATCTAAAGTATTAATCACTTCTGTGTCATTATACTTTTTGACCTCGCCTCGTCTATTGGTAATGTTTTCCCAAAAAGTAGCAATTTCTTCTTGAGAGATTCTCTTAGAGAGTTCAGGGGATAAAAACCGACGAGCTTCTTGATATTTGCCTGTTTTTAAAAGGTCAAGGGTAGTCAGTGATTGTTGTACCAGCCTCTCATTATTGGCTGTTTCTAAGGTTTGAGTCATGAGAGACTCAAGCTGATTGGGGCTTAATTGGGCGTTTAAGGGAGATTGACCCATACCTGTTAGTAAAACAGTCAAACCCAGCAAAGGAGAAATGATTTTAGCAAAATTAACCATTAGAGAAAAAATATATTAAGGAACAGAAGATGACTTGCCAGACAATAGGCTAAGACTTACTGGCGAAAAAGAGACTTAATTTGTTCCCCAATAATGAGTTATGATTCCCAAAGCTGAAACTGTTAAAATAAAACTTAAAAAATAACAATAAACCTAGACAGGAGGAAAGGTTGTGACGACTGACGTTTTAGAAAAGCGTTCCCCATCTACCACTACCATTCGCAAACCTGCACCCCGTTATAAAGTTTTACTTCATAATGATGACTTTAATACAATGGAGTATGTGGTGCAAACCCTTATGAAAACGGTGTCAGGAATGACCCAACCCCAAGCCGTTAACATTATGATGGAAGCTCACAACAGTGGGGTTGCTTTGGTAATTACTTGCGCTTTAGAACCCGCCGAATTTTATTGTGAAACCCTAAAAAATCATGGCTTAAGTAGCACGATTGAGCCAGATGAATAAAATTTCTTATTCTTAGCTGTTCTTTCTTCTTATTGTCAAGTTTCTAGACAAGTACCTAAAGCTTCATATAAAGCCTGTGCCGTTTGATAGCGATCGCTGGGATTCGGTTGACAGGCTTTTTCCATAACTTTGGCTAAATTAGGTGGGATTTGCTCAATCTGGCTAACATCTAAGTAAATTTCTCCTTTAATTTGTCGATAATATTTTAAGGGGTTTTCTCCTGTGAGTAAATAAACTAAAGTCGGACCGATGGTATAAAGATCAGACTGAGGCGAATATTTACCCCGATATTGTTCGGGGGCCGTATAACCTTCAACCCCAATACGGGTTCCCGGTGGGGTTCCGACTTCCTTAACTGCACCGAAGTCAATCAGCATAATGCGTTTATCACGGGCGGTAAGGAGTAAATTAGCGGGTTTGACATCTCTATGGACTAAAGGGGGATTTAGTCCTTGTAAATAGTCTAAAATCTGGCAGACTTGTTTTGTCCATGCGATCGCTTGGGACAAACTAACCGTTCCTTGTTGGGAAACGTACTGTTCTAGATTTTGACCGTGGATAAGTTCCATAATCAAATATTTTTGTCCATTCTCTAGGAAAAAGTCATGATATTTAGGAATTCCTTCATGGGATAAAGATTGTAAAATTCTGGCTTCTCGTTCAAATAGTTCTTGTGCTTTAGGAATTTTGGCAATATCCGCATTCATTTCTTTAACAACGACTAATGGCGGCGGTTTAATCGAGGGATCTTCCTTATTCCATGCTAAAAAGGTTGTTCCCATCCCACCCACGCCCAATACTTTTAAAATCTGATACTGTCGAATAAAAACTTCTTTTTCTACGATAGGCTGACCACAATGAATACAAAAGAGGTTGTTTGGGTCATTTCCTTGATGATTACAAATGGGTTCTTCAGGAAGAGTCGTCGTTAAGTCTTCATTTCTCAGTTGGAAAGAAAGGAGAGGACCGTGAGGGGTGAGGCGAATTGTATCATTATCCTGTAAATCTGCTTCTGTTACTAAGTTATGGTTGACATAAGTACCATTGACACCAGAACTCTTTAATTGCCACTGCGATTTATTACTTTGGGAAATTTCGGCGTGAAAACGAGAGATAGATAGAGAATCTGTAAAGACCACATCATTATCCCGATGACGACCAATGCGAATACAGCTTTGTTCAGGAAAATACCATTGTTTGATAGGATGTTGATGCTCTGGGTCAAGTAAAAGCAGCGTAACCATTTTATAAATTCTGAATTATTAAATTACCAATTATAAATAAATCGTGACCAGTAATTCAGTGAGCAGTAAACAGTGGACATTGAATCAGGGAAAGTCACCAACTTAATTGTTATTCTACTCATTTGTCTTATTTCTCCATCTCCCGATCTTCCGATCTCCTGATGAGGTTAAAATAGGATTTGGTCAAACTCGCTACCCATTGATTAACCCCTATGCAAACCCTCGAACCCCCTCAAGTTTCTCAGCGTCCCGAATTTGATACGACCATTCACCGTCGTCAAACTCGCCCTGTTAAAGTAGGAGATGTCATTATTGGTGGTGGCTATCCTGTGGTTGTCCAATCGATGATTAATGAGGATACCCTAGATATTGAAGGATCTGTTGCTGCAATTCGCCGTCTTCATGAAATTGGTTGCGAAATCGTTCGAGTCACTGTTCCTAGTTTGGCACACGCCAAAGCTTTAGCAGAAATTAAAGAAAAATTAGCAAAAACCTATAAAACTGTACCACTTGTGGCTGATGTCCACCATAATGGCTTGAAAATTGCCCTAGAAGTTGCCAAACACGTCGATAAGGTACGCATTAACCCCGGATTATACGTTTTTGAAAAACCCAGTCCAACCCGTAGTGAATACACACAAGAAGAATTTGAAGCCATTGGAGATAAAATTCGGGAAACCCTAGAACCTCTGGTGATTTCCCTGCGAGAACAAGGTAAAGCCATGCGAATTGGTGTAAATCATGGGTCTTTAGCGGAAAGGATGCTGTTTACCTACGGTGACACCCCCGAAGGAATGGTAGAATCTGCTTTGGAGTTTATCCGTATTTGTGAGTCCCTTGATTTTTATAATATTGTTATTTCTCTAAAAGCTTCCCGTGTTCCTGTTATGTTAGCGGCTTACCGCTTAATGGTACAACGGATGAATGAGTTAGGAATGGATTATCCCCTACATTTAGGGGTTACAGAAGCAGGAGATGGTGAATATGGACGAATCAAGTCCACCGCAGGAATCGGAACACTGCTCGCAGAAGGGATAGGAGACACCATTCGGGTTTCTTTGACAGAAGCCCCTGAAAAGGAAATTCCCGTATGTTATAGTATCCTACAAGCGTTAGGCTTACGAAAAACGATGGTTGAATATGTGGCCTGTCCTTCCTGTGGCCGTACCCTTTTTAATTTAGAAGAAGTACTGCATAAAGTCCGAGAAGCAACGAAGCATCTGACAGGTTTAGATATTGCAGTGATGGGATGTATTGTTAACGGCCCCGGTGAAATGGCCGATGCTGACTATGGTTATGTTGGCAAACAACCGGGCTATATTTCCTTATATCGAGGACGAGAAGAAATTCATAAAGTCCCAGAAGAACAAGGAGTCAGTGCATTAATTGAGTTAATTAAAGGAGATGGCCGTTGGGTTGATCCTGAATAGTTAATATTAGGGTGGACTTGGCCGATAGCAGTCGTAGGAACAGGTTTTTAATTTGATTTTTTGATGACTGGTAATGATAGGATAGTGGGGTCTAATTTTTATGATTTTGGAAACCTTTACACGATGTCTATAGTCAAATCCTCCCTTTCTCGCCTCTTAGCCGTGATTTTAGTCGCTGTTATTACCCTAGTGGGTTGTTCAGCTAGCACGGGATCATTAAGCGGAAATTACAAAAACGATACCTTAACCGTGATTGAAACCCTTAATACAGCCATTGATTTACCTAATGATGCGGAAAATAAAGTAGAAATCCAAGAATTAGCCCGTCAACAAATTAAAGACTATATTTCTCTTTATCGTCGTCAAGGAGAATCAGGTGGACTTCGTTCTTTCACTAAGATGCAAACTGCTTTAAATGCACTGGCAGGTTATTATACGTCCTATGGAGTCCGTCCTTTGCCTGAAAAATTGAAAAAACGTCTGAAATTAGAATTTAAACAGGCTGCTGCTGCGGTTCAACGGGGAATTTAATAAGGATCTAGGTGTTAGGTTTTAGGTTCTAGGTTTTACAGTCTTAAACTTAATTCCTTATACCTCATACCTTGCACCTCATACCTTACGGTAAATACTTTTGAACAACGACCCAACCACTAAGGGAAACAAAGGCGAATCCGAGTAAAAGAATGATATTTGCTCCCAAATGAATATTTCTTGCCCAAGGATGCTGAGGATTAATTTGGGTAGCACTTCCAGCAGAAACTAGCACTAAAATAACTGTTAAAAGACCTGCAATCAGATGGGATGAATGACCTAAACTACCATAATGACCTAATGTTCCCACAATGCCAATCGTAAGTAATAAGATAACAAGAATGACAAGAATTGCGCCAATGGTATAGTGCAAGGGACGTAACCAGTTAGGACGAGGTTTTTTACGCCGACGCTGTGTTAAGATCCATATTCCTGAAACCCCTAAACAACTGTAGCAGAGTAGGGAAAGTCCCATCGACCAAGCGGCAATTTTCCACAACCAGAGAAAAGACGGTAAATCCATAACTTTTGAGTTCCCTTAGCATTATTTGATAATAGGATAAAATGATACAACTTTTAAGTATAGCGATTTAAGCAGATTTAATATTACTTGATAAACCCGTCTGTTTACTTTTGTCTTTAATTGAGCTAAGACGCATTTAAACTGGGTATTTTCCAATTGACGGAAAAAGCTGCTCCCTCACTATTCCCTATTCCCTCATCTCCACAGACCAATGTGCGATACTTAACAGCTTACCAGAGAATTCATTCCAAACCCACGTTCAAATAGGAATGAGAAATTACTCCTATCACAAAGCCTAAAAAACAAATCATCATTATCAAAATTGATACTTTCCATTGTTTTAATCCATGATCTTGTAAGTCTAATTTAGCTAAGATAGCTGCCGATAGTAGGAGTAAAAACTGGGAGAAAAGGGCAAACCAGCGAAGTATAAAAACAAAGGTAAAAGACCAAAGAAGAATAGAAACAATTGACCACAAATTAGATTTAAAACTACTACCAAAGGCAACGGTAATCAGGGTTATAGGAGCAATGAGTCCGATGGTAATGAGTAAAATACTTAGGGTTGCAACCCCATAAACT
This sequence comes from Microcystaceae cyanobacterium, assembly GCA_051439375.1. Taxonomy (GTDB): domain Bacteria; phylum Cyanobacteriota; class Cyanobacteriia; order Cyanobacteriales; family Microcystaceae; genus JBGTGT01. Next base: position 5,830 of record JBFRWB010000093.1, read on the forward strand.
AAGGTGATCGCAACATCTGTTTCAACAAGGTTAATGCTATTCAGAAAATCTTGCCAGCCCCAACTTCTACCATAGTCAATAAAAAATTGCTGATAAATTGATTTTCCCTGATCAATATACCAACCAAACGTTATATATGTGATCAGTAAGAGTAGTAAAGATAGCCAAGTTGTATTTTTAAACATATCATGTTTTTTATGGTTTAGAACTGCTACGGGACTAGAACGCTCTGCCCTAAATCGGGTACATATTCTTCGGTAATGGGAATTAAATCTTGAGGAGGAAGGGAACTTGGCTCATGTTCTCTTGCTCTTTTCAGGGTTTTTTCCCATTGTTTTTTCCGTTCTAAAGCCCCTTCCTCTTGATAAATTTGTAAAGCCATTTTTTCTGTTCTTGTAGCTTGGTCTTTTTGTTGATTAAGCCATTGAACCGTTGCTAATCCGGCTAATGCTTCTGCTCGTCCCAGTTTATTATTTAGGGTTTTAAACAAATCAGCCGCTTGTTTAAAATAGGGTTCAGCCAAACGAGTTAACCCGACTTCGTTATATAATCTCCCTAATAGGTTATAGATTAATGCCTTTTGATTAGGTACTAAATTAGGATTGGTTTGTAGTTCTTGGGTTAAAATCTCAATTCCATCTTGAAACAAGCCATATTTTTCATAAATTTTAGCTGTGATTAAAGCTTGAGCAGCCGTTGTTAAATTAGGCTGAGTGAGCGCATTCTCAATTTCTTGTTGAAGCGCCTGAATCTTGGGAGAAGATAAGATCGAAAAACCGAGAATTCCCCCTGCATCTTGTAACGATGATGCAACAGAATCTATTTCTACAATCAGTAAGTAATTAATATTTTGCAGCAAAGGAGGTGCATCTTGAGGGTATTTGATAGCCGTTGCACTGGTAGTAGTTGACCAATGAATAAACCCATCACTCCCTAAAAGTTTAACGGTATATTGTTGGGTTCCTGCGACTGGGTTCCAACGCAATGTGGGATTGGGGGTTTGTAAAAGCGTGTAGCGAGGACCCAAAAGATAGGGAATCCGTTGATCTTGTTGACCAACAATATCGCTAAATCCTGAGCGAATTAGAGTAATAGGAGAATCGGGACAGTGAGTTTTAACAGAGGAAGGAAGACCGGGGGTAACTTGCCAAAGTGAGCCACTATCGCACATTACCAGCACTCGTGCATTAGCATCAGGATAGAGGATATCTCCGGGTTGGAGAGACATTCCCACGGTAACAGGACGAAATAAGTCACTTCCTGCATATTTAGCTGTCACCTTGCCTTCGCTTTCAATTACTTGGTTGGCGTTTGCAACACTAGGTAAGGTCAAGCTAACAATTGCAATAACGAGGGATAAATATATTTGAGAAGAGGTTGACATATCTATTATGGTGTTTAAGTTGGAGAAATATCTAAGTAGTTATTGGGGGGGATTTTTAATCAAGTAGTCTTGAGCCATTGTCATCCAGTCGGCTTCTTCTGGGGTAAGAGCAGTGGCAAAACCCAAACAACTTTCCCAGTGAGTACGGACTTCTTCAGGAGACTTATTGTCTTTTTCTAGCACTTGTGCGAGTAAGCAATGGGCAGGGGCTTGATTATCATTTAATTTAATTGCCTCTTCTAAATTTATTTCAGCTAAACGCAGCCGATTTTGCTGTAATTGAATCCAGCCCAAGTTTTTGTGATAAGCATAGTTTAATACGTTGTCTTCTAGGGGAATACCTTGAACCTTTTGACGTTGTAGCAAAACGGCTGCATCTGTATATTTTTTGTCTAAGATATAGAGCCGAGCTAAATTGCTGTAGGCAGGCAAATAGCCCGCCTCTGTTGCAATTCGATATTGTTGTTTTGCCAGTGGGTAGTTTTGCATATCTTCGTAAAGGACACCAAGATAAAAGTTAGTAGATACTTCTTCGGGGGCAATAGATAAGGCACGTTGATAGTTAGCTTCAGCCGTGGCTAAATAACCTGCCTCATAATATCTCAGTCCTTTACTACGATAATGAGCAGCAATTTCTGGCAAAATGGAAAAAAGACCATACAATGCCAGCAGAAGTAGGATAGAAAGCCCTAGCTCTACCTCTTGTAACCAATATCTGGGAATATGTAATCTCGTTAACACTCTGCGAACGCCCTGTTTTCCTACGGTGGTTAGTGTCCCTTTTGCCGTCAAAAAGGTCAGTAAAGTTTGCACACTAATAGTAAATGCCCCTAAGGTATCTGCGCCACCACTTAAAAAACGCGAGGAAATATTAAAAACTAAGCTACAAGCAACCATTAAACAGCCAATATAAAGTCCTCGCCACAACCAGTCCAAGCGGTCAAATTGATGGACGGGTTGCTCTAAATACCACCACCATGAACTTTCGGGGGGATCAAAACTGTTGCGCCATTCTTCTAAATCAACCTTTTTCGTCACCCAAGCAGATTGTTGTTTCCATTGTTTATCTAGTTCAAGGATGGTTAATAAAATCTCTTTATCGGGAATAGCAGTGTCCTGAAGTGCGGTTTGCAAGCGATCACGGGCAATTAACACCTCTAGAATCTCTGAGGATGAGGATTTTTTTTTCGCTTTCCTTACCGCATCTAGGGCGATTTGATAGTAAGATAGGGCGGACTTAAGGTCGAATTTTTCCATAAAAACAGAATAAATTACGAATTTTAGTGATCACTGTTAACGGTTAACTATTCACTGGTCACTCATTACTGTTTTACCAAGGATTACCAATGAGGGTAAAACCACTCCAAAAATAGGGATGACTGAAATCTTGTTGGGACACAGATTCACTCGGAAGTTTAATGCTTCGAGTGGGATCTCCACCCCGACGAATAACAAGTTCTTCACCTTCAACTTGTACATTTCCTTGTAACATCGCTAATTGGGCATTGCGTAAGGCTTCGGCTTTGACAGGGACTTCCTGTAGCTGTTCATAGAAATTAACCATTAAGGATAGGGTTCCTGCATCACTCACCTCCCAAAGACTTCCTAATACGGAACGAACGCCTGTTTTCACGGCAATTCCAGCAAATCCTAATTCTGCTTCCCTGTCCCCTAATGCGGTTTCACAAGCAGAAAGGACTAATAAATCGACGGTTGGTGAGTTTAACTTTAATTCCTCTAAATCATTTAAACTCATCGGTTGATCAGCAAATTGAATGAAGGAATTCTCTGCTGTACCGGAGTTAAATTTAGCATGGGTGGCTAAATGGACGATTTTATAGGCGTTTGCTTGATGGGCTTGTTGCAGATTTTCAATGGTAAATTCTTCGTTAAGGAATAGGTCTCCTTGTGTTTCTATATTCGTGATTTCCTGCAATTCTACGGGGACAGCGGGAAGATTATTGAGATTTGGGTGTTCTTCAAAGTTTCCCGTTCCCATCGCTAAAATAGGACGCTTATTGAGATTGTTATAAGTGGTATCTGTCAGGGAAAAACTGGGCATTAACCCCAAACTATAGCGTTGAATTAGATAGTTTTCTCCATCGTGAAGGGCAGCAATGGGTAAAGAACGTAAACCTCTGTCAAAAATAAAGGTTAGGTTATTAATGTTTTTATCTGTTAGCTCAGATTCTAAGGGGGCAATTAACCATTGATAGAGTTGTTGAGAGAGTCTAATATATTCTTCTTCTGGTTCTAGTCCTGAGATTTTATTGGCAAATTGTTCAGCAATAGTCATTACTTGTCTTCTTGTTACACCTTCAACGGGATATTGAATCACTTCACCCCTTGGTGTAACAACGATTAACACGAGTTGGTCATTGGCTGCGATCGCCTCATTATTAGAGGGGACAATTCGAGTACGATTATCTCCAAATATCCATGCATTTTGAGCCACAGAATCAGCTTGAAAGGTAACATATATTAATCCGGTGCGAGTATCTGTTAAGTTTTCAATTTCGGCTAATTTAGATTGAATTTGGTTAACGGTTATTCTTTTAATTTCTCTTTCTGTTAATCCTAAATGATTCTCGAAACTTTCACTGAATGTTTCTTCTTGAGAAGTGGCTAATGTTTTGGGCGTGATCTCAGCTATATAAGTATTATTGAAAAATTGAGGATCTTGGCGTTTTGGAGTATCATCAGTGTCACTTGTTGGGTCTTCAGGGGTTTCAGGAGGATTTGGAGGCTCGACCTCAGGATTAACAATATCACCACCACCAATATTACTATTATCGCCACTATCACCATTATTGTTACATGTAAGGCAAATAACTTCTGTAAAGTCTAAATCGTAAGATGAAGCTGCGGCCCGACTGAAAACAGTTTCACGAATCTGAGCATTTGCTTGAAATAATAAGCGATTGATACTCAGTTCGCCTAAATTAATCTGCTGTCCTTCAAAACTAATTTCTCCACCTTCTGTTTGTCCTAGAGAAGAAAGATTGACATCTCTTTGTGCAAGTTCAGAAAAGAACGTTCCCGTGCTGGTAAAAATATTTTCTGTAATGATAGTAATATTTCCACCTCTTCCTGAGCTTCCTTCAGCGTTAATATAAGTAACAGTAACATTAAGAGGATCTAAGAATACATTCCCTCCAATTTCACCACTGGTATCAATAATTCCCGTCGTGATATCATGTTCGTTATCTGCTAATAGCGTAACGTCTCCCCCAGAGGTGATAATATCACCCGTGGTAAGATCCCCCCGTTGGGAAGACATATAAAGCGCACCTCCATCGGTTACGATATTTTGGGTATTAATTTCTTCAATGGTTCTTACTAACAGACTTGCCCCCACAATCGGACTTTCTACGGTTAAACTTGCTAAGGGTTCATCGTTTCCAATCGCTCCTTCATAAGTTACCCCAGAAAAGGTTACATCAGCATTAGTAAACTCAATTTCACCACTTCCTGCATCGAGGGTTAAGGCAAAATTACCATCTATTTTCCCCTCAAAAGAAATATCCCCATTGCTATTATCTGTATTTAGAGTAACATCACTTCCTAAAATAGTTTGACCTTTAATGGTAATGTCTTGATTATTAGTGGTTAAATTCCCATTTAATTGGATGTTATTACTTTCTAGGGTGATCGAACTATCATCTTGTCCAGTAATATTGCTATCAACTGTTATTGAGGGCGATCGCAGGATAACAGGATCTTGGAATATAACATCATTAGAAATTGTTATTTCTCCTTGACTTTCTTCACTTCCTATGATTATAGAATCAAATCCATTTTCTAGGTTATTAATTTCGCTAGTAGTGAGATTTAATTGATTACTATTATCGTTATTAGATGCACCGATTTCAATATTACGGCTATTGTCAAATGTTTTTAAGGTTAATGTTGGGGTTTCTCCTCCTCCACTCACGGTAGAACTAAAGTTGATCTCATTTCCTGTTAGTATTCTTTCACCTTCTAGGGTTAAGAGATCATTATAGGTTTGAGTGCCTGATGTGGTAACATCTCCATTAATCTGTGTTTCTCCAGCTACATTCGTAGTCAAATCACTAGCATTAATGGTGTTATCGAATTGAGTTATTCCGCTACTATTGAGCGTTAAACTTCCCAAAGCATCACTATTACCAACTTCGCTATTAAATGTTATGTTACCGCTTCCTGTGCTAATTGTTAAGTTAGCATTCCCATTGACTTGACTACTAAAGGTTATATTACTATCAGTCGTTATTAAGATAGAATTATTGGTTAAAGTTACTATCCCAATATAAGTTTGACTTCCTGTTGTCGTCAAGTTTCCGAAGATTGTTGTTGAACCTTGATTGGTAAAGTTATTAATATCCACCAAAGTACTGCTATCGATATTAATAGGACTACTAAAATCTAAAACTAAATCGTTATTATTCCCATTAATTCCATTAAGGATTAAGTCAGTACCAGTGAGTGTTGCACTATTATTAAGGGTAACTGCATCGTTATAAGTTTGACTTCCACTTGTTACAATATCAGAACCAATATTGGTTGTTCCGTTAAATACAAGAGAGGTTTCGCTAAAAATTCCACTTCCATTAGTTGCAGAATTATTTCCAATTGTTAAATCAGTTAAATTCAAAGTCCCACTACTGATATTATAAATGCCACCACCATTCGAACTAGAAGAAGAGGAAGAAGCTGTATTTCCTGAGATAGTACTGTTATTAACTGTTAGAATTCCATTGTTGTAGATACCACCACCGTTAGAACTAGAACTAGAGGAAGAAGCTGTATTTCCTGAGATAGTACTGTTATTAACTGTTAGAATTCCATTGTTGTAGATACCACCACCATTAGAACTGGAAGAAGAGGAAGAAGCTATATTTCCTGAGATGATACTGTTATTAATCGTTAGTGTATTGCTATTAAGAATTCCTCCTCCAATGTCTGTCACTTGTCCTTCAGTAATGGTCAGATTGTTTAAATTAACGGTTATTTCTTCTCCTGAAATAT
>JBFRWB010000094.1:0-5310 GCA_051439375.1 Microcystaceae cyanobacterium
CCCTTGACAATCCACACACTGTAAACTCCCAAAACCATTAAGGGATTAGCTACTTTTAAAAAACTAATAAAATGTAAAGGAATTGCTGCTAAAATCGCCACATAAATTAAAATGGGGATACCTAATAACTTACCCATTAAAATTTCTTGACTGGTTTGAGGAGTTAAGCGAATAAATTCAATGGTTTTTTGTCGATATTCCTTGCTTAAATCATGACTCAGTAGATAAGACCCCAAAATGATTACAACAGAAGGTAAAATTACCTGTAATGGCCGAAAGAGCATGGAACGAAATATGAGATAAATGAGCCATTGACAGCCACATGAGAGACAAAGAGTAATAATAAGATTTCTTAAGGTTAATCGTCCTCTCAATTCCCGTAGCAGTTGAGGATTCCAATCCCCAATTTGATCCATCAACCGTGATATTACCATTTTGGAGTCTCCAATAATGTTAGTTTAAGTGGTTAATTCTGCTATACAAAACTTAATCTCAATTTGTATAGTATTTTTGTAAAAAATATAATCTAGAATGATCTATATTTTAACCTTTTCAGCTAAAAGCTACTCTCCCCAAAAAAAAAGGCGCAGTCTTGCGCCTAATTATTTACTATGATCTAGATAGTGCAGAAAAAAGGCACTACATGACAGACCATGCCCCTTTAATCAGGCTGGTGACGGTATCTAGATTTAAGTAGAGAAGATAGGCGAAAAATGCACCGCCGCAACCGCCAATTAAAAAGCCACTGGCAAATTCACCCCAGCCTTCTTTCGTGCCGAGATCACTAGGAGGTGTGGCATTGGTAACAGAGGGTAACGGTTTAAATGTGGTTACACTGGCATAGAGAGATAAAGCAATAGTGAGAATGATAACTAAGCCGACTGCGGATAATACACCTGCTGTAGCTGCATATTCAGTGCTACGCAAGGGGCCAGTGTAAGCAAAGGGGCCAAACAGAAAATAACCATGCGCCATACCAACTTCTAAGCCTCGACGGTTAGCGGATAACCCTTGACGATAGGCGGGTAGGTTATTAATGAACGCTTTGGAGAAAGCAGAGGAATTTAAAGGGGTAGCGAGATCGCCGATTTGGGGATCTCCACCCGGTCCAACTACACTTGTCATTGTTTATTGAGTCTCTTATGTGAATGTGGATTAACTCTAAGAGTTTAGTTTAAGATAATCTGATTCCTTGTCATCTTTTGTTAAGAATCTTTACATTTTCGACGATTGCTTCTCGATTTTGCAGTACCATCTGGGGGGTAAATTCTTTATGAATCAATTAGGAAAAAACTATGGCAGCTTCATATTTGCCCTCAATTTGTATTCCTGCTCTTGCCATTCTCGCTTTTGCTACCATGGGACTTCTCTTTCTCTATGTGGAAACTGAAGCTTAAAAACGAGCAATAAGGGCAATTCCCTAGTTTATCAGGGGATTACTAGCCTTATTCTGTGGTATGAGGGCATAAGTATCTTATGCCCCTACCTATTAAGACCTAATTATTCGTATAACCAAGGGGTCATTACTGGATTCCAACTGGTTAATTCATCTTCAGTAAACCACAATTTAATCTCTGCTTGGGCTGTTTCTGAGGCATCTGAACCATGAATTAGGTTTCTTCCCACTTCTACGCCATAATCCCCTCGAATTGTGCCGGGTTCTGATTCTAAGGGATTGGTTGCACCGATAATCTTACGGGCTGATGCAATAACGCCCTGTCCTTCCCATACCATCGCTACGACAGGAGAAGAACAGATAAACGAAACTAAACCGCTAAAGAAAGGGCGTTCTTTATGAACCGCATAATGTTCTTCGGCTAAAGATTTCGGAACTTGAAGCATTTTTAAGCCAACGAGGGTAAATCCTTTTTTTTCAAAGCGACTAATCACTTCGCCAACTAATCCCCGTTGTACACCGTCGGGTTTAACCATAATAAATGTGCGTTCCACAATAATCTCCTTGAGGGTTATGAATGTTCACCAAGATTTCAGATTACCCTAAAATGTACGGTTATAGTGCTACGCACAATTAATAATTAAAAATTACAAAGTAAAAAGCAATCCCTGAGTGGGTTTTAGGAATCTTGAATGTCAAGCACATTTTTGCGTAGTGCCGTATATATGTTTTTTTACCATTAAACTTAATTATCTTTTAATCCTAACTCTACTCTAAGGATGCTGACCTCGCAGTAATATTTAGAGGGGGTAATTGCGAATCTTTTTCAATTAACCTCACAAAACTTTTCGTGAATTATCGTTTCAACATTCAAATCCAAGGGAAAATTTAATGGTAAAACCGATTCTTGCCTTAATTGGCAACCCAAATTGTGGAAAAACTACTCTTTTTAATGCTTTAACGGGGGCAAATCAACGAACAGGTAACTGGCCGGGGGTGACAGTTGATCGCAAAGAAGGGCAGTTTAAACATGAAGGACAAGAAATTACGATTGTTGATTTACCCGGTGTTTATTCCCTTGATGTGGAAGATGAAGCAACGGGAATGGATGAATTAGTCGCTAGAGACTATTTACTGTCGGGTGAGTCCGATTTAGTTATTAATATCGTGGATGGGTCTAATTTGGAGCGTAATCTCTATTTAACCACCCAAATCATGGAGATGCGTCTGCCCATGGTTATCGCCCTAAATATGATGGATATTGCTGAAAAACGGGGCATTACCCTTGATCTTAACCTTTTACAAGACCGTTTAGGCTGTCCTGTGATTCCCATGAATGCGGTTAAAGGGGAAGGAGTTAGGGAATTAGTATATAAGATTGAAGAATTTGTGGAAAATCTCCATCAAACGTCTAGTTATGTGGCCTATCCTGCGGTGATTGAAGATGCGTTAACAGAGATTGTCCCTTATATTACTGAGCATAGCAGTCAACGCATTGTTGAACCCAGATGGACGGCTTTAAATTTACTGCAATACGAAGATAGAATTGCTCCCGAATTAGGGGGAGATGAGTTATTAGAGATGGTGGTTAGACATCGTCGCCAAATTCATCAGGTATTAGGGGAAGATATCGACATTTTAATCGCTGATAGTCGCTATGGCTTTATTCGTCAGGTGACAGAAGGGGCAACTCAACGACAAGGAGAAGTCAGCAATACCACCTCAGATCGTTTGGATCAAATCGTACTTCATCGCTGGTTTGGAATTCCTATTTTTCTTGGGGTAATGTATCTAATGTTCTTGTTTACCATCAATGTTAGTGCTGCATTTATTGATTTCTTTGATATTGCAGCAGGAACAATCTTTGTCGATGGGTTGGCTAATGTTTTAGCAGGAATTGGACTACCGGGATGGTTAATTGCATTACTCGCAGATGGCGCAGGTGGGGGGATTCAAACCGTAGCCACCTTTATTCCTGTCATTGGCTTTATGTTCTTATTCCTCTCAATTCTAGAGGATTCGGGCTATATGGCACGGGCAGCCTTTGTGATGGACAGATTAATGCGTATGGTGGGGTTACCGGGCAAATCCTTTGTTCCTATGTTAGTGGGGTTTGGTTGTAATGTTCCGGCAATTATGGCCACACGAACCTTGGAGAATTCACGCGATCGCTTAATGACGATTATGATGAACCCTTTTATGTCTTGTGGGGCAAGATTACCCGTTTATGCTCTATTTGCTGCTGCATTCTTCCCGATTGGCGGTCAAAATATCGTTTTCGGACTCTATCTGTTGGGCATTGCAGCAGCGATTTTTACTGGCGTTATTATGAAACGAACCTTGTTAAAAGGGGAAGTTAGCCATTTTGTCATGGAATTACCCCCTTATCACCTACCTCGTGTCAAAGGTGTCCTAATTCGTACATGGGAACGCTTAAAAGCCTTCTTATGGAAAGCAGGACGGGTAATTGTTTTAATGGTTATGGTGCTAGGATTATTAAACTCGGTGGGATTAGATGGATCATTTGGGAATCAAGACAGCGATCGCTCGGTATTGAGTGCCACCAGTAAAGCGGTAACCCCTGTATTTGCGCCAATGGGGTTAGAAAAAGACAATTGGCCAGCAACGGTGGGCATTTTTACGGGTGTTTTCGCCAAAGAAGCGATGGTAGGTACACTGGACTCTATTTATGGACAATTAGCCATTGAAGATGCAGGAGGAGAAGGAGAAGAAGACGGTGGATTTAGCTTCTGGGGCGGTATTGGTGAAGCCTTTGCTACCATTCCTGCTAATTTAGCCGATTTACCCAATCAATTACTTGATCCTTTAGGTTTAAACATTGGAGACACTACCGATGTAGATACCGCAGCAGAAGAACAAGAAGTACAAGTTGGTACATTTGGCGCAATGCAAAAACGTTTTAATGGACAAGCAGGCGCATTTGCTTATTTGTTGTTTGTTTTGTTATATTTTCCTTGTGTTTCGGCAACGGCTGCGGTATATCGAGAAACCAATGCCATCTGGACAATATTAGTCGCTTTATGGACAACGGGACTGGCTTATATTTCTGCTATCATTTTCTATCAAGTAGCGACCTTTTCACAGCATCCTAATACGTCTATTGCTTGGATTATGGCGATGTTGTTATTGTTAGTCGGGGGAATCTTTAGTTTGAAAATGATTCGTCCGATTAAGGCTAAATCTCAACATCAAGAAAACAAAGAAGAAGTCATGGTTTAGATGTAGGGGGGTTTACAAATAATAAGTAGGGGCGAGGTTACCTCGCCCCTACATCTCTTAATTCTAGATTATTTAAAGATATTTTGTTATTTCTTATGGTGAGGATAGTAATTCTCTGTAAAGAGGAACGTTAGATAAAATTAATCACGTAAGCTTATTCTCACTCCTTCTTCATAATACCTGCCTTGATCTTTTGGAAAAGATGCATTGATCTTTCCACAAAAGCAAGTAAGGCCATTCTCAAGCCATCTTTACAAGGTGAAATCTCTACCTCAATATTTCAGTAAATCCTTAATCATTACTGATTAATCTAATATTCTGCGCTGTGGATAATTGCTTAACCCTTAACTTCTCTCTCATCTGCTTATTCGGCTTATATTAACACAAAACAGCAATTTATTGACAAATCATGAGGATGGGAGTAGAATGAGAGGGTTTATCCTTCCTTAAGGGCAAGGTTAACCATTAATTAACGAATTTCTTGGTTATTTATTACTCAACAACATTGATTGCAATGAAAACTTTAACCACTTTAACCAAACCCACACTCTTAGCAACCAGTATCGCATTAGGCTTAGGAACATCTTCTGCGCTAGCGGCTGATTTTCGTTCTACCTATACCTTTGCTGATACAGCGACTCCCACCGTTAATACCGTCATTGTCAATTTCTCCA
>JBFRWB010000095.1:0-22108 GCA_051439375.1 Microcystaceae cyanobacterium
AACAAGCATCCTCACTTAAAGGTTCATAAACTTGTCCTTGGGGTTGCTGAAAATAGAGGTCATCAACGGTAGGATGGACAATATTTAAGCCGATATTAATGTTATTAATTCCCGATGCTGCGTTACCATCGGCATTGGTAACAACGAAATTAGGGTCATTTTTCCCCACATGAACCACTAATTCACCCATAGCGGTTGTTGCTACCTGTTTATCTCCCTGTACAGGAAATTCATTCAAAGGGAGACTTCCTAAGTCGGGTACAGGTAACTCTTTCTCAGTAACAACCTGATGAGATGCGGGACCCCCTGCTGCCCGTTCAAAGTTCGTGCGTACCACTTGCCATGCTTGAGGGGATAAAGCACGTTCTTGTAGCGCACTAACAATATAATCTTTTTCTAAGGTATCCCCCGGATATAAATTATGGGATTTTGCGCCCCGTTTATGAACGCCAGCCCCTTTAAGCTGTTTAACGATTAATACGGTTAATTTGCCCCCTAAAGCTGATTTAGCCGCCTTATCCGTTGCTTCTAAAACCGCTTTGACAAACTCTAAGCGTCCTGGCCAAGACATTTGGGTACTATCCACATAGTCCCCTGCTTGGTTAGTATCATCGAAGTCCTTCGCATCGACAAGAATGACCTCTTGAAACCCATTTCCTTGCCAATAGGTAATCATCTCTGCATTGGTTTTTGTCGATACCATGCTGTGATGTTCTTGGGAATAGCCATTCCAGACCAAAATAGGCAAAAAGTTCGTCACATTGGGATAAGCGGTGTTAAAATGCCCAAAACTGCTCATAATGTAGGGTTCACCCAGTCCCCCATCCCCAATGGTAACGGGAAAGAGTACGCCGGGATGTAATTTTGCACCGGCCATGGCGAAATGTTGTCCTTGTCCCAATGGACCCGCAGGATTCAATAATCCCGGTATTTGACCCGAAAGATGCCCTAATAGTCCGTGCATCTCCCGAAAGCGTTCTCCCATTTGTTCTACCGTTTTAATTCCCATATCTTCGAGGGAACGATCAAGAAACATATTACTGTAGAAACCCGGTGCATGGTGTCCCACTTCGGTAATAATATTTTTGTGGCCTAACATCACTAAGGATGCGATGGCTTCAGCAATACTGGCGAAACCACCGGGGTGGCCTGATGCTTTGGTAGCAGTAGTTTGTAAGGTGAGATAACGTAAAGCATCCGCAGCTAGTAGGGTTTGATAAACCGCTACGGGGTCACTAGGGGAAGAAACAGCTTTTTCTCCCGCTTTAATAGCATTTTCAGCGATATATTTTTCATATTCGGGGTTGTCTTTGCCAAAATGTTTAACGCCTTGACAAAATGCTGGTATTGTGCTGGCAACAGTCATAATTTTCCTTTGTTTTAAGTTGGCACGTTGTTAAGATAATCTTACAGTTTTAGGGGTCTTTGCCTGAATTGTTGTAGGGGATTTGGGGATAAGAATTTGTCTATGGGTAATATTGACTTGATTAAGGCTGTTCTCCTTATCAGAGAAAGAGTCCTACCTTATTGTAAAATTTCATTATGCACGATTTTCCATATCAGTAATTTTAAATCACTATCATGTATGCGGGAAAGTACGGAAAAACAATAAAACTTTTCTTAATGGATTCAGAGCCAGATGGAAGGATAATTTGTGAACTCTCTAATTGGACGGGAAAAGCATACAGAATTCCCAGAGGAAAAGTAAAAGATTGCTCTGATAGAGAAGACCTTAAAAGTACAACAGTTTATCTATTATTTGGAAAAGCTGAAACATCAACAGATAAACCAAAAGTTTACATCGGTGAAGCTGAAAATGCCTATGCTAGACTTGTTTCACATATTTCTGAAAAAGAATTTTGGAATGAAGCAGTTGTCTTTATTGGTAAAGATGAAAACCTAAATAAAGCACATATAAAATATCTAGAATCAAGATTATTTGAAATTGCCAGCAAAGCATCGAGATATGATGTACAAAATAGTAATATCCCCACAAAGAGTTCTATTTCAGAATCTGATCAAGCAGAAATGGAAGAATTTATTGAGTATATCAAGCTTCTTATAAGCACTATGGGATTTAAAGTTTTTGAACCATTGATTAAATATGAGATAGTCGATAGTAATAACGGCAACTCTGAAATATTATATATAAATGCAGCTAGAGGTGCTAAAGCAAAAGGGAAAAGAACATCTGATGGATTTGTTGTTTTTCGTAACTCTAAAATTGCAACTAGCACAGTTAAATCTTATCGAGATAAAGGACTTAATAAACTAAGAGATGAATTGATTGAAAATGGCATTATTATTGAGCAAGAAAATAAACTTTTTTTAAAAACTGATTATTTATTCAGTAGTCCATCAGCAGCAGCAATGGTAATAATGGGACGCAGTGCTAATGGGCTATTAGAATGGAAAGATTCTACGGGAAAAGCTTTACGAGATATTGAGAAACAAGAAATAGCAAAAGAGGTAAAGTCATGACAAAAAATATTGATTATAGTAAGACGAGTGGTCAAGAATTGAAGCAATATTTAATTGCTCACAAAGATGATCAAGATGCCTTTTATGCTTATATGGATAGAAGACATTCTCGGCCTAATAAGGTGTCTATTGATTATGATGATCCAGAATGGGAGACTAAAATGATAGAAGCGATTTGTTTACAGATTAATAAAGGAAGAAAACCTTGAAATTTACTCAGTATTTTCACTTTGTTAGGCAACGACCTGATCGTGCAATTATTAAGCTAGAATGGATAGAGCAAACAATTAACTATCCCATTCGAGAAGAGGTACAATTAGACGGGAGAATTCGCCGATGGGCTAGAATAGAAGAAATGCAAGGAAAATTCCTGCGTGTCATCTTGTTAGAAGATGGCGAAACTGTACACAATGCTTTTTTTGATAGGAGTTTTAAACCATGAAAATTAAATACTTTGAGGAAACCGACACCCTGTATATTGAATTTCGCAATCACAATATTGTCGAAACAAAAGAACTTGATTTTAATACTATTTTAGACTTAGATGAAAGGGGAAATATTTGTGCGTTAACGCTCGAACACGCTCAAGAAAGAACAGATATTCAGAACTTTTCTTATGAACAAGTCAGCATTTAATGTTTTTTCTATCTTTACTAAATCTTCAGGAGGTTATCAACTATGAACCCTATTAATTATAACAGTCTTAGTTTAGAGGAATTAAGATGATATATGTTAACCCATCGAGAAGATACTCATGCTTTTTATGCTTATATTGATCGTTCTAAAGCAGAGGGTAAAATGATTACTATAGACTTAGATAATGATGATTGGGAAGAGAAAGTTATCTCTCATATACAATCTAATCAATTATAAGACTATTGTTTCTCTGTTAGTTAAGCAGTAGGTATGGGATGCGTTGGGAACGCATCCTACTGGGTTGTTGTGATATGATTTCTTTATCAGTTTATCAACCAATTAGACATTTCAATAACTCACATAACTATGGACACACTCCAAGACAACCTTCAACACTTTTCTCGTCAAGCAGCACAATTAAGTCATGATGCAAATGTTGCTTTTAGTCAAGGTGATTTTGCTAAAGGAAGACAGTTAATGAAACAAGCAGTGGAAGCTGGAAGAAAATGTCAAAATTTGATAGTTGGGCTTTTGCGAGGTTAAGGTGGAAAGTGTAATTCTTGCTACATTTTATCCACCATTGACCATTGCCTATTCCCCATTCCCCAAAAGCGATAACTTTTGCTTATACCATAAAGTCGGGAGAGCCAAAAATATTGCTTTTTAGATCATAATCATGTCAATCTCAACATCTAGAATCTTAGTAATTGATTTAAGAATTTCGACTGAACTTGTTTTTTCTCCAATTTCAGGTGTCATTGATAAATACTCCCTCTTGTGTCAATTGCTAAAACCAGAATTTTTAACTGGTCGCTCTTATTCATCTATTGTATAATCATTTTGTATCCAAATTAGATAATTCAATGAAAACACTTATTTTTATCAATAATTTTTTAATTAGTTCCCTTTTATTAATCTCAAACTCTGTCATGGCACAAACTGAAATTGATCCCGATAGTTTAAACAAAATTAAATTTGATCTAGAGGCAATTTCTAGTGACGGACTCATCGGTCCCCCTGATGGGTTAAGATCCCTAACTTACGAGTTTTGTATCCCCAATCAGCCACCATTTCTTGAAGAAGTGAGCCAAATTGATTCTAGTATTAAACTCTTTTCTCAAAGTTCGGGGCGCATTGGTTGTCAGTCCGATGAAGTGCTAGTTTTAGGAGATACTCACCAGTCTAATTGGAAAGAAATATTAGTTAATTTAGCACAACTTGATTATATTGAAACAATTCAGCAGTTTTATGGAGAGTAAAATAAATTTTCTAACCTTAATGGAGTTAATTTATTTAACTGTCTTCCGACTTCTCTATTTGATTGGGTTTTACTACAGAATTTGAGATTATTTTGCTCAGATATTTGAATTTATGTTATCTTAAGAATGAGACATCTGGTTTCATAGTAGTTCACAATGAAAACAATTGACTAAGGACAATTCAGCTAACAAAACAACCTAATCAATCCACTGATTTCTAAATAACTTATTATTGATTACTTTATCTAAAACCTTAAAATAGATTATGTCTTTTCATTTGTCCACATGGTCGATTAAAAATCCCATTGCTGTCCTTGTTACGTTTATCATTTTAGGAACAGTGGGAATCATGTCTTTCTTAAATTTAGGCATTGATAATAACCCCAACATTGATGTTCCTGCTGTTATGGTAACAGTAACCCAACAAGGGGCAGGACCAACCGAATTAGAAACCCAAGTCACCAAAAAAGTTGAAGATGCAGTAGCAGGTTTAGGGGATATTGAAGAAATTGTTTCCAATGTAACCGATGGAACATCTACCACCACGATTAACTTTATTTTAGGCACAGACAGCGATCAAGTCACCAACGATGTCAGAAATGCGATCGCTCAAATTCGCCAAGATTTACCCCAAGATATCAACGATCCTATCATTAAAAAGATAGAATTCGCAGGAGGATCAATTCTCACCTATGCTGTGTCTTCAGATCAGCGTAGCGTCGAATACCTTAGCGATTTAGTTGATCGCAAAATTAGCCGTACCTTACTCAATATCGAAGGCGTTGCCCAAGTTAACCGAGTTGGAGGCGTTGATCGCGAAATTCGAGTGGATTTAGATCCCAGTCGCCTCTTAGCCTATGGAATCACCGCTACGGAAGTCAATCAGCAAATTCGCAGCTTTAATATCAATTTACCCGGCGGACGGGCAGAATTAGGCAACGGAGAGCAAAATGTCCGCACCTTAGGAAGCGCAGAAACCGTAAAAGCCCTACGCAATTATCCCATTGTCCTTAATAATGGAGATACCATCGCCCTATCTAGCTTAGGGACAGTCAAGGATGATTTTGCGGATCCTAGACAGTCTGCTTACTTAAACGGAAAACCCGTCGTTGGCTTTTCGGTTCTTCGTAGTACAGGAAGTACAGTAGCAGTGGTCGAAGAACAAGTCAGGGAAATGGTTGAGCAGTTACAAACAGAATTACCCGAAGATATTCAATTTAAACTCATTTTTACCCTTGCAAACTATATTCGTGATACTTACAAAGGAACAATTGATGCTTTAATTGCCGGATGTATCTTAACCGTCGTAGTGGTGGGTGTCTTTTTGCGAGATTGGCGGGCAACCCTAATTACCAGTGTCGCTTTACCCCTATCCATTATTTCCACCTTTTGGGTAATGAGAGCCCTTGACTATACCTTAAACGGGATGACCTTATTGGCGTTAGCCCTTGCCATTGGGAACTTGGTGGATGATGCTATCTGTATGATTGAAAATATTGATAAACACCGACAAATGGGCAAATCCCCGCGAGAAGCAGCATGGGATGGGGCAGTCGAAATTGGTTTAGCCGTTGTCGCCACTACTGCCACCATTGTGGCGGTTTTTCTCCCTGTTGCCTTTATGGGAGGGATTCCTGGACAGTTCTTTAAACCCTTTGGTGTTACAGTTGCCGTTTCCACCATGTTTTCGACATTGGTTGCCACCACTATGACACCGATGTTGAGTGCTTACTTGTTAAAAGATAAGAAAAAAGAAACTAACAGTAATAAGTCCCTTAAACCAAAGCGATTTACCCCTTATCGTAGTTTATTAACTTGGGCATTGCGCCATCGCATTGTCACCTTAATCTTAGCACTGGCCTTTTTCATTGGAAGTCTGCAATTAGTTCCCTACATTCCCAAAGGACTATTTAGCGAAGGAGATAACGGGTTAACCAGAGTTAATGTGGAATTACCCCCCGGATCGACCCTACAAGACACAGAATCGGTAATTTTTAAAGCCACAGATTCTTTACAAGCCAATCCGGCTGTTGCCTCCGTATTAGCCAATATCGGGGAGAATAACGTGACATCTGCCCTAATGTACGTCAACCTCATACCCAAAAACGAACGGGTTTCCTTACAGGAATTTCAAGCAGAGATGCGCCCTATTTTTCAGCAAATACCGGGGGCCAGAGTCACCTTTCGTAGTGGAGGGGCTGGGGGAAGTAGTAAGGATTTATCCATTGTCTTAACCAGTGAAAATCCCCAGTCTTTAACTGAAACAGCCACCGCATTAGAACAGCAAATGCGAGGTTTACCGGGGTTAACCGACGTATCTTCTAGTATTAGTTTAGTCAAACCAGAGATTATTATCGAACCCGATCCCGTGCGGGCGGCGGATCAAGGGGTATCGGTACAGGCCATTGCGCAAACGGCTTCCCTTGCCTTTTTAGGGGACAATGAGTTCAATTTAGCCAAATTTAACCTTCCTGATCGCCAAATCCCCATTCGGGTGAAAATTCAATCCGACGAACGAGGAGATATTAACAACCTGCGAAATCTCAGAATTCCCAGTAATAACGGCACATTAGTTCCTTTAAGCGCAGTGGCCAATATTCGCTTAGGAAGTGGCCCGGCTGAGATTAAACGGTTTGATCGGAGTCGTCAGGTAGAAATTGGCGGAAATTTACAAGGAATTTCCCTTGGAGACGCATTAACGGCGGTTCGTAACCTTCCTGCTATGAATCCTTTACCGAGTGATGTAGAAGAAGTGCCTTTTGGTGATGCTAAAATTATGCGGGATATTTTTACCCGTTTCTTTAGTGCCTTAGGTTTAGCCGTTTTAGCGATTTACGCTATTTTGGTGTTGTTATATGGTAATTTCCTCTATCCTATTGCCATTATGGCTTCTATGCCCCTATCTATCGGCGGGGCGTTATTGGGGTTGTTAATTGCACAAAAGGAGTTGGCACTCTTTTCACTGATTGGTATTGTTTTATTACTGGGGTTAGTGACGAAAAATGCCATCTTATTAGTGGATTTTACCCTTGCAGCGATGAAAGATGGAAAACCTCTATTTCCTGCCCTAGTTGAAGCCGGGGCCTCTCGTTTACGCCCCATTTTAATGACCACCTTTTCTACCATTGCAGGGATGCTACCCATTGCTTTGGCCATGGGTGCAGATGGAGAAATCAGAAGTCCCATGGCGATCGCTGTTATTGGGGGCTTAATTACTTCTACGGGGCTAACGTTGGTAGTGATTCCTGTCGTTTTCTCTTATGTTAGCGGCTTTTACTATTGGATTAGTCGTTTATGGTCAGGAAATTCTAGAAATAAGAAGGTTAGGTTACCTTCATAAGTGGGGTTGACTAAAAAAGCCATAAGACTAAGCGATACTTTTAATCACAATAATGGCCAAAAAACCTAACAACGTTGATAACCCCACGATCGCACCCCCTTTAGCATAAGCTTCAGGTAACATGGTTTCCGAAATTACTGTTAACATTGCCCCCGCAGCGATTGATTCTAACAGAGAAATGACGGATTCAGGGACACCAGCGAAGACAATGCTGCCGATGGCTGCTAAAACCCCTGTAATGACCATAATTGAAGTCCACATGATTAAAATACGAGGAATGGGAAATCCTTGTTGTCTCATTCCCTCGGAACTTGATAGGGCTTCAGGGTAGTTAGAGATAAATAATCCTGCTAAGAGGGAGGGACTCACAGGATGGGTGATAATATGTGCGCCAATGGTTAAAGCTTCAGGAATTCCATCCATCAATAGCCCTAACCAAATGGCCATCGGTGCATCCTTGTGTTCTGACATCATAGAAGTCATACGAGTGACAGAGGGAATTAATTTCCCTGCATTCATACTATTTAGGGCAGTTTGTACCCATTGGGCGGCCTTAGTTGCTTCAAACTGTTGTCGAGTTTCTAAATACTCCTTAAGCTTCGGTTTTGCTAAAAATTGCCTGACCCCTTCCTCTAAACGGGGAGATTGTTGTAACATTTCCTCAAAATCTTGCTTTCTCAATATCCAAACCCCCACATCCGTTTTAGCGATCGCCGTGACAGTATGAGATGCACCTGTTACAAAAGATAATTCCCCGAATGTATCATAAGCAGTTAAAACAATGGGGGGTTTTTGTAGCTGACTCGGATAGAGAATTTCGATTTCACCTTTGTCTATTATGTATAAGCGATCCGAAAAATCATTGGGTTGAAAGAACGCATAACCATCTTCCTGTTGTCGGTAGAGTAAGCGATCCGCAATATCTTCTAAATCTTCTTGGGGTAAATAGCCAAAAACAGGAAACCGCCGAATCTTACGGGATAATTGCAGGAATTCTTCTCTTTTTTGGACAATTTTTACGGCAGGTTCGAGGGTACGTTGTTCTTTTAAGGTTATCAGCGATCGCTTGACCCAATCTTTTACCTGTGTGACACTTAAACCATGACGTTCCTGTAAATAGTCTTTAATCTCTTCTTGTTGGATGGTTTGTTCCGTTCTTTCCACTAATTCGGGGGAAATTTCCAGTAAATCTTCAAAATCAGGACGAGGTAAAATTTCTAGCTGACAATCTTCTTTAACCACTGCTACAGTTTGATGGGGACTTCCTGTAAAAAAGGCAAACTGGCCAAAACTCTCATTCTTTTCTAAAGTCATAAAGAGGCTTTGATCTTGAGGATTAAAGAGATCAACCTTTCCCGCTTTAATGAGATAAAGACTTTCACTGGGATCACCCTGACGATATAGAACATTTCCCTTAGAATATTGACCAATTAACAAGATTTGAGCAATCTTTTGACGAATCGAGTGAGATAATCCTTGAAATAATCCAATTCGTTTAAGACGAGTGGAACTTTCTGTAAAGCGGCGACGTTCTTGTTGGCTTAAATGGGATAAGGTAGTGGAAGGTTTGCGGAGAAATCCTCCAGAGTTATTGACTATCTGGTTAATAACGGTGAAAAATAAGCTTCCAATAATCGATCCGATCACTAATTCGAGGAGATGTCCTTTTTCTCTGGCACTTCCGACTAAGTCTATCACCAATGCTGCTAATAATGCACCACCGCCAAAGGCCATTAAAAAAGCCAAGACACGCTGTCTCGGTGTCCAAACCAGTGCAGTTAATGATCCTAATGGCATCGAACAAGCACTAACAATACCAGCAATTAAAGCCTTTAGCCAAATAGATTGCTCCACGTTCTCTCCTTACTAAATCACTTACAAGTTAATGGTAGTGTCTAGTATGGGATATGAAGATTAAGAGAAGATCAAGGGGGTGTTTTTCGTTAACATGAAGCGATAATCGTTCATCAATTATTCATTTTATCAATTTCCTTCTTTCTGTTCCGCTTCTGGATCTGAAGCATTTTCTGTGCCTGAAGCCTCCTCACCTTCTTCCCAAGGAGAATCATAACGATTCCACGGTAAAATAGGCTTATTAGGTAACTTATCGGTTAAAACCGTAATATTGTCCGAATCTGGTTCGGGTAAGTCCGACGTTGCTTCCTCTTCTACCGATGGAGAAGACACCTTTGTTTCCTTGTTGTCTTCTGTGTTATGTTCAACCGACTCAGAGGAAGCTAAGGTTAGCTTCCTGCGGGGGGTGGGGTAGGTAGAAGAAGAAATCATCATTAAAATGCTCTATTCTTTTAAAAGATGGCCGAAAAATAGGAGGCAATAATATGGAACATTATAACAAAAGCGATCGCCCATGTAACGTAAGCTGCATAATTTAATGATTGGGATACATCATCAATGCGCTGTTTATTCGACTGATAGGTGGCGACTTGATTGACAATCATTTTTAGGCGATAATCTTCTGGGGTTAGTAACAGATACCGTTCCAAAAATTTATTATCCTCTAAGTTGGGACTAACGGCGACTTGTCGAGGTAAAAAAGCATTAATTAAAAGGGTAAAATTAATTAAAAAACCGATTATTTCAGCAAAACTAAATAGACTCGGTTGCATCACTAACCGAGATAAGGTTAAACTGGTCATTAACGCTCCATTAACTACAAACAGAATATTTAGCTTAGTCGTTAGAGAATAACTTTGTTGTCGTTGTTGCTGCATTACCAACCGAACATCTTGAGCAGCTAATTCAACTGTGTTGGCATTAAAAGCATTATTTTGGCTATTTTCTGCTGCTTTATCAGCCTTATCAGTATTTTCTACAAGTGATTCGATTTTAGGTAAGGTTAGGGAGGGAAGGGGAGCAAGAAGGTTAGCAGAGGTCATAAGCATCAGAGTAAGCATTCCCTGAGAAAAACCAACCAGATTGGTTATACTTCTAGCATACCCAGTCCTTAATATTATTTTCCACTTCGCGATGTAAAGAAATATTAAGTCTTATTAGATTATTTATTATTTATTATTTGTGAATTAATGAATATCATTTCTTAACCCACTTAATCCTGCATAAGCAATGCCAATTGCATCTAGACTATCATCAATGGGTAAAGTTTGTAAATCAAACAGTATTTGTAATAGTTGCGCTACTTCTTTCTTATCTGCTCTCCCATTCCCTAAATGAGCTTTCCAACTCGCTTGATGAAGAAAAATAGGCTCTTGTTTTAACATCCGATAAATCACCAAATTAATGACACCAACCGCTTGAATTACACCTCCTGCTGCCTTAATTTGACGGTTAAAGAAAGGCATTTCCATCGCAGTCGCATCAGGGGTAAATTCCCAAATTAACTCGATCATATCCTGTTCTATTTCTAATAAACGGCGAGGCGTTGAATATTTTTTAGAGGTTTCAATGACACCATAATCTACAATTTTCGGAATGTGATCGCCTGTTTCTTCTAAAACTGACCAGCCAATAATAGCGAGACCGGGATCAATTCCCATCCACCGTTTTTTTATCTGTACCATTAGCTTAACTTTGATAATTGGCTTGACAAGTTGAACGGCTAATAACAGGATGAAACTTAATATGATAATATTAAACTCAGTTATTGTGAAATAAAGTTCGAGCTTGTCCCTTAATATTATATAACCTTTTCCAATCTAGCGATTTTGTTTCAACTTAATTTTATTTTGTTTTTCACAGCCATATTTCTGTTGTTCCCATACTGACCAATTCATCTGAGCTAAATTAAGCATATTAGAACAAGAGGGATGAATAATTTGAGCAGCAAATACCCACAATATGCTACGAGTTACATCTAATGCTGTTTTGAAATTAGATTCCCAATTTCCTGGAACTCCCCGTTGTTTAATTACTTTCATTTTTATCCCCATTCCTTGTGTCCCAAGATGAATATAGGCTAGATATTTAGCTCTGGGAATATGGGTAGGAGATGTAATAACTAATACCTTATGAACTTGTTTTTCTTTGAGTAAAGATGTAGTAAAGACAAAATTACCAAATGTCGATGTTGCACAACTTTCTAACCATACATTTTCCATTGGTGCTTGATAATAATCAAAGATTTGAAACACACACGGCGCATCTGAACCGCCAGAAATAATAATTGGTATCTTAGGATATTGTGTGGCAATTTTACCTACATAGAGTTCTCGTTGAATACTTCCCCCTAAAACTAAAATAGCATCCACGGGTTTCTGAGAATTTTCTGGCAGAATAATGAGTAAATTCCAAACAATTTTGCTGGTAAGCAAGAAAATAAAGGTTAAGAAAACAATCATTGATTTTCGTCTAACTTTACGCCATTTTGAGGGTCGGGATAGATTGCGATAGGATTTTTTGGGGTAACTCATAGTGAACAAAAGAGACAGAAAAATCAACACACAAAAAGGGGATCTAAAAAGTTGCTTTCTTGGAGAATATCTATTAAGTTTAACTCTGTTTCTAATAGACAAGCATGGCCGCTATTTGGTAAAATTTTGATGATTTTATTAGGAAGAAGTTGCCCTAAATTTCTGGCTTCTTCGAGGGAAGGTAATAAACGATCACAACCACTGGCTAAAATAAGGAAGGGTAAAGAGAGTTTACTCAATGTAATTTTGTTAATATCAAACTCATTTAACAGGGAAATACGCCAACTAACTGCTAAAGGTGGAAGAGAACGCATTGCTTGTAATAAAGCTTGGCGATCGCAATTTTCTAATCGTCCTAACGCAGCTAAAAAGGGTAATAATCCTAAACAAGATCCTTGATGAATATTATCTGGTAACCAACGCGTAATGAGTCCTCCAATACTTAACCAAGGTCTAAGACGAAATGCAGACGCTGAATTAACTAATATCACTTTATCAAATAAAGAAGGTTTCTGAGTTACCATTTTTAAAGTTAAACATCCGCCAAAGGATTCTCCTAAGAGATAAATAGCGGAGGGAACTCTTGCTATTTTAGACAGTCGCTTGACTTCTTTTTCGACTAAATTAATTGCTTTTTTAGCTAAACTATTCCATGTTTCTTCAGTTTCAAAGGGATAGGATAAACAACAAATATTAAAAAAGGGACGGAGTGTTGTTGCTTGTTTGTGTAAAAGACGACCCGTTCCATCCATTCCCGGACAATAAATAAGAAGAGGAAGATGGGGAGAACTGGGATAGAGTTTTAATAATTTCATAGGCTATTTTAAATTGTAAATTATAAATTATTAATTATGAGTTTTAGGAAATAGAAAAGTCTAGTAAAGAAGCAATTTCTTGGGAACAGTATTCTGTTAGGTTATTGACCATTTTTCTGGCCATTTTTCCCTTATATTTCTTCCTTTTTTCATCTGTCACCCAATACGGCCGACCAATAGAGAGACGGGTACTATGATAAGTGACAATTGGTTGAAAGCCTGAACGATCAAATAGGGGTTCAGTGGGGTCAAAAAGGCGTAAAGTCCTCAAAGGAAAGGGATACAAGACACTTTCATTCAACGAGTGAATAGCAACGGGTAAAATAGCTAATTTTGGGATATCTATCTGAAAAGCGAGATGAGCAAATCCTCGCTCAAAGGGACTTAAACTATTAGGTGTAGTTAACTGTGTCATGGGAGAAGTTCCTTCGGGGAATAAACCCACCCACTGTCGGTGGAGTAAAAAGTCTCTTGCTTGTGTAAAAAATTGCTGAGACCGTTGAGAAGGTTCTGCAAGGGGGAAACACCCCAATAACTGAATCATATCCTTTAAAAACGGTGTTTTTCCCATATAATGATGACACGCAATCCGAATTGGTCGTTGTAACCCATGAATTAAAAGGGGTGCATCCATGAAGCTACGGTGATTACTAACTACGATAACGCTGCAATCAGAAGCAGGAATACGATTAGCATAAGAAACTGAGATTTGAGTGCCAAATAAGCTCAAAATAGCTTGAGAAATGCCAAGAGAAGGGGGGAGAAACATGAAAGCCTGTTAGGGATGATGAATAGTTTCTATTGTATAGTAGTAAAGAGTTGAAAACAGTTATTGGGGCAAGAATTTGACGAGTTCTTATTATCCTAACTCTAATTTTTGTAGGATAAATAAAGTTTGTAGCGTGAGTATATCACTTGCTAAATCTTAGTCCGTTTAAATGTTTCTCTGGACTTAATTAACGGAAAACTGTTTTTCCACTGCACTGATGAGAAATTCCCGTGGGAAAAAGCGCGGTAAATTCACGATTAAGTTATTACTGATTCCACCAGTAACTAGGTTAGATTGATTCTTCTCAAGGGCAATTAGAGCCTCTTTAACCACGGTTTCAGCCGATGCTACTGTACCTTTTTCTTTCAATTCTTGGGGAAATTCAGCCGCTTTAAAAAAGTCTGACTCAGTAGGACCCGGACAAAGAGCTAAAATCTTAATTCCTTTATTTTTATTTTCTGCCCATAGTGCCTCACTAAAGCTTAACACAAAGGCTTTAGTCGCAGAATAAACAGAGAAATAAGGTAAGGGTTGAAATGCAGCAATGGAAGCTACATTGATGATTTTACCTTGCTTTTCTTCAATCATTTGGGGTAAGAAAAGATGGGTTAATTCTACTAAGGCTGTAATGTTAAGTTGGATCATAGCAGTTTGTTTGTCAAGGGAACGCTCAGAAAATGTACCGTAATCCCCAAAGCCTGCGTTATTAATCAGTAAATCAACGTTTAATCCCTTAGCTTTGACATTTTCAAATAAAGTTTGACTGGCATTTTCGTCTGTCAAATCTTGAACAATTACATCCGTTTGGATGGTAAAGCGACGCTGTAAGTCATCAGCCAATTTCTCTAGTTTATCTTGGGAACGAGCAACTAAAATGAGATTAGTTTGACGAGAAGCTAATTCCTTGGCAAATACTTCTCCAATTCCTGAAGATGCTCCTGTAATTAATGCGGTTTCCATGAGTATGAAAAGAAAACAATAGTAATGTACGATGAAATCTATTTTATCTTAATAATCACGCCCTGAGCAATTTTTTAGGGATTGTGGATTAAAGCAATTATTTTAAATCTAATAAGCCTTGTTCTTTTAATTTAGGATTAAAGCGTAAGTCTTCTTTTAGTCCCCTTGCACTTAATTTCTCTTTAATCTCTGATTCAATACGGCGACAGACTTGTTTGAGGATTTTAATTTTTCCTAGGTCATCACTTTTATGATAACTATTTTGTTCTTCTACACTCATTCTTCCTTTAATATCAATTGGCTGTGTCCATTGATTTTCATCTGCTGCATTCCCTTCGGGGAGTGATCCATTTTCAAGAATCCAAGCTTGTTTAATTTCTTCTAAAAGGGTACGACTAGGGCGATTAATAGTATAAAATTTTAAGCTATAGCAAGATTGAAACTGACGGACTAAGTGCTGCTTTAAACTAAGGCTAATATCACGGGAATAACCAATGAATTTTAAGTGATGAGCTTCATCAAAAATAGCGTAAACGCCAATTTTATTGGGAAAGTTGGCTTGCACTTCTCCTTTTTCATTAAGATAGGCTATTTCTTCTAGTTGATTAAGGGAGGGAATAGTCGGGGCTGTCATTTTTTATAAAGAGTTAACTTAATGAGCAGTTAATGGGCTATAGCTGCTAAACTCTATAAAGTGTATAACATTTCTAAAATAGTTGTCAATGGAGGTATTTAGATGATTCGACCTACAATAGAGGATGACAAAGATGGCATTATGATTTTAGCGCAGTCTCTGGGTTTATTTGACTTTAATGAACTTCAAGAATTGAAGGAAAGATTAACCTTATATCTGAACAAAAAGTGTAATCATCTGTGGATATCTGATGATGAGAATGGACTATCAGGTGTTGCTTATTGTGTGCCAGAAGCTATGACTGATAGAACTTGGAATTTACTATTAATTGCCATTCATCCAAGTCTTCAAAGACAAGGACGGGGAAGACTTTTGATACAAACAGTTGAGAAAATACTCATTACTAAAAATGCACGTTTACTGCTAGTGGAAACGTCTGGACTAGCGGAGTTTAAAGGAACACGAGAATTTTATCGTCGATGTGGCTATGAAGAAGAAGCAGTCATTGGTGATTTTTATGAGTTAGGCAATGATAAGATTATTTACCGTAAGACACTAGCTTGTTAGCAGTTATCAAGGGACTAAACTGAACTAGAATGCCAAGGTTTAGACCAAGGATAACCACCAATTTCTAATCCACAAACTGAACTATTTGCTGTCACAATACATTCCCCTTGACGAGTGAGTAATTTTAAATAAAGTTGACCCTTTGTGGTATCTTGACAGCAAAAGACTAATCCCTTTTTAGTCGGGGTGCGTAATAGTGTCCCTGTTAAATCTGTTGTGCCAATTAACTGTACTTCAAACTGGTCATTGATAGCCTGTATTTCCCATTTTCCCCAAGGTTCGATTTGCCAAGAAACTTGAGAATTCCAAGGAACAAATTCATAGAACTGTCCTTGATAATGAATGCCAACCATAGCGACTTCTTCAAAAGATTGTAAGACTTTTCTTTTCCCCCCACCGGCGGTTAAAGCTAACTCTTTTTCATTCGTAAAACTATTACAATTTAACCAAAACCATTTTTCTGGAAAAGAACGACCCCAGTTTTTTTCACTGTAAGCGGGTGCATCTTGAAATTCGTATTTTTTACCCTTCCATTCAATCCAACCACTAGCTAAACCATAAGCCATTAAAATTTGCCATCCCGGTTCAAAAATGGGTAGAAAAGATAACCATCCGCCTGTTGATTGTTGAAAACTTTTAGGATTTCCCCAACCATATTTAGGTTTAGTATAATAAAGCCAACGACAGCCTTGATTGTCTTCTGGACTCTGTAAAAATCCTTGATGTAAAGTCGCTGTAACTTGATATCCTTGTTGAATAAATTGCTCGAAGTCTTCAACCGATAATAGTTGAGGAGAAAGACAAAAATCACGACTTTTTTCCCCCCAATGGCCTAACCCCAAATAAGAAGCAGCAGCCCAGAATTGATTAACATTGGGAAACGTTCGCCAAAAGTATTGATCATTGGGTCCTAGAATTTGGGCGCAACCTCCGCTATTTGATTGCCCACCCATGGGATCTTCAATAGAATACATGAAGGCAAAACTTTCTTGAACTTCAGGTAAGGTAACTCGAAAATACCAGCCTTCAAAAAAGTGTTGATGATTTCTATTCCAATGATATCCACTATGAGGGGTTTGTAAGGGATGATATTTGTGTGAATTGTTGGTAGATGGTGGCATAGTTTTTGTTGTTGAAGTTTATATCATAACGATTAAATTATTATTCTTCTGATTGATTTTTATTAGAAGAATTAATTGCCCCCATTAAAAAGTAATTTAAGACGGTTCTCACCCCAATAATACTAATTAAGCGAGCAATATCATCCCATTGATTAGAAGACATTGTTTTTAAAATACTACCTCCGACTAAAATACTTAAGCCCAATGAAAAAGAATAACCCATTGCCAGACGACTTTGTTGAAATGCTGCATTGGATTGGGGCTTAAGTAATAAGTCTCGTAGAAAAATAATTAAACTGCGTATTAATCCTGTTGTAATCACAAAAATTGCTAACAGTTGACATAAATCAATTAAAATTTGGCTTAAAAGGGTAACAAGATCAGTAAGGTTACTGCCTAGCATAATGAGAACGTCAATCAAGAACTAATTAATCTTATGCTCTTATTCTACCTGAAAATCTTTCCTTGAATCAGGGGACTTTAATCAGTTAAGATACAAGATGATCATTATTCATATATTTTTAAAATGACAGGTAACACTGGATTTTTTAACCGACGATTAGCAAAAAATTTGCTTCCTTTACCCGGATTCAATCCTCCATCAGTGGGCGATTTAGCCCCTGATTTTAGCTTACCTAGGATCAACGGCGAACCCATTCAACTTTCCCAGTATCAGGGAGTAAAACCTGTGTTATTAGCTTTTACTCGAATCTTTACTGAAAAATTATTCTGTCCGTTCTGTTATCCTCATATTCAAGATTTAAAAACACAGTATCACAAGATTAAAGAAACAGGAATAGAACTGTTAATGATTTCTAGCACTGATGCCCTACAAAGTCAACAAATTGTCAATGACCTCAATCTTCCTTACCCATTTCTTTATGATCCTGATTGTACCGTTTTTCGTCTTTATGATGTAGGACAAGCTTTAGGTGCGCCACTTCCTGCGCAGTATATTATTAATCTTGATGGAAAAGTTACTTATCGTCATTTATTTTCTTTTACTGATAGTAATGCTGATTCCGCTAAATTGTTGACTGAGTTAAAGTCTTTAGCATCATAAAAAGTTTGTCTGTTTAACAGAATAGTTGAAAACAAAAAGAATAACTTGAATTAATTTGTCCCGAAATTAAAGTAAAATTCAATAATGTCGTCTTTATTCGTTTAATAATCCAATGGCACAAGATAGCCAAATTTTACGGCAAGAAGTAATCGGCTCACGCAGACTGAGTAACTATTTTTGGGCAATTATTGCATCGATTGGGGGAATCGGCTTTTTATTAGGCGGTTTATCCGCTTATTTCAAAGTAAATTTCCTGATTGTTAGTGATACCACCTCTCTCCAATTTGTTCCCCAAGGCGTTGCCCTCCTTTTTTATGGCGTTGCTGGAACATTAGTAGCAACGTATTTATTCCTTAGCATTCTGCTCAATATTGGCGGCGGCTACAATGAATTTAACAAAGAAACTGGAAAACTAACCATTTTTCGTTGGGGGTTTTTGGGCAAAAATCGGAAGATAGAACTTGTATGTGACCTTAAAGACATTCAATCTGTTAAAGCTGAGATTAGAGAAGGAATCAGCCCCAAACGCGCTCTCTATCTCAAGGTTAAACAGCGTCGGGACATTCCCCTAACCAGAGTCGGCCAACCCCTTCCCTTATCTGAACTAGAAAACGAAGGGGCGCAACTTGCCCGCTTTCTGGCTGTTCCCTTGGAAGGTTTGTAAATAAAAAGGAATATTTAACATGATTACAACAAAAAACTCCAAAATAAACTGGGTTAATTGTCTATTCTGCCTATTGCTTGCCAGTAGTCTTTTCTTAACCAGTTGTTCCAGTGTCGATAATGTCGATAATACAGCCAACGAAGATTCATCTTCATCCGTCCCAGAACAAGTTCCAGAAATTGCGGCTAAAACATCGACAGACTTACCCCGTTTAGAGGGTAATGCCACCGTTGAAATGGTAATCAATGGCTCACCTGTGATTATTGAGGTTAAAGGGGAAGATGCTCCGATTACCGCCGGAAATTTTATTGATTTAGTAGATAAAGGTTTTTATAACGGCTTAATTTTCCACCGAGTCGTCAAAAATCCCCAACCCTTTGTCGCACAAGGCGGTGACCCCCAAGGTACAGGAACGGGGGGTTATGTTGACCCCACAACCAAACGACCCCGTAATATTCCCCTCGAAATTAAGCTAGAAGGGGAAGAAAAGCCGACTTACAGTCAAGGATTAGGTCGTCAAGCGGGGGTTTCTGCGCCTTCTGTTGTTTTAAAACATACCCGTGGTGCAGTGGCCATGGCACGTTCCCAAGCCCCAGATTCTGCCTCTTCCCAATTTTACTTTGCTCTGTCTGATTTAGAGTTCCTTAATGGAGATTATGCGGTCTTTGGCTACGTTACCAGTGGAATGGAAACTGTAGATGAGATTCAACAGGGAAATACGATTGACTCTGCTAAAGTTACGGCTGGACTCGATAATCTGAAACGGTCAAAATAACTGAGTCAAAACATCCTCTTAGGACATTCGTGATTTCTGAAACCCAGTCACAGCAAAATGTTTGACTTTTGACTTTTACCTTTTTACGCTTTGCGTAGCACTATATTCCCCTATTGGTTTAACTGAATTAATAGGGGAACATTTCTGAGAACTTAAACAAAAAAAAGAATGTCCAGTTATCGGTGATTCAGACATAATTCATAATTCATAATTCATAATTTACAAATTTCCTCATATTCTCGTTCTTCTGCTTCGCTTGGTAAATTGCCCTCTAACCACTCACACCCCCACGCAACCAATTCCTCAAGGGTATGCACTTTCCACACCCTCACTGCATCTGCTGATGCAGTGACAATTTTTGTGCCATCTTGGCTAAATTGGGCATTTCTTACCCAGTCTTGATGTCCTTCTAAGGTGGTTAAGAGGTTGCCCTTGCTATCCCACACCTTGGCGGTATTATCCGCAGATGCAGTGACAATTTTCTCTCCATCGGGGCTAAATTGGGCATTAATTACCCAGTCTTGATGTCCTTCTAAGGTGATTAACAGTTTGCCGTTGCTATCCCACACTTTAGCGGTTTTATCCCCAGATACAGTAACAATTTTCTCTTCATCGGGGCTAAATTGGGCATTTCTTACCCAGTCTTGATGTCCTTCTAAGGTGGTTAAGAGGTTGCCGTTGCTATCCCACATCTTGGCGGTTTTATCCTCTGATGCAGTGACAATTTTCTCCCCATCGGGGCTAAATTGGGCGTTATATACGAAGTCTTGATGACCTTCTAAGGTTGTTAAGAGGTTTCCCTTGCTATCCCACACTTTGGCGGTATTATCCTGAGATGCAGTGACAATTTTCTCTCCATCTGGGCTAAATTGGGCATTATTTACTGAGTATTGATGTCCTTTTAAGTCAACCCGTTTGGGTAATTTATCATAAAGGGTATTCAGTGCCAGAATGGGGCTATTGGCGGGATAATGATTATCAGCTTGTCTGAGAGGAAGTAATTGTTTCCCTGCTTTCAGCGCAGTTAATAAGGCTTGCATCGGTTGATGCTGACTCAACAAATCTAAGGCTTTTAATCCCTCTGGTTCTAGTTTTACAGCAGTTTGGGCATTTTTCAATTCTCTTTGAGCATTATCAATCGCTACATTTAAGTCTGCTAACTCCTTAATCTTTGCTTTCTCATAGTCATCACTCTGATGATAAAACGCTTCTGCTTCCTTGGGATAAAGTAAGAAAGGCCGTAACTCCTCCCATTGCTGTCTCACTTGCATTAATAACCCTCCCATCATGAAATGATTCTCACTCTGATGCTTTAACCATTCTTGTCGTTGTTCCTCTAATCTTTCCCCTAAGCGTCGTAATTCTCTATCTTCTTCACGCCACTTGGTAAAGGTATCCCATCCTTCAATTAACGCCTCATGTACTAAGTCAACCCATGTGTGGGGAGTGTGGGAAGAGGGGGAAGAGAGGGGAGTGGGGGAAGAGAGGGAAGTGTGGGGAGATGGGGGAGAGATATTTTCTTTCATATCATCGTTAGAAGGGGTAAACTGATTAACACCTGCCTCCTGCCTACTGCCTTCTGCCTCAAATCCGTTAATATTCTCTTCTACAGGTAAAGAAATTGGTCTATCGCCACCTGTGACTAATAATCTGGCAGAGACTAAGCCATACTTACCATCAATCAGTTTACTGAAGGCTTTTTGTTCGCTTGCATCATCCCCCACAATATTTAATAAAACGCCTTTAGGGAGTCGTTGTCTTGTATCCTTCTCTTGGTTAGCAGTGCGAATTAAGCGCAGAAAGATTAACTTTATCCATTGTTTTTCTAAGGCTGTTCGTTCTTGTGTCGGGTTATCTCGATAATAATCTTTATATTGATACACTTTCTCTGCATAAAGATTCAATGCTTGGGTTAAGCCAGTCTTTCTGTTTGATTCCCCTAAGTCTTGATTGGAAAGGGGGGGTTTCCCTTCTGTATTTGATCCCCCTAAATCCCCCTTAAAAAGGGGGACTTCTGTATTTCCCCCCTTATTAAGGGGGGCTAGGGGGGATATCTTCCCTAAGTCTTGATTGGATGGTTGTGGGTTAACAATATTGGGTGGGCGCAAGCCTTGCGCCCCTACAGTTCCTAATTGTTGATAAGCTTGTAGAGTTAAGATTTTATTGTATTGATCTCGCTTTTCCCACAACAAGGTTAAGGCAAACTCTAATAAGGGTAAAAAGTTCTTCTCTTCACTGACATCCTTTAACAATTGCGCTAATAATCCCGTTTCAATCTTAAAACCTTGTCTTTGTGCAGGTTTAACAATAATATTTTCTATCTCCTTCTCCTTTAAGGGTGGCATATAAATCCCTTGACGTTGAATAATCTCATACAACGACTGATATCTTAAACAGCGATCCAAAAAATCAGCCCTCATCGTGGTTACAATGACCAATGAGGAATTATTTTTGTTATCCCCTTCCGTAATTAAATCAAGAAACCGCTTCCTCTCCCCTTCACTACTGCAAACCGTAAAGACTTCCTCAAATTGATCAATAAATAAGAAATATCGCTTATCATTCGGTAACGCTGCCATAATATCCCCCATTCCCTTACCTTCATCCTTAATTATCTCCGCTAATTCCTCCTCATC
>JBFRWB010000096.1:0-50786 GCA_051439375.1 Microcystaceae cyanobacterium
ATATATTCCTAAAAAGGGTGATATTATTTGGATTAACTTTAACCCTCAGTTATGAACAAGCTTAATGAAGAAAGGACTTTTAAGATCAAACCTCGTCCTTCGGAAAAGGTATCTCTTTCTATTCCCAAGGATACCTTAGACGCTTTGAAAGCGATCGCACATCATCAAGAGAGGTCTTTGAAAGCACTTTTAAAGATGTATATTGGAAAGGGATTACGTCAAGATTTAGCACAATTATCTGCTGATTCAGACAGGGTAATTCATCAGTAAAGAGAAAGTTTTTAACTTGTCTTGTGTTGGGTTTTGTTCCTCAACCCAACCTACAAAGCTAGTTTTATCATACAATTAAGGAGTTTTAACAATGCCTAAAATTAAACGTCCTCAAAATTTAGATGAAAGAGTTATTTTCTGCTACCATCCTCACAAATAGCCATTCAAGAATATAAAATTTTGTTAGTTGTCTATGATCCGATTAATGAGGTAATTATCCAATGGATAAAATAGAAAAATATCGTCAATTCATTCAAGATTTACTGAATCATTATTCACAAGATGATGAGTCTAATGATAATGTTGAAGTCCAACTTATTTTTGATCTTGTCAGAGATCATTATCAATGGATGAATGTAGGTTGGGAAGGATTAAATCGAGTTTATCGCTGCATCATACATATTGATATTAAAGATGGCAAGATTTGGTTACAGCAAAACTTAACTGATCAAAATCCTGCTGAAGAATTAGTTAAAATGGGTGTTTCCAAAGAAGATATAATCTTAGGGTTGCACCCTCCTTATAAGCGAAAATATACTGATTATGGAGTAGCTTGAGAAAACTCAATGTCTTCTATCTCCTGACGATATTCATTGATATAATATTTGACATCCTCATTTTGAGGCTCATCTTGGAAAATTCCTGCTATTCCTAATATTAGCCCAAAAACTAATCCTATGAAATTACATGATTTAAAACGACAACTGTTAGACTTAACCCCCCAAGAAAAAGCGGAAGCCATTCAATTTCTGTCTCAAAGTTTAGCAAATAGTTGGCAAGGTATTGAAAAAAACGAAGGTGTTTGTGGTGGAAAAGCCTGTATCGCTGGTACAAGAATTACCGTCTGGGGATTAGTTAATGCTCGTAAAATTGGCTATTCTGAAACCGATTTATTGGCAAATCCCCCCAGTTTGTCAGCCTGTGATTTAGCTAATGCTTGGAGTTATGCTGAAATCTTTACCTCCGAAATTGAGTCGGATATTCAAGAAAATGAAGAGGAAATAGAATAAATGGCGAGACTATATGCTGATGAGCAATTTCCTTTAGCTGTTGTCAAACTTTTACGAGAAATTGGCCATGATGTCTTATACCAAATCCGGTTTACACAACCTAGTTATCTGTGAGGCAAGGCAGGGGGCAGGAGGCAGAGGGCAGGAGGGTTTCACGGAAAAAAGAAAACTAGGTTTTATATGGCAGATTTGGTATTAACTATGCAAGACGCTAAACAAGCAGGAAAGAAAATTCCCGATGAAGAAATATTAAAGTTGGCTACTGAAAATAATCGAGCAGTGTTAACTTTAAACCGAAAGGATTTTATCAAGTTGCATTATTCCAAACCTAATCACAGTGGCATCATTGTTTGTAGAGATGATCGCAATTGGCAACAATTCGCTGAGAGAATTAATCAGGCTACTTTATCAACTCAATCTTCTGGGGTTAGGATGGCAATAATTTCCATTACTTGATCAATTGAATACTTTTGTGGTTGGGTGGTGGTCATTGGGTTAAGCTTAATCATGATTAATTTTTGGGAATTTGTTGGATAATGTTCATGGTTTCTATGCTAACGGTACAGAATTCTCATCAATAAGTCTATCACTTTCTCTTTATAATATGCAAAGCGATAAGTATTAAACTTTTATGTATTATTATACACATACATTGATCAACCTAATAAGAGTTTGTTCCCATTCTTTATCACTAGGGAAGATCATTATAGTTTCCTTTCTTGCTATTGTTGATTGAGCTTCAAAAGAAGCAGGAAAAATAACAAACTCTTTTTCATTGCTAAATTTTCCTTCTAAATAGCGATGTTTAAAAAATTGTTTGGATAATTCTTCATTATCCTTTAGGAAAGCCTCTAAATTTGCATTTTCTCTATCCGTTAAATTATCGGTTTTCATGGTAATGCTTTGAACAGAAATATTTGGATGATTATTGTTCAATAGTTGGTTTAATTTAGATTCCCATAAAGCCTCTTTATAAATGGGAATGGTATGATTATCGATTAAGTTTCCCTTTTGTTTGCTAAAGTAGTAGGGAAGACCGTTATGTTCAAAGTTAGTGGTACGACTTAGCTTGTCTTGAATGAATTTTAGAAGTTGACCAATTAAGGGAATATTTTCTGCGATCGCTAATACAAAACTGGCAGGAGGAAGCACAGGAACAATATCTTCACTATTAACAATTCGATAGGTTTCTAACATCTCTGTATTTTGAAAAAATTGAGCAAAGTTTTCGTCTCCAACTCTGGGTTGTGCCATTGTGCAAAGGGAAATATGATTAGGATTAATATTCTTATTTTTGCAAATAAAGGCGGTTGCTAACATTCCTAATGCACCCCCACGACTATGGCCGGTTACCCATAATTGATTGTTTTCAATTGATTTATCCTTAATTAGATATCCTTCAATTTGCTTTCTTATACTTGATTGTTGGCGTGCATTTTCTGAGATATAAGTATCTAAAAATCCACGGTGTATATCGGGGGTTGACTGATTCATTTCTCCTAGTTCTTTACAAGGTTTCATCATTCGAGAAAAACCATATAATAAATTAAGGGATGAGGGAACTTGAATAAAACGAAAGTTATTTAACCATTCAGAAGGTAATAATGTTCCTCGAAAGATAAGATAAGATTCCTTGGTTGTTTCTGATTGAGCAATCATTCCTTTGAACTCATTTCTAAACGTTAGTGGAATCCCTAAGAATTTACGACGACGTTGATCTGCAAAGAATCGTAAAAGGTTGTATTCCTTCCTATTAATAACGGCGCGATAGCGATATTTATCAGCGTCAGGTACTTGGCAATCTTGTAAGTTAAATTGCCATCTTGGACGTTTAGCATAGTCAATTTGCTCATCGCTTTGTCCTAGTAATTTTAGCAAAAATTTGGGTAAGAAATTGGAGGGACGAGTTGCCTCAAAAAGACGATGAGATTCGTCAGATAAGTCCAATAATTCTATAGCTTGATCTATTGTTAAGTTAGAGTTTTGCCAGAGTACGGAAGGAAAGTTTTTAGTCATATCAGTTACCAGTTATAGTTAATGCAAATAATAATGAGACACCATCACCTCGTCTTGTTGTAAGTGCAGTGAGCGAGACGGTCAGGCTTCGCAGCACACTCCTCTGTTTCAAACTTATTTGAAACGACTATATCAGCTATTAGTTGTAAGTGATTAATAGGATAGGAAAGAACTGTTTACCTTATAATAACCTGAATTTCAGGATCGTCAATAGTTAAATTAAAGTCTATAAGCTTGTGAATGTTAATTTGACACTTGTGATCGACTCCAAGAAACTTGTGAAGATTAGTTTTTTATTTCCGAACTACCCAGATAACTTTTTAAGATGAGCAACTAATCAGTTAACGTTACTGTATTCGCTTTTAAGTTTTCTAAAATTTGTATGAGCATTTGCACTTTATTATTATTAGTTTTCTTATTGCAACGCAACCCCCTCAAAAGACTGAAAAGCTTATTCTTTCTTAGAAGTTGCGTCAATTTATCTTCTGAAAATCTTACCTTAGCGCAGGAATTATTCCATCAATAACCCCTTAGTCTTTAGCCAATCAGCATTATACAATCGAGATTGGTATCTTGCACCCCCATCGCATAACACAGTAACAATGGTATGGCCGGGTCCCATTTCCTTCGCTAACGCAACTGCAGCCCCCACATTAATTCCCACTGATCCTCCCATAAAAAGTCCTTCCTTATAGAGTAATTGATAAACCATTTTAATCGCCGTTGGATCATCAATTTGAATGGCATCATCAATGGGTACGCCCTGCATATTAGCAGTAATGCGACTGTTACCAATCCCTTCCGTAATAGAATTCCCTTCTGGCTTAATTTCTCCTGTTTTAACGTAACTATATAACCCACTACCCATAGGGTCAGCCACCACACATTTAATCTCAGGCTTAACCTCCTTAAAGTATAACGCTGCCCCTGCATAAGTTCCCCCCGTTCCTGTTGCCGCCACCCAAGCATCAATTTTTCCCTCAGTTTGTCGCCAAATTTCAGGGGCTGTAGTTTCATAATGTGCCAAACGATTCGCTATATTGTCAAATTGGTTCGCCCAAATCGCATTATCTGTTTCTTCGGCGATTCTACCCGATAACTTAACGTAATTGTTCGGATTCTTATAAGGAACAGCCGGAACAGCCCGTACTTCAGCCCCCAAGGTACGCAGGAGATCCATTTTTTCTTGGGATTGGGTTTCAGGGATGACAATAACGCACTTATAGCCCTTAGCATTGCAAATATGGGCTAATCCAATCCCTGTATTGCCCGCAGTTCCTTCTACTACTGTTCCCCCCGGTTTG
Source organism: Microcystaceae cyanobacterium (assembly GCA_051439375.1). Classification (GTDB taxonomy): domain Bacteria; phylum Cyanobacteriota; class Cyanobacteriia; order Cyanobacteriales; family Microcystaceae; genus JBGTGT01. The sequence goes on from JBFRWB010000096.1 coordinate 4,601, forward strand.
AGCAAACCCTTGGCTTCTGCATCTTGAATAATATACAATGCGGCGCGATCCTTAACTGAACCACCGGGGTTAAGAAATTCAGCTTTCCCTAGAATTTCACAGCCTGTGGCTTCACTAAGGCTTTTTAGGCGAATAAGGGGAGTGTTTCCCACTGTGGCAATAAAACCGTCTTTAATGTCCATAATTGAGTGTGAGTGAGTAATTCAAGAGGGTTAAGGGCAGTTTTATTCCGTCAATTAGGGAGAAAAACCAGAATTAAAGTTAAAAACCCGCCCTCAACTGTTGTATAGTTTACTGCTTAATTTTCCACAGGAATAAATCGTTTTCTTTTACGCACATACTTCCATGCAATTCCATCGGGATCTTTGCTTTGACTCCATTCCGCAAAATCAGGATCAGATTTACGTCGTCCGACGGTACTCGGATTAAGATCCAGTCTTTTCGCTAAATCTGCTTGAATTAAGCCTTTTGAGAATTGACTGTGGGAAGACGAGGACGAGGTTTCAGTCACCGTTGTATCTGGTTTTCTTTCCTCGATGGAAGTCTCTGCTTTAGTCCCCTCTGATGCTTGTTGACGTTCTTCTTTAAGGACAGCTAATTGAGCAAAAGAGGAACTTCCAGAGGTTTTTGGAACATCAGGAGAGGTTGTTGGGGGAGCAGTGGGTTTATCTTCGGTTACTGCTTCAGAAGGAGAAGCAACAGATACCGCTTCTTGGGTTTCGGGTTCGCTTTCCGTTCCCTCTACTACCTCTTCAGCGTCTGGTGTCGTTAAAGCCTCAGTTTCGCTCACTGTAACCGTCTCTTGAGGAGAAACAACAGATATCGCTTCTTGGGGTTCGGGTTTAGTTTCTACCCCTTCAGTGGAAGGAGACGCTTCGGTTACGGTTGGAGACTCAAAGGCAACAGAAGTGCGATCGCTTTCTGGTAAAGCTTCAGGTTCACTCTCATCAAAAATGCTACCTAACGCCGTTGCGGTGAGAAAATAGTAAACAATACCCTGTTCTCCTCTATCTTTGCGTAAAGCCCCATATTCTTCGGCTTTTCTGTCGAGAAAACGCTTGGCCGCCTTACTGCTGAGATTCGTTTTTACCGATAAATCCATCGGTGTCAAACAGCCTTGATTTTCCTGAATTAACTGGTTAAAAAAGGGACTAAGTTCTTGATTCCACTGATTCCATTGATAAGTATCCCACACTCGCCAGATAATGAGGAGGAGCAAAAACAGCAACAGCAATGGCCATGCTTTGTAAAGCAAGATAATCGCCGCCGCTACGGGCAAGATAAGGATCAAAATCCCATTTGGATTGTCACTTAATACTTTTCCAGTCATAGTTCATTAAAAATGGCTCAATTTCAGTGGATGAAACCCTCTAATCTAAGCAGTCGTCTAGGGGCTTCACTATTACAGTATAGGATTAGTCTTCCGTTTTCTTAATAGGTAAAGTTCTGTGAAGCTATCGCTCATCTAAATGTTGTACTCTCATAGAGAGAGTTGGATGGGAACAAAGATATAGCAGAGAAAGGGTGAGTTAGGACAATGGGAAATCAGCAAGCGTCCTTACTCCACCAACAGTTTTCATCTACTGATAGTTAATTTCGATAAGAATGAGACACCCCACACCCATCTTAATCTTTAGCGTAGCGAGCAAGATAGTCAGGCTTCACCTGTGCTTCGCAACGCACTCCTATGTCTCAACCTTATTTGAAACGACTATAACTGTTCACCGTTCACTGCTATCGGCTTTTCTCCGACAAAATTTGATTGATAGTTGACAATACGGGCAAATCCTGTGGGATCTAGACTTGCTCCCCCAACTAACGCCCCATCAATCTCTGATTGTGCCATAATCTCATCAATATTATTGGGTTTGACCGAGCCACCATATTGAATGGATACATCAGGATTTGACAATTGTTGGCGAATAATACCAATTACCCGATTCGCTTCGGCAGATTCGCAGGTTTCCCCCGTTCCAATCGCCCAAATCGGCTCATAAGCGATAACAAGGTTGTTTTGATCGACATCTACCAATCCCCGTTTCACCTGATTAATAATGACACTTTCGGTTTCTCCTGCATCCCGTTGAGATTTGCTTTCTCCGACACAGAGAATAGGAACTAAGCCATTTTTTTGAGCCGTTAATACCCTTAAATTGGCAGTTTCATCCGTTTCTCCAAAGTATTGACGGCGTTCACTGTGGCCAATAACCACATATTGAATACCGATTTCGGTTAACATCGCACCAGAAATTTCTCCTGTAAACGCACCGCTATCTTCCCAATGGACATTTTGTGCGCCTAGACGAATCGGGCTACCATGAAGGGTTTTTGAGAGAACGGCTAAGTTTGTAAAAGGAACACAGAGAACAATTTGTCGATTTGCCTCTGTTTCTTCTATTTCGGCTTTAAATACCTTTAAAAACTCTAGAGCTTCCCCCTGAGTTTTGTGCATTTTCCAGTTTCCTGCAATGATGATTTTTCGCACAGCTACCTTTGATCTTAATAGAATTAATAACATTACATTGGACAATCTATCAGTTTATCATCGATGCGATCGCTTTGAAAAATGAATTGTAAAAATTGTAAAAGAGGTGCTGATCACTGGTAACTGATCACTGAAACTACCAAGCTTTAGGTTGAAAAGTCTCATTATTAAGAATTGCCATATTTTCTCCTGCTTGTGCTAAGACGAATAGACCTTTACGATACGCATATTTGTCCGCACCTTCTTCGATGTCAATTCCTGCCACTGCACCGTATAATTGTTTGTAATTATATTCAGGAAAGAAGCGTTTAAACTCCCCTAAATCTTCAATTAATTCTTTGACATTATCTACACCTAAACTACTTTTTACCTCTACCACTAAAATATGATCCTCATTGGTTACTAAAATATCAATTTCTAAGGTTTCATTGTCTAATCTTGCTTTAACCCGTTGACTAACAAAATGGACGGTAATTCCTCTATTTAAAAATAAAGTTTCACAAGCAGGCGCAACCATATTTTCTACAAAACGTCCCCATTTTCCTCCAAGATTACCAATTTGCTTATTAACTTCCTTAATTTGACGGTCAGTTGCTTGGCGACTTCTTTGAGCTTCTTCAGCATATTCTTGAAAACGACGGTCAGTTTCTTGGCGACTTCTTTGAGCTTCCTGACGACTTCTTTGAGCTTCTTCAGCATATTCTTGAAAAAGGCGTTCAGTTTCTTGCACTCTACGCTCTGTTTCTTTTTGTGCTTCTAGTAATTGGGCTAATAATTCCCACACATCGTCGGCTGTTCTTGCCATAATTAACGATTCTCCTTGTTTACTTAATAGATTTGATTATCTATTAATTTAACCAGACATTCAAGTAATAATCTGCTCTAAGGCCACTAAATCAGGAATACACAGGATATCGCTCTTACGGGCAATCAAACCTTTTTTTTCTAGTTTTGTCAGCGATCGCGTGACGGTTTCTCTTGCGAGTCCACTAATACTACTCAATTCTCGATGGGGCAAATTAGGAATATTAGTACCGTCTGCACTTTGTTTTCCTTGTCCTTCGGCTAAAAAGAGCAAAGTATCCGCTACACGAGATAAACTATCTGCTTCTCTCAATCTGAGACGACGATTCAGTTGACGTAACCGTTTAGCCATCAATTGAGCGAGTCTTACCCCAGATAAAGGTTCACTGTTGAGTAGGTTAACAAATTGTTGAGCAGGAATACTGCCAATGGTAGTTTCTGTTAGGGTGATAACATCAGTAGAACGAGGTACTTCGTCTAGGGCAGCCATTTCGCCGACAATTTCCCCTTTTCCGACAATATTAAGGGTGACTTCTTTGCCATCCACATTGTGAGTTCGGATTTTTACCCAACCGTCTAGAATAAAATAAACTGAGCCACCCCAATCATTTTCTAGTAAGATAACCCGGCCAGAGGGATGAGTACGGGTAACTGCATGATTTAATACATCGACGAGACTTTCATCAGGGATTCCTACAAATAAAGGAACGGATTCTAATAATTCTTGAGCTTCAGAGGAGTATTGACGCTGCATTAATGGTTTGTCCATAGAAGATATCTCACAGGTTCTTTTCCTTACATCCTAAGTCAAAGATAGGGAGCTTTGGGGTAAATCGTTGTTAATCTTGACAATTCATAAGGTTTTAGATGTCAGGTTTCGGGTGTCAGGTGTCAGTTTTTAGGTTTCGGGTGTTCAGCTAAAACGCATTTAAACTGGATCTTGGGTATTTTAGTACAAATCCTAAAACCTACTCCCTACTCTCTTACAGTCTTTACAGACCAATTTAGGTGATGAACAGCTTAGATTTCAGGTTTCTAGTCTAATAATCGATAATAATGGGAATGGGAATGCCATCTTCTGCTAACGTATCTTCGTACTCAAGGCTTTCGGGTGGGGTTGGTTCTCTATTTTCGCCATTTTCAGAGGTTGGAGGAGAAACGGGTTCACTGGGAGTAGTAACAGGGGTAGGTAAGGTTCGTCGAGAAGGAGAAGGAAAGAGGGCGAGTAAGTCCGCTTGTCGCTGTGGAGGGGGTTCAGGGGCATTATTCCAAAGACTATCAAAGAAGAAGAAGGAAACGCCAAAGCCATGTTGTCTAGCAGCGAGGATTTTCTCACGAACAAATCTCATTTCAACGGGTTTTGTTCTCAATCCTGTTAAAATGCCAATTCCTGTGGGAATTTTGGCCTGCGCTTCTTTAATTTCTGGGACGGTTAATTGTTTAACAAAATGTCGTAGTTCATCTCTGTAAACTTGCACCACTAATTCATCAATCAGGTCTTTTCTTAACCAATCTAACCAATCTTGTAAAAAAAAGCGATAGGCAGTATCGTAAGGATTCGGCGAAATAGAGAGAATAGCATTATTTTTTTGCCCTTTGACTAAGGCCTTCAGTTTAACGACAAATTCAGTTAATTTATCGCCACGCCAGCGCATCCATTCGGGATTTTGGAAGTCACTAGGCACGGGCTTTCCTGTTTCTTGTTGGTACAAATTGCGGGTATAAGCATCGTAACCCAATTCACGGGGCAGACTGAGATGATCGTCAAATTGAATCCCATCTACATCGTATTGGGTCATTACTTCTTGTACAAGGGAGAGAATGAATTGCTGTACGTCTGGCCGAAAGGGGTTTAACCATACCACTTCTCCGGCTGCGCTGTTGGTGGTTTGGCTACCATCCCGTCTTTTGGTAATCCAATTAGGATGTTTTAAGGCTAATTCCGAGGTAGGGGGGGCCATAAAGCCAAATTCAAACCATGCTAAGACGAATAGGTTATTTTGATGGGCTTGTGTGATTAAATCAGCTAAGGGATCTTGCCCTTGGAATCCGAGTTGCTCAAAGGGCTGTATTCCGGCATTTTGGGCAATTTGACTAGGATAAAGGGCATAACCTGAGTTCCAGACTACGGGATAAACGGTGTTAAAGTTTAAACGGGCTAATTCGGCGATCGCTTGACGTAATTTGGGTTGATCTAACAAGGTATCTGTATCGTTGGTGGTTAACCAAACGCCTCGAATTTCAGTGTTAGCAGCCGATACAGGGTGAAGAAAGGGGGCTATCCCACACACACTCACCCAAGCGATTAGAAATAAGGCGGTCAATCGTAAATATATAGTTTTTCTCCAATGTTTCATCATAAACGCCCCCCTTAAAGAGTGATCAGTAACCAATAATTCGCTATTTATAATTTATAAATGGATAATTGATAATTGACAATCGACCATTCATAATTCATAGTTCATAATTTATAATCTCATCGCCCACGTTTTCAACAACCAGCCAATTAAAATCCCTAAACCACCAAAACGGGCAACTTGCCAAAATATTTCTCCTAATAACCCAGATCGTAACTCTGATTTATAAATCCTCATTAATTCATCGTTAGAGAGTAATTCACTCTCTAGAATAAGGCTTAATTCTTGAATTTGACGATTAATCCGTTGCAATTCTTGTTCTAATTCGGGTAGTTGATGATTTTCCCATTCTTCACCCAATTGTATCCCTTCTCCTTGTAACTCAGTTTGTTGTTGTTGCGCTTGTTTAACTTGTTGATAGCGTTGTTTAAGTTGTACTAGCATTTGTTCAGTTTGGCCTAACTCCTGAACAAAATCAGCGTTATCTTCGGGTTGAGAAGGAGAAATATCGGTCATAATAGGGTTTGCTGAAAAAGTTTTTAGTTAGGTGATGTTTTGGAGGCAAAAGGCAGGATTTAGGGAGGAAAGGCTTTCTGAGAAGATTTTTAGAAAATCAGGCAATGATTTAGGGTAAAACAGAAGACGAACTAAGCTAAGACGCATTTAAACTGGGTCTTGGGCATTTTAGTACAAATCCTCAAACTCTCTCCCCACTCCCCTCTCCCTACTCCCTTACAGTCTTCACATACCAATGCGCGGTGATGAACAGCTTATTTCAAGCCCCTTGCTTCCGAAGGGAGGTACTGACTGATAACTTATAACTAATCGCTGATTAAATATAATCTGACACATCTTCTTGACAATCATCAGCCAAATAGGATAAAGCACGGAAGCGAAGGCCAACTAACTGCTCATAAAGAGGATTAAGCTCACATAACGGAGGAATATGAACAATTTTCTTCCCAAATAATTTAACATCTCGTTCAAAGGGACATTGAGGCGGTACCATTTTACAAACAAATCGCGCCAGTCGCGGATCATGAACTTCCAAATCATCCAACCAATGCTTAACAGGGGAAAGTAAATCAAGGTGAGGTTGAGGTGGACTAACTATTTGGCTATTAGAACCAGTATCATCATCTTGAGGGCGACATAAAGTATGTTCTAGGGCAGAAAGAGCTTCAATATTTAAACCAAGGGCTTGACTAAAACGATGGAGTAACTCCGCTTCTGGGGTAGAATAAATCCCGTCAGCCACCGCCACTAAAACCGCAGTTCTCATAAAATTCTCTGCAATATCAGAATTATGACCTAAAGCAGCCTCTAACTCTTCTGGAGTAATCGAATGATCGAGATCGCTTTCTTTTTCCTGTGAAGTCAGGGCTAATTCTTGGGTTAACTGAGCGATTAATTCCTGTTCTTCGGGGTCGTAATGACCATCAGCCCAAGCGATAGTGAGTAATCCCCGTAGCCATGCGGTCATCTGGTCGTTGCTGTAGATGGATTGTGTTGTGCTAACCATGACAAATTTGCTTAATTCCCTAGCCTACTTTTTAGTATAAGGCGATCAGAAAATTTTTTGATTTGCTTTTCCACTAATCCCACTATCATTGATCACAAGTCTGTTTGCTCAAATTTTCCCTAGCCATGATGATGAGTCCCACTAATCCTGATACCTTCGATGTGTTTAACTTCAAGTATTACGAAGGTCCCAACCCTTACTTAAACACAGGTGCGTTAGTTTTCGACTTTACCCTACGTTCTGAAGCCAATCCTTGCAAAATTGAGACTTATCTCGATGATATGTCCCGAGATTTACCCCAAATCAAAGGATTAAAACCCACAACCTACGGAGAATTATTTGCTCAAACCTGTGGGGAAGTCAGCCGCTTAGAAATGGACTTACACTTAGAACGGTGGAGTCTGCAATCAGGAGAAAGGGTAGATACCATTGCTATTCAGTGTTTAGATGAAAGAACCAGCCAAGGAATTGTAGATTTTGTCTGGAATTGGTTAGAAGCGATTACCCACGAAGAATCTTTCGATGTATTAGCAGAAATTAGACGACTTCAGGGAACATTTCGCAACTCTGTCTATGGCGGCCCCACCATGTATTCCCTCTTACAAACTGCTTATCATGAGGGAATTCCCACCTTTTACCTACCCGACGAGCGAATGTTTCAGTATGGTTACGGTAAGTATCAAAGACGGGGAACAGGCACAACCTTTGACTGTGATAGCCAGCTAGATTCGGACTTTACCACCCTAAAAGATGACTGTAAAGCCTTTTTGAACAATTGTGGCTTTCCCATCCCCCAAGGACGCATTATTTACGCCTTAGAAGAAGCATTTGATGCCATTAGAGACATTGGTTACCCCGTCGCAGTCAAACCCGTCGTCGGCCACAAAGGAATCGGCGTAACCGCCAACGTACAAGATGACAACCGCTTAGAATTTGCCTTTGAAACAGCCCAAGACGCACTAGAAGAAGGAACATCCAGCATTATAGTCGAACAAAGCATTACAGGCTTAGATTATCGTCTTCTCTGTGTTGGGGGCAAATTTGTCGCTGCAGTGGAACGAAAACCCCCCTATGTGATAGGGGACGGAGAATCCACCATTGGGGCATTAATTGAAGCAGAAAACGCCACAGAAGCCCGTTTAGATACCCCCACCTCCCCATTAGGGAAAATTATTGCCGACGAGATTATGGAAAATTATCTCGATGAACAGGGATTATCCGTGGAAAGCATTCCCGATGACGGACAAACGGTTAATTTACGCAAAGTCGCTAATCTTTCGGCCGGTGGGGTGAGTATTGATACAACCCGAACCCTTCACCCTGATAACATGATTTTGGCGCAGGATATCGCTCAGTATTTTAACTTGGTTTGTATGGGAGTAGATGTTATTGCGAAAGACATTTCTCGGTCTTGGAAAGAAGGGGACTTTGGCATTATTGAGATTAATGCAGCACCGGGGGTCTTTATGCACTTAAATCCAGCTATAGGGGAAAGTATCGATGTCCCCGGACGCATTTTAGACTATTTATTCCCCCCAGATCATCCCTGTCGCATTCCCATTATTACGTTTAATAAGCTCTATCGTAGTGATATTTATGAGATTGTCGATCATATTTTACTGCGTTATCCTCACTGGAATATTGGGTCAGTGTGTCGGGATGGCATTTGGATTAATCGCTCAGAAAAGGTTCTGCGGAAAGATTACAATAGCAATGTCAAAAGTCTGTTACGTCATCCTCAATTAGACTTATTAATTGCCGAATATACTGAAGATAGTTTTAAATCTGATGGGATGGCTTATGAAGAGAGTGATTTAGTGATTCTCGAAGATCCAACTCCCACAGAAATGATTCTAGCAAGGGATTTAATCCCCAATGGGACGTTAATTATTAAGCAAGGACAAGATATTTCGGTGAAAGTTCAAGGGTTAATGGAAAGTTATCGCCTTGCTGAAGCCGAATTATTTAGTTATGTCTATCTTAAGGAGATGACTCGGACTATTTTAGCGATCGCAGCTAACAGTTAATAGTTAAACTGTTAACAATAATCATCGTTTAGACTTTCAGTATTTCTCCTGACTCCCTGTTCACAACTAATAAGTAATAAGTAGGGGTGAGGTAATCTCGCCCCTACATCTGTTTCTTGTGCCTTGGAGTCAAAAATGAAGATTTTTTCTCTTTTCTTGATGAATGAAGCAGTTTTAAACCTTGAGATTTGGGTTTAATCTTATGTATTACTTATTATTTATTCCTTAAACCCCAAGGGTTTTGATAAAGATTGACAGAATTAGCCTCAAGATTCATAATCATTCGTAACAATATTCCCTCATCGTAAGGAAAAAATGAATTGGACTACCGAAGCAGAAATTAGACTCAAAGAGATCCCCTTTTTTGTTCGTCCCGCCGCTAGACGCAAGATTGAGAAGTTCGCAGAAGAATTAGGGTACGAAGAAATCACGGAAACAGTTTATGAGGAAGCAAAAGCAAAATTCGATAATAAGAGTTAAAAAGACTAACTTAATGCGTATTTATACAGCAAAGTAATAAGTATATTTTGCTAGCAGACGCAGGTTGAGTTAAGGAGTGAATCCTTGGCCAAAAATAAACTCGGAAAAACTACGGATTAATATGTGAATTTTAAATAAAGTTAGGCAGATACACTGACGAGTCCAAATAGTTTTCTGACTAAAGTGAATGTAGTAGAAACATCCTCATCCTATCCCATCCTCCTATTGAATTATCATGAAAGACTTAATGATTACGCCCTCTACTTCTTCTTCGACAACCGTTGATGTTAGCACCTTACTAAAATCTTCCACTAAAAATATGGTGGGTGGGCAGTTTGCAGGGGTTAATTGGGCAAAACGGGAGTTAATTGGGGCAGATTTGCAAAAAATTGACTTGACAAAAGCGAACCTACACAGTTGTCGACTGTCTAAAGCTAACTTAGCAGATGCTAACTTAACCTTAGCTAATTTGAGCAATGGAAATTTATCTCAAGTTAATTTAACAAATACTAAACTTCATGGGGCAAATTTATCGGGAAGTTGTTTAACAGGGGCAAATTTGAGCAAAACTTACTTGATGGGGACAAATTTATCGGGCGCAAATTTGATGGGTGTTAATTTAACCCTCGCTACTTTAACAGGTGCTAATTTTTATCAAGCGAATTTAGTCAAAGCAAATCTTAGTAAAAAAGACTTAATGGGAATTAATTTTAATGAAAGTAACTTATTTGAAGCAAATCTTAACCAAGGGAATCTCTTTGGTACAAAATTAAAAGGTGCAACCCTCATGGGGACACAATTAGTCGAAGCTACCTTATTAATGGCTAATTTAACAGGTGCTAATCTTTTTCGAGCTAATTGTTCTCATACAACTTTTGAGCGTTCTAATCTAGAAAAAGCCACTTTTATTGCCGCTAATTTGGAAGGTGCAACTTTTAAAGGAGCTAACTTAAAACAGACTTCATTTGAGATGGCTAATCTTAAAAATGCTAACTTTATTGGTGCGAAAAACTTAAGTGTTGAACAAATTATTGAAGCAGAAAATTGGCAGGAAGCAACTTTTGAGCCTTGCTTTAAAGAAAGACTACAAGCTTACATGGCTTAATCCTAACCCAACTGGGATAAGACTTTTAGAGATTTTTCTCAGAAAATCTGAGAAAGTTTCTCAGAAAATCTTAGATTATCCCTCCTGACTCTACTTATAACAAGGTTAAATTTATACACAAAAGCAGAACTCAGGTAAGATGGACAATCAATTCACGTTCACAGTTTATTTAGATAATTTATGGATGTTGCGTCACCCTTTATCGGATGGTCTATAGGCTTAGTCGGTTTATATTTGGGCATTTTATTAATAATTGCCGAAACATTAGGTCATTTAACCGAAATTCGTGGAGAATGGACGAGGAAAATTGTTCATCTTGGCTCAGGGAATATTATATTATTTGCGTGGTTACTAAACATTCCTTCTTTAATTGGTATTGCTGCGGCGGTAATTGCGGCGACAGTTGCCCTAATTTCCTATAAAATCCCAATTTTACCCAGTATTAATGGTGTGGGGCGCAATAGCTTAGGTACATTCTTTTATGCAGTGAGTATTGGCTTATTAATCGGGATTTTTTGGACAATTAATCAACCTTATTATGGGGTATTAGGCATTTTAGTGATGACTTGGGGAGATGGAATGGCCGCTATTATCGGTCAAAAATGGGGCAAACATCCTTATCAAGTTTTCGGCATGACGAAGAGTTGGGAAGGATCGTTAACGATGGCAGGCGTTAGCTTTTTGATCTCTATGCTTATTTTATCCTCTGTTTATGGTTATAACAGTTTTATTTGGCTAATTTCTCTCGGATTAAGTATTTTTGCAACCCTACTTGAATCTTTCTCAAAGTTAGGAATCGATAATTTGACCGTTCCCCTTGGGAGTGCTATGTTTGCTTTTTATGGGGTAAATTTTTGGCTTTCATTGCCATAAGGAGGTTATTTTGTTCAAGGTTGCCCTCAAAAATGCTCAATACCAGACCTATCTTCTCTCAGACGAAACAGCCTTAGCAGAAGCAGAAGTTGTTCCCGAAAGAGGAGGAATTATCACCCGTTGGCGAATTCAAGGCCAAGATATTCTTTATCTTGATGAGGAACGGTTTAAAAATGCCGATTTAAGTATTCGGGGAGGAATTCCTATTTTATTCCCTATTTGTGGCGATTTACCCGAAAGCACTTACATTTATCAAAATAAGACCTATAAACTCAAACAACATGGGTTTGCCAGAAATTTACCTTGGCAAGTGGTTGCACAGAATACCGAAGATAGTGCCAGCTTAACCCTTGTTTTAGAGAGTGATGATACCACCAGAGACGTTTATCCCTTTGAGTTTCGTCTTACCTTCCGCTATAAACTGCAAGGCAACTCATTATACCTTTACAAAACCCATACTAACCTTTCTGAGACGGTAATGCCTTTTGCGAGTGGGTTACATACCTATTTTTCCGTGTCTGATAAAACTCAACTCACCTTTGACATACCTAGTTCCCAATACCAAGAAAAAGGAAGTCCCCAAGTCTTCCCCTTCGATGGTTCATTTGATTTTGAAAAAGACGAAATTGATGTTGCGTTTAAGGAATTGACGAGTCAGACAGCCAGTTTTAGCGACTTGAAGCGCAAGTTAACCATTAATACCCACTATAGCGACCATTACTCTACCCTTGTCTTTTGGACAGTGAAAGGAAAAGACTATATTTGCATTGAACCTTGGACAGCACCCCGAAATTCCCTCAATACAGGAGAAAAACAGCTATATTTAGACCCCGGAGAAAGTTTAGAGACCGTGGTTACCCTATCAGCGATCGCTGAAAAAGCAAACAGTTAAAAGACGTTGCATTTTCTTTTTGGAACTGTTATGATTGTTAGTCGTGTGATGAAATCACATCGGGTCACTAGCTCAGCGGTAGAGCACTCGGCTTTTAACCGATTGGTCCAGAGTTCGAATCTCTGGTGACCCATTTTTAGACGGTGAATAGTGTACATTCACCAATCAAGCGTCGCTGTTCACAAATTGTTGTCGTTGTTTAACTAATTAGTAATGATCAAGGTCGCCTTAAAGACTTTGAGGATTTTTGCAATTCTATTTTTATCGAAGATCCTAAAGCAATAACTATTTTTCAAATTAATAATTTAAAAGTGCTAGAATACTTGTGGCATAGAGTTGATAGCTTAATTATCATTGGCTAAAAATATTACTATAATTTACATTAATTCTTAAAATCGATGAGAAAATTAGTTTTTTTATTACCCGGTACAACTCGTAAATTTGGGGGTGGGGGTTTATGGGCAGAAATGAAGGTTTATGAGTTGGCAAAACAAATTTGTGAGGTAGAAATTGTCACCTATCGACAACGAGAAACGGATTATTTGTTCTTAGAGGATTTCCTGAAAACTTCTTCTCTTCAAGACATTATTTTTATTGTTAGTTGGGGCTTTGATGTTCCCCGTTTGGTCAAAAAATTATCCCATTATCCGATTATTTATCATGCTCATAGTAGCGGTTATGGCTTTCAGTTACCTCCTAATATTCCTATTATTACAGTGAGTCGCAATACAATGGGATATTGGGGAGAAAAAGCAGCTAATTCTCTAATTTATTATTTACCAAATCATATTAGTGAAAACTTTCGCCCTTTAAATTTACCAAGAACCATTGATATTTTGGTGCAATCTCGTAAGTCCTCTGATTATTTACGCCAACAATTAGTTCCCGCCCTCCGTCCCCATTGTCAAGTTCAATTATTAGAAGGATATGTAGAAGATTTAGGACAATTGTTTAATTCAAGTAAGATTTATTTATATGATTCAGCAGAGTATTGGGCAGTTAATGGGGTAACAGAAGGGTTTGGCCTACCTCCTTTAGAAGCGTTAGCTTGTGGCTGTATGGTCTTTTCTAGTGTTAATCATGCCTTAGCTGATTATTTAGATCCGGGGTTTAATTGCCAAAAAATTAGTGGTTATGCAGTAGAATATGACGTTCAGCGCATTTTAAATGGCATTAAATCCTATCCTCAATATACTTTACCACAAGACTTTTTAACGTCCTATCGTCAGGAAAATTTAGTTGAAAGATTAAAGGTAATTTTAACAGAAATAAATCAATTTTTTGATGTTCAATCCTCTTATTCACCTAACATTCAAGGGTTAACACCTTGGCGACTACGCCGTTTATGGTGGCAACGAAATCTTGAGAAATTAAAGAAAAAATTACCTAAACCCTTGGGGAATAAGTAATACTTTAAATTCTTGCAGACTGAAGGATAAAGTTGCACAGATAAAACCTCTCTTCAGAGGCTTTTTTAATGAATCATTTTAATTAATAACAGTATCAACCAAAAAACCATTGTGTCCCTGTCAAAATATAGTATGCACCTGTGAGCATCAAAGCAACACTACCAAAGCGAACAATACTTTCAGAATACTGTAACAAGCGGCGGCTTTGTTGTGCTAATCCTGTTAAGAAACTAGCTAGGAATATTAATAAGGTATAACCTAACCCATAACTTACCATGGTTAGTGTACCTAAAACCTGAGATCCAGTGGCAGCAGCCGTCGCTAAAACAGCAAATAACACTGGACTTGCACAAGGAGAACTAACTAAAGCAAACGTTAATCCTACCCCATAAGGACCCGCAAAAGGAAGATTAACATTAAAGCTAGGTAAGGGAATATTAATAACACCGATTAACCACAATCCCATCATCGCCATAAAGATGCCAATAACAACATGAATATAGCCTCGATATTCTACCATGACGGCTCCTGCGAAAGAGGAAACTAAACCAAATAAGCTTAAAATAGTAACTGTACCGAGAACAAACAAAGCAGCTTTACTAAACGCTTCCCACCGAGATTTTATTTTTAATGTGCCAATGTAACTAAGATTAACAGGCAGTAAACCTAGGATACAAGGGGACACACTAGCGAGAACGCCTCCCATAAAAGCCAAAGGTAATAAGATAAACGGGTTAACTAAATCTTGTTGGTCTAGCCACTGTTGATAACGGTTTTCTAGGATAGAAATAGCTCGCTCAATGGGATCACTAATGGTGTTTCCTAATGTCAGAACAACAATTAAAGCAATTAATCCTAAGCCACCGTAAATGAGCCATTGTCTCATCGCTTTAGGTGGTTTAGATGGTTTAGATGGTTTAGATGTTTGCTCTTTGATTTTATGGGATTGAGGAAGGGGTGTCATAAGAATTTAGAATTTAGAATGTACAAAGGCGCAAATTACCAATCCCTGAAGATGGATAATGGATCATTAATTAAGGTATAAAATCTGACTTTACTTTTAAAGAAAAAACAGACCCTTTCACTCAATACTCTCTCTTTGAAGAAAAGAGTATGTATTCATTATCCATTCTTCAATTGATTTTAAGTTAACGAGATAAAGCGGTATTTAAGACAGAGGTATAATCCGCTAAATTAGCATTATTATAATGTTGAGTTAAAATGTCACCCGTTGTTGGATCAATCACGGTTATCATTCCCGTTCGAGATTTATTTTGTTCAAAAAACTTACCTAATCCTAATTCTCTGGCTTTGGCTTCAGATTGACGAGCTTTCCTTTTATCACTGACATCAAATACAACAAAATTGACTTGTCCTCGGTAGTCTTTTTTTAATTGGGAAAGGGTCGGTGCAATATTGTTACAAGCAGAACACCAAGTGGCATAAACATCAACAATAACGGGTTTTCCTTGTAGTTTTTCAGCCAAAGGACCCCCCACATTTTCGGTTTTACCCGCACAAGGATTTTTAGACGCACAAGGGTTACGAGATGCACAGGGGTTTTTAACTTGTGCGATCGCAGTTTCAGCCATAGCAGGAATTCTCAAAGATGTTCCTGTAACTAATCCTACGGTAACCGCTAGACTACTTAAGCATAAGCTTAACCATAATGAAGTTGAACGTTTTAACATTGTTAAATCTCCTTATTAGAGTAAATCGTTATTTCAGTGATCAGTGATCAGTTATCAGTACCTTGCTTCTTAAGTAAGAAGCTTTAGACTCACATTGTTTGGTCAAAACTGGTTCAATACTTTATTCAAAAGCCTTGATTAACCAATACTCTTATTGAAAAATGAAAAAATGAGAATTAGATGAGAGTGAGCTTAAGTCTTCATAAAATATTTTTAGCAGAAATTTAGGGAGAAATTGGCAATTTCTTGATTGATTCAACTAAAATAATTCCCAATTCATCCCCAAAGGAGACATGATTATGGGTAAAGATTGGTTAGTGACAAACGATGGACACTGTTTGTCTTGTGATGTCAACCCTCAAGTAGAACAAGTGGATTTTGAGCATCCCTATCGACTTTATCGTTTTTTAACGGATCTTGAGACAATTTTAGACAATATTCCTGATGATTATGCCAGATTGGAAGCAATACGTCCTCTGGTGCGTAAATTGTTAGCCTCTGCGTCGTGGTTATCCCTTTGCGATTTGACACCGAATCCTGAGACGGGGTGGGAGGTTTCTATGTTATATGATGAACCTTTTTTCCCCTTAACGGTTCAGTTAGTGGTTTGGTCCTCTAATATGGTGTCACCTATTCATAATCATGGTTGTTGGGGGTTGGTTGCGTTATTGGATGGTGCGGAAAAAAATACGTTTTGGAATCGTTATTCTACAGATGACTGTCCAGATCAAGTTAAACCTGTGGGTGAACAAATGTTGGAAACTGGGGATATATTATGTTTAATGCCAGATGCAATTCATCAGATTGAAGCGATATCTGAGCAACCGACGCTTAGTTTTAATCTTTATGGTGAAACGAACTATGATCAACGGTTTGAATTTGATCCAATTAAAGGAATAGCAAAGAATTTTTAAAATTTTCAGTTCTATTCCACCTCAGAGGCAAAACTTTCCACCTTTTTAGTCGAATATTTCACCTCAGAGGGAGATCTTTCACCCTTGTTAGTCGAACATTCCATTCCCCATTCCCTATTCCCACAAACTACTGTTTTTAACCTAGATGCGGTTTATAAAATCCAGTGACTTAAATCTCGGTCAATTAACTGACTTAAACTTTCTATTTCTGGAATAAACTCCTGTTGGATGTTTTTATGTATCTCCAACGATAGTGCTTTCTCTTTACTAGAAAGTTTTCTTTTATTCAGATTCTTTAGCCAAAGTTTAAAATTCTCAAGTAAAATTCTTCTTTGTTTCTGAGGTAGAGGAATCAAATATTTACCAATTTCTAATAATTTACTGGGAGGATATTTATAAAAATCTTGAATAAAGCGGCTACGGACTTTTTTGCGAGCATTAATCACATTAAATTCTGTATCAAAATCTTGACTAACCTTTAAAAACTCTAAAACTTCTTGATATGCTTGTTGTGTGTTTCCTTTAAAATCATCAAAGAGAATAATCTTTACTTGCTCCTTACCAAAGGTGTTCCAGTATCTCATAATCTGCTCAGTAAATTTAACAATTTCTCGATAATATAAAACCGTAGGGTTTTTTTGGCACTTTGTTGGAATACTTTTTCCTTGTCTGCGCTCACTTTCTAAGTCTAGTGCTTTTTGAAAATCTTCCTCATCCTCTGAACTACCATTCCACAATAATTGACCATGAAAAGAGTATAATAAAGCAACAGGTTCTCTTAACATGATAATAATTTTAGCATCAGGATTAAAGTCATAAATATCTTGGGGAGCTGATTCATAACTTAGATACAGTGGTGTTCCTTCACCGCAAATTTTATTTTCTCCTTCTTGAAAAAATTGCAAGTACTTTTCTAGACTGTATCGACGAGGATAATGATTAAAATAATTAAGTTCTTTTTCAGATGGAACAAATATTTCGGGATGTCTATTAAGATATTTACAAAGGGCGGTTGTTCCTGATTTTGGTGCGCCAACAATGAAAAAAGAAGGTTGTTTAGTCATAGTCAAATTTTTTAGTGTAAATCCTGCAAGGTAATTTTCTGTGATTTTCCCCCCAAAGTCAACACCCTAATCTGAACCTACTCCACAATCTGAGTCTGAATTGCAAATGATAAGTTATGAATTATAAAAAATAACTTATTGTCTGAATCATCAATTCTCAGGATTTAGGGATTTTCAGAATTACTTTTATTAAGGTTAAAGGTTAATGGAGAGAGTGTGTAATTAAAATCATCATAGTCTATCAAATGATCAGTTCTTTATCCTCAATAATTTGTTAACTAACTGATAGGAATTCTCTAAATTGTCCTTGACAATCATTATAAAAACGTTAAGTGACCTGTTTTTCTGTTCATTTTTTTGATAGTCTAAGTAGAACCCCTCACTTTATATTTTTGTTTACGCCGACTATGAGGAAACCTACATCTACTGTGAAAGGCCCCTTACTCAACTGGAAATATCGCCTCACCCAAGTTATTCTTACCTTTCTATTACTAGAAGTCCCTCATGTCAGCCCAGTATTGGCTAAAGATAGCCCAGAGATTGATAAAACCGTAGAATGTGACACCCTAATCATTGGGGGTGGTTTTGCCGGGGTTGCAGCCGCCTATGAAGCCCTTTTATCGAGCCAAACAGTCTGCATGACCGAGATTACCGACTGGCTAGGGGGACAGGTCTCTTCTCAAGGAACGTCTGCGTTGGATGAAAGTTCCTATCAACGTCGAGTGAATCTGTTTCCCCGTGGTTATCAAGAATTTAAAGACAAGATCCGTCGTTTTTATGGTCGCTTGAACCCCGGAGACTGCTGGGTAAGCGAAAGCTGTTTTTTACCCAAACAAGGACACGATATCGTATTACAGCAGCTAAGAGAAGCAGAACGTCAAAGAGGGGGAAAATTACATTTGTTTCCTTCAACCGTCGCCAAAGATATTTCGATTACTAAAAGTGGCAAACTGATTCAGTCGGTTATTGGAATTCAACATAGTACAAGAAGCGGGCGATCGCCTTTAATTGATAAACCCCTATCTTACCTATTAGAAGAAGCCTATCGTTATGAAGATACTGAGGAATTGACCAAAACAACCATTCAATTCCGACCAAGAGAAGCTAACCGTCGGCGTAAACCCTATTGGATAGTCATTGATGCCACAGAAACAGGAGAAATTGTTGCCCTTGCTGACGTTCCCTATCGCTTAGGCTTAGATCCCCGTTCTAATCTTAATCCCTCCTCTCCCGTTTCTAAAAATGATCCTTACTGTACCCAAGGATTTACCTACACCTTTGCGGTGGAAAATACCGCTACCCCTCAGCCTCAAACAAAACCCCCCTTTTATGAGCAGTATGCCCCCTATTACGGCTATGATCCCAGTCGAACCCTTGCTTATTTTGATTTAGTCTTTACCTATCGTCGTCTGTGGAGTCCCCGTAGAGGCCGTTTAATTCGAGTGGGACGGATGCGGGTGAGTGAACCGACACCGGGGGATATTTCCCTACAGAATTGGACGTGGGGGAACGATTATCGTCCCGGTACCGCAAGGGATAATTTAATTTACAGCAGACAACAGCTACAGCGACTTGGCCAACTAGAGAAAGGAAAATGGCGGGGTGGATTACGGGTAGAAACGCTCAAAAAAGCAGAAGAACACGCTTGGGGCTTTTATTACTGGTTAGTTGCCGGAAAAACTGACTCTCGATTGGGCTACGGTACAAAAAAACCCTATCCTGACCATCGACTGATGACAGGTGTTGACTCTCCCATGGGAACCCTACATGGTTTAGCGAAATACCCCTATATTCGTGAAGCCCGACGGATTATTGGTCGGCCAAGTGTGGGGCATCCCCAAGGGTTTACCATTAATGAAGTGGATATTTCTGCCAATTTTCCCGATTCCTACACCCAAGCCACCCAGTACCCCGATTCAGTCGGGATTAGTCACTACAATATTGATATTCATCCCTGTATGGCCTTATCTCCCCCAGAAAAAAGAGGAAATACGGAACGTAGAGGGGCAAGAGGCGGAGAAGGAGAGACCTTTCCTGCTCAAATCCCCTTAAGAGCCATGATTCCTCAGAAAATAGACAACCTATTGATTGCAGGAAAAAGTATTGCCACCAGTCACATTGCAGCAGCTTCTTATCGGGTACACCCGTTTGAATGGTCTGTAGGGGCAGCAGCTGGTTCAGTTTCGGTATTTGTCATGAATAATAATCTTTTCCCTTACGAATTGGTGGATAATTTGCCCCAAAAAGAACGGGAGTTACAACAATTGCAAAGAAGGTTAGAATTAAGGGGGAATCCGATTACCTTTAGCTACCGACGAATGGGGGCGAGTTCATCCTCGAATTTCTAAGGGTTCAGTCCCCTTTATATTTCATCAAACATTGACATATTTCTTTGCCGAATCGGTCGCTGTCTGTTAAGATATATGAACGAGTTTAGAAAATTGGGCAAACCAAAGGTAGCAAGCATCTAACGGTAAAATTCAAAATCCCAAGGGTTGCGAGTATTTTGGTTATTGTCCAGACGTTACACCAAGGATCAACCAAAATTCATGGCCAATCAGCCAACCGTTGCCATTTCACACCTAGGGTGCGAAAAAAACCGAATCGACTCAGAACATATGCTGGGTTTACTAACACAAGCGGGATACGCCGTAGATGCCAACGAAGAATTAGCCGACTACGTTATTGTCAATACTTGTAGTTTTATAGAAGAAGCGAGAGAAGAATCCGTCCGTACCCTAGTGGAACTCGCAGAAGCGAACAAGCGGATCATCATTTCTGGCTGCATGGCACAGCATTTCCAAGAACAATTACTAGAAGAACTGCCAGAAGCCGTCGCTTTAGTGGGAACAGGAGACTATCAAAAGATTGTTGAAGTTATCCAACGGGTAGAAACAGGGGAAAGAGTCACCCAAGTGAGTTCAACTCCCACCTACATTGCGGATGAAACCCTACCCCGCTATCGAACCACCCACGAGGGTGTGGCTTATCTTCGGGTGGCAGAAGGCTGTGATTATGGCTGTTCTTTCTGCATTATTCCCCAATTAAGAGGAAAACAACGCTCTCGCCCCATTGAATCCATCGTTGCAGAAGCCCAACAACTGGCTGACCAAGGGGTTCAAGAATTGGTGTTAATCTCCCAAATTACTACTAATTACGGGTTAGACTTATATGGTGAACCTAAACTAGCAGAACTACTAGATTCACTAGGTAAAGTCGATGTTCCTTGGATTCGCATTCATTATGCCTATCCCACAGGGCTAACTCCCAAGGTATTAGAAGCCATTCAACATAACCCTAATATCTTGCCCTATCTCGACTTACCCCTACAACATTCCCATCCTGAGATTCTTAAGGGAATGAATCGACCCTGGCAAGGACAGGTGAATGATGCCATCATAGAAAGAATTAAAACCACCTTACCTGATGCCATTTTACGCACCACCTTTATTGTTGGTTTTCCGGGGGAAACAGAAGCCCACTTTAACCACCTTCTCGACTTTGTACAACGCCACGAATTTGACCATGTTGGGGTGTTCACCTTCTCCCCCGAAGTAGAAACGCCTTCCTATCGGTTACCCAATCAAATTTCTCCCGACCAAAAAGAAGCCCGACGCGATCGGCTAATGGCAATTCAACAACCGATTTCTAGGCGTAAAAATGCTCAATCAGTTGGTCAAACGCTTGATGTACTGATTGAACAAGAAAACCCTGAAAATCAGCAATATATCGGACGGGCTGCCCGTTTTGCCCCCGAAGTAGATGGACTGGTTTATGTTCAAGGCGAAACCAGTTTAAATACCATTGTCCCCGTCACCATTACCCATAGCGATGCTTACGATCTCCACGGAGAAATTACCTGCTAAATAGCTCAATTTAAAAGCTTATCTTAGCAAAACTTGAAACATTTATCAAATTAAACCATTACTCAATACTATGACCGATTCTTTCAAAGACTTAGGACTTTCCGACGCTCGTATCGCCCATTTAGAAACCATTGGTTTTGAAGCGCCGACCGAAATTCAAGCAAAAGCGATTCCTTTGGTTTTAGACGGCCACGACTTACTCGGACAGTCCCAAACCGGAACGGGAAAAACCGCCGCCTATTCCTTGCCGATTCTAGACCAAATTGAACCGAAAAATAAGAACGTTCAAGCACTTATTTTAACCCCTACCCGTGAATTAGCCCAACAAGTTGCCCAAGCGATGAAAGACTTTCTCTATGAACGAGGGATTTACATTTTGACCGTTTATGGGGGTCAGTCTATTGAACGACAAATTCGCAGCTTAGAACGGGGTGTGCAAGTGGTTGTGGGAACACCGGGGCGTGTTATTGACCTTTTAGAGCGTAAAAAACTGAAATTAGACTCATTACGGTGGGCCGTCCTCGATGAAGCGGATGAAATGTTAAGTATGGGCTTTATCGATGACGTCAAGATTATTTTGAAGAAAACCCCAGAAGAACGGCAAACCACCTGTTTTTCTGCGACCATGCCCCGTGAAATTCGTGAGTTGGTCGAACAATTCCTTCAATCCCCCGTTAATGTTGCGGTTAAACAAGCTCAAACTGCCCCCACTCGCATCGAACAGCAAGTCTATTATGTTCCCCGTGGTTGGTCAAAAATTAAGGCATTACAACCGATTTTAGAGATTGAAAACCCAGAAACTGGGATTATTTTTGTGCGGACGAAGCAAACCGCCTCAGAATTAACCACCAAGTTACAAGAAGCGGGTCATAGCGTGGATGAATACCATGGTAACTTATCCCAAGTACAACGGGAACGACTGGTACAACGCTTCCGAGGTGGCAAAATTAAGCTGGTGGTAGCCACGGATATTGCAGCCCGGGGATTAGATGTAGAAAACCTCAGCCATGTCATCAATTTTGATTTACCCGATAATGCTGAGACCTATATTCACCGTATTGGACGGACAGGACGGGCAGGAAAGACAGGAACGGCGATCGCCTTAGTTGAACCCATTGATCGCCGTCTTTTAGGGCAAATTGAACGGCGTTTACGCCAAAAACTCGAACCCTGTAAGATTCCTAGCCGTTCTCAGGTGGAAGGAAAACGGTTACAGAAGTTACAAAATGAACTCAAAGACTGTTTAACAGGGGAACGGATGGCCTCTTTCTTACCCATTGTACGGGAACTGAGTGACGAATATGATCCTCAAGCGATCGCTGCTGCTGCTTTGCAGATGGTTTATGACCAAAACTGTCCGAATTGGATGAAACAAGACTGGGAAGTGCCTGATGCCACCTTACCCAAACCAAGCAAAAGCAAGCGCAAATCTGGGTCTAAGCGTTACAATCATTCTAATCATCGTTCGCCTCGTCCCAATCGTAAGCCCGTTTCTCAAAACCGTTCTCGTTAGATTTTAGATTGGGTTAAAAAATCAATACCATTAATTTAAGGGGCGATATCAAGTCGTCCTTTATTTTTTTTGATCATTAACTAGAGTAGATTACTCTTAAACAGTTGAAGATTCTACTTTGCCACTTTATTTGTTATCGTTGTCAAAGGAAATTTTTTCTTCATTTAAGTGACTCATGATTGAAGTCAAACATCTTAGCAAAATTTACGGTTCAACCACTGCCATCAAAGATGTAGATTTTTCGGTAGAGACGGGGGAAATTCTTGGGTTTCTTGGCCCCAATGGTGCAGGAAAAACCACCACCATGCGTATTCTCTCTGGTTATTTACCTGCAACGACAGGCACTGCTATCATCGATGGATATGATGTCCACGAACAGTCAATGGAGGTGCGACGACGCATTGGCTATTTACCCGAAACCCCTCCTTTATATCCTGATATGACGGTGGAAGGGTTTTTGAATTTTGTGGCTAGAATCAAAGGCGTTGCAGCCGGCGATCGCAATGATAGAATTAATTATGCGGTGGAAAACTGCCAACTAGAAGACAAGCGTAAAGTATTAATTCGCAAGCTATCTAAAGGATATAAGCAACGGGTAGGAATTGCGCAGGCAATTGTTCATGATCCCCCTGCAATTATCTTAGATGAACCGACAGTGGGATTAGATCCAAGACAGATTATTGAGGTGCGAAATCTGATTAAAAATTTGGCAGGGCAACACACCATTATTTTATCAACTCATATTTTACCAGAGGTCAGTATGACCTGCGATCGGGTCACTATTATTAATAGCGGAAAGGTGATTGCGACAGATACACCTAACAATTTAATGTCCCATTTGCAAGGAAGTTCAGGATATGAAATAGAAGTCAGGGGAGAAATAGATGATTTAGTAGAAAAATTAAAAACTCTAGCTAATATTGTACAGGTAAAGGTTAATTCTCTAGCTTCCCTAAATCATCAACTTTTGATTACCACAACAGAGGATAATATAGGCGGAGAAATTGCTCGCATTATTGTTAATCAAGGACTGGGACTACAAGAAATGAAACGGAGTCGTGCTACTCTAGAAGATGTCTTTTTAGAGTTAATTACCGAGGAATCGATGGTTACAGAAGAGACAACATCACTTGATTTATCTGAGGAAGAATAAACCATGCGCTTGATTTATAATTTAATAGCGATTGTTCGTAAGGAACTCCAAAGTTATTTTTTATCTCCTTTATCCTACATCATAACAGCCGTTTTTTGGCTCATTTCGGGGGTGTTTTTTGGTATATTATTAGATAGTCTAATTCAGGGTTTAGCAATGCAAGAACAGTTAGGAATAGGAACAGCGTCAAGGGATATCGCATCGGAGTTTTTAGAAGGATTCTTAGGGGTTTTAATTTCCCTGTTATTAGTTTTATTACCTGCTTTATCTATGGGACTTTACTCAGAAGAAAGAAAAAGAGGAACATTAGAATTGTTAGCGACTTCTCCGATTACTAATTGGGTAGTTGCATTAGGAAAGTTATTAGGAGTGGTCATCTTCTTTACCGTTTTAATGATTCCTTTGATCATATATGAAATAATTGCTTTTAGCGCAGCTTCTCCTCCTCTCCCCGTTGAAATTATTTTTGTCTCTCATCTTGCTTTATTACTCTTAGTAACGGCTATTCTTTCCTTGGGAATGTTTATTTCTTCTTTGACAGAAAGTTCAGTATTAGCCTATATTCTAACCTTTATTTCGATTCTTTTTCTCTGGATTATGGAAGGACTTTCTCAAAGTATAGGCGGGGTACTGGGTGATATTTTAGCCTATCTTTCTCTCTTAGACCATTATACGAATTTAATCAGGGGCGTATTGAATCCCAGTAGTCTTGTTTTGTTTTTAAGCTATATTATTCTAGGAATCTTTTTGACTGCACAATCTATTGAATCTCTTAGATATCAACGTTCTTAACTTTAAGCTATGAAAAATTTATCTAAATTAAAAGTCTATTCTTACTTAAAATATTTATACCTTCCGTCCGTTATTCTTCTAGTTGCAGGAAGCGTCGCAAGATTTCTGACAGAAGACTGGACTCCCTTGTATGCAGGATGTGTGAGCGCAGGAGGAATTTTACTGGCCATTTGGTGTATTTATAATTTAATTGTTACCCGACAGTTTTGGAAAAAACGTTCTACCCAAGCGGGAACAAATGGGGTGATTGCGACGATTTCTTTAATAGTCTTATTAGGGTTAATTAACTTTATTACTATTCGTTATACTGAACCTATTGATTTAACTGCTAATCAACTTTATTCCCTTTCTCCCCAATCGCAAAACTTAGTTGAACAACTAGAAAAACCCCTCACAGTTTTTATTTTTGAGAAAGATCCCGATCCAGATGATAAACAGTTATTAGAAAACTATCAACGGGTTAATCCTCAGTTTAAATTTGAATATGTAGATCCAGCAGTCAAAATTGCTTTAGCTAAACAATTTAATGTGGAAAATATAGGAGAAGTTCATATCAAATATGGAGATAAAAAGCAATTGGTACAGAATTTATTAGAATTTAACCAAAAGCAACGGTTATCAGAAATAAAATTAACCAATGCAATCGAAAGGATTCGTCAAAATTATATCCCAACTGTTTATTTTATTCAAGGTCATGGTGAACCTGAATTAACTGCAAATGAGGGATCAATGTCCCAAGCTGTTAATAGCTTGAAAGAAAAAGGATATAAGGTCGAACCGCTAAATTTAGCACAAGTATCTACCATCCCTGACAATGCAGATGCAATTATTTTAGCAAGTCCTAAAAGTGAATTGTTTCCCCAAGAAGTTGCTGCTTTAAAACAATATTCAGACAAGGGAGGAAATTTATTGCTAATGATAGATCCCAATCTTGATCCCGGTTTAGATGACTTACTCAAAGATTGGGGAGTAGAATTAGATCCAAGAATTGTGATTGATGCGTCTGGCCGAGGAGAAGCGTTAGGATTTGGACCCGCTACTGCTATCATTACTAATTATGGCAGTCATCCCATTACCCAAAAATTAACCAGTCGTTATACTATTTATCCGTTAACTCGTCCGATTGGTACGGTAAAAACTGACGGTGTAGAAGCAGTTTCTTTAGTTTTAACCGATGAACAAATGTGGGGAGAAAGTGATCTCGAATCAGAAGAAATTACTTTTGATCCTAATCGAGATATTTCGGGTCCCTTTGATATCGGAGTCGCTTTAACACGAACTCAAAAGCCAGAAAAATCAGAGAATAAATCTTCATCTCCTCAACCCAATACTTCTCCAACCCCTCAAGCTGAAATAACCCCTTCTCCAACCCCTAATAATTCTCCATCGCCTGATTCTAATAACTCTCCGACACCTAAAGCAGAAACAACACCTGCTTCTAATTCGGGTACAGACAAGCAATCAAAAGATGCTAAGATGGTGGTGTTTGGAAATTCAACTTTTGCAACGGATGGCTGGTTTGATGAACAATTCAATGGAGATGTCTTTTTGAATTCGGTACAATGGTTGGCGACAAATACGGATGAACCTCTTACCATTCGTCCTAAACAACCAGCAAATCGTCGGATCAATTTAACCCCTATGAAAGCAGGTGTCATTGCTTGGATGTCTTTAGTGATTATGCCAATTTTAGGACTAACATTAGCTGCAATAACATGGTGGATAAGACGATAAATATAAGTTCGGAGAAAAAATAGTAAGTAATGAGTAATAAAATAAATATGGACTTTTACCTGTTCCTTTATCCATAGTATCAATTATTGATTCTATTTACTTATTTAAAACTAAAAGCAATTTAAAAGGAGACAACAACAAACATGAAATTGCAAAGAAATACATTGGGATTGTTAATGTCAGCAATGCTTTTAGGGATAGGCGTTGCAGCTTATGAGTTTTCTAGTAAGATACCAACCACAGAGGTTAAAACAGATAATCAACCACTTTTTAAGTTTACAACAGAAGAGATTCAAACCTTAATCATTAAAGATAAACGAACGACCCTAGAATTTCAACAAACCTCCGATGAAAACCAACCGTGGAAAATGGTTAAACCGAAGTTGGGGAAAGCTAACAATGCGGTGATTTCTTTCCTAACTAATTTGTTAGTTAATAGTGAAAGCGATCGCCGTTTTGAGGTGGCTGAGACTCAATTCAAAGAGTATGGACTTGATCAACCCCTAGCAACCATTACTATTATTTTAAAAGATAAACGCCAATATCAATTAAAGTTAGGAGAATCTGATTTTAAAAATCAATTTATCTATGCGTCACTTAGTCAAAATGAGGAGACATCTCAACCAGAGGTTCTATTAGTCTCGAAAGATTTTCAATATGCAGTTGAAAGGGATTTAGAAGAATGGGAAGACTTTTAAGAGATAGGTAAAAATACTAAAAAAATATTTAGTTTTGTTACAAAAAGTCGCAGAATTATTTAGTTCCGTAAAGCTGAGTTAATTAGGGTTAAGACTTGTGCGATCATAAATAAATAATTAACAGTTAAGCTCGTCTTTAACATAGCAATGGAACAGAATAAGTCAACCGTTATTATCACAGGTGCGTCTTCTGGTGTTGGCCTTCACGCTGCAAACGCTTTAGCGAAAACAGGTAAGTGGTTTGTGGTGATGGCCTGCCGTAATCAGGAAAAAACAGAAAATGCTGCCAAATCTCTCGAAATTCCCACCGATAGTTACAAGTACATTAACTTGGACTTAGCGAGTTTAAATAGTGTAAGGCAATTTGTCTCGGATTTTCGGGCAACTGGGTTATCCTTAGATGCGTTGGTCTGTAATGCGGCGGTTTATCTTCCCTTACTCAAAGAACCGATGTATAGTGAAGACGGTTATGAATTGAGTGTCGCTACCAACCACCTTGGTCATTTTCTGCTGTGTAACCTATTGCTAGAAGATTTAAAGAAATCACCCGCCCCAGAGAAAAGATTGGTGATTTTAGGCACTGTTACCGCTAATCCCAAGGAATTAGGCGGAAAAATCCCAATTCCTGCTCCTCCCGACTTAGGGGAATTACAAGGACTTGAACAAGGATTCAAAGCCCCCATTACCATGATTAACGGTAAAAAGTTCAAATCAGGGAAAGCTTATAAGGATAGCAAACTCTGTAACGTTTTAACGATGCGAGAATTGCACAGACGCTATCATGATGCAACGGGAATTGTTTTTAGTTCTCTTTATCCGGGCTGTGTCGCAACAACTGCCCTATTCCGTAACCATTATCCTCTCTTTCAGAAGATTTTTCCTCTTTTCCAGAAAAATGTTACAGGGGGATATGTATCTGAGGAATTAGCAGGAGAACGAGTTGCGGTGGTTGTCGATGACCCGAAATATAATGAATCTGGGGCTTATTGGAGTTGGGGAAATCGTCAAAAGGAAGGCCGGGCTTCTTTCCAACAAGAAGTATCCGACGAGGCCAGCGATATGGATAAGTCCCAACGGCTTTGGGAATTAAGCGAAAAATTGGTGGGTTTGGCTTAATTTTAGGACTTATTTCGTCTCTATGTAGGTGGGCTTTGCCCACCATTTTGTTATTTTTATGGTCAGGGTTTAGTAAACAGTTTCTATTCTTCTCTATTTCTGCTTAAATAGGTAAAGATTTGTAACGAGTGTGTGGAAAGGAACGGAAACCTATGCAACTTCAAGACCAACGGACTGCAAAAATCCCTCAACTAAAAGAGAGTATTGAGAAGGCAAAAAACTATTTACTATCACTACAATATCCTGATGGCTACTGGTGGGGAGAATTGGAGTCAAATGTTACTTTAACCGCCGAAACCGTGCTATTACATAAAGTGTGGGGGACATTTCAGACTCGTCCTTTATACAAAGTTGAACAGTATTTGCGATCGCAACAACGAGATCATGGGGGTTGGGAATTATTTTACGGAGACGGGGGAGAAGTGAGTACCTCGGTTGAAGCTTATATGGCGTTACGATTGTTAGGAGTATCTAAGGATGATCCTGCTTTAGTTAAAGCAAAAGATTTTATCTTAAGTAAAGGCGGAATTAGTAAAACCCGCATTTTCACTAAATTTCATCTAGCTTTAATCGGTTGTTACCATTGGAAGGGCCTCCCTTCCATTCCCCCGTGGATTATGTTGTTCCCTGATAATTTTCCTTTTACCATCTACGAGATGTCGAGTTGGGCGCGGGAAAGTACAGTTCCTTTACTGGTTGTTTTTGATAAAAAGCCAGTTTTTCAGTTGGATTCTGCCATAAATCTTGATGAACTTTACACAGAAGGCATTAATAACGTTAAATACGAATTACCGAAGAATAACGGCTGGTCAGATATTTTCTTGACTTTAGATAAACTGTTTAAATGGACAGAAGAGAATAACCTTGTTCCCTTTCATCAAGAAGCGTTAAGGGCAGCAGAACGATGGATGTTGAATCATCAGCAAGAAACAGGGGACTGGGGAGGAATTATGCCCCCAATGGTCAATTCTTTGCTGGCTTTTAAGGTATTAAACTACGATGTCAATGATCCGTGTGTGGTAAAAGGGTTTGAGGCCATTGATCGTTTTTCTATTGAAGAAGACAATACCTATCGGGTACAAGCCTGTGTGTCCCCTGTATGGGATACAGCTTGGGCGTTAAGGGCGTTAGTTGACGCTGGCCTATCCCCCGATCATTCTGCCTTGGTAAAGGGGGGAGAATGGCTATTAAACGAGCAGGTTTTTGATTATGGCGATTGGGCGATTAAGAATAAGGAAGGAAAACCGGGGGGTTGGGCATTCGAGTTTTTTAACCGTTTTTACCCCGATTTAGACGATTCTGCGGTGGTTGTTATGGCGTTAAATGGGGTGACATTGCCCAACGAAGGGATGAAAAAAGCAGCGATCCAAAAAGGACTGGAATGGATGGCAACCATGCAGTGTAAAGCAGGAGGTTGGGCTGCTTTTGACCTAGATAATGACCAAGAGTGGATTAATTCTATTCCTTATGGCGATTTAAAAGCGATGATTGATCCCAATACGGCTGATATTACCGCAAGGATATTAGAAATGGTGGGAGCTTGTCGGTTAAAGATGTCAGAAAATCGTATCCAACGAGGGTTAAATTATCTTTACAACGAACAAGAAACAGACGGAAGTTGGTTTGGCCGTTGGGGGGTTAATTATATTTATGGAACGAGTGGGGTATTATCAGCTTTAGCGGTGGTTTCTCCTAATCAACATAAGTCTCGTTTAGAGAAAGGAATTAAGTGGTTATTAAGTGTCCAAAACGAAGATGGGGGATGGGGAGAAACTTGTTTGAGTTATAAAGACCCTCAGCTTAAGGGTAAGGGAAAAAGTACGGCTTCCCAAACCGCATGGGCTTTAATTGGGTTATTGGATGCAGGAAAAGCATTAGGGAATCTTCCCGTTAATGGGATTGAAAAAGGTATTAACTATCTGATTGCTACCCAAACAAATGAGGGAACATGGGAAGAAGCGGAGTTTACCGGAACGGGTTTTCCTAATCATTTTTATATTCGTTATCATCTCTATCGCCATTATTTTCCTCTAATTGCTTTGGGACGGTTTTATAATAGTGAACAGTAAGCTGTTCATCACCTCAATTGGTATGTGAAGACTGTAAGGGAGTAGGGATAGAGCAATTCGATAACTGGGTGCAGAAGCCAGTCGAGTAATGGCTCAACTTTTGGGGATTCGAGAAGCAGAAACGACTCCCCAAATAGCTGTTTATGATTCGACAAATCAAAGTGAGTCTTTATTAACAAGAAATGGCAAATTTTTTATCAAGTATCAATTATGAGTGTAATCGTTTTTGGCAGTTTAAACATGGATTTAGTCGCTCAAACCCCTCGACTTCCCCTCAAAGGAGAAACTGTAAAGGGAACAACTTTTTTGCAAGTACCGGGGGGAAAAGGCGCAAATCAAGCAGTTGCTGTGGCTCGTTTAGGAAGAGAAACTTATATGATAGGACGAGTGGGGAATGACTTATTTGGGGAAGAACTTTTAACTGCTTTAACAACACAAAAAGTCAATACAGATGGGGTAACTATTACCCCCAATGTTAGTTCTGGGGTAGCAGTTATTGCAGTTGATAAAAACGCCGATAATCATATTATTGTGATTTCGGGGGCCAATGGTTATTTAGATGAAACAGATGGGAAAAAAGTAACAGCCTTATTACCCAAAGCCAGCACAATTCTTCTACAGCTAGAAGTTCCTTTACCCATGGTTATTACTGTTGCTAAAGCAGCAAAAGCAGCAGGGGTTAAGGTGATTTTAGATCCAGCACCCATTCCCGATCAATTCCCTGATGAACTTTATAGTTTAGCTGATATCATCACACCCAATGAAATAGAAGCTAGTCGTTTAGTAGGTTTTCCTATAACTGATTTAACCAGCTATCAAAAAGCAGCCGATGTTTTGCGCAGTAGAGGGGTTAGTGTGGTGGTTTTAACCTTAGGAGAAAAAGGGGTTTTCTATGCCGATGGCTCAGAAAGTTTTCTTGTTCCCCCCTTTAACGTTATTCCTGTTGATACAGTCGCCGCTGGAGATGCTTTTAATGGTGGAATGGCGGCTGCTATTGATCAAGGCTTATCCTTAAAAGAAGCCATTAAATGGGGTGCAGCAACAGGCGCATTAGCGACGACTAAAAAAGGAGCTTTTTCCTCATTACCTAACAAAGAAACCTTTGAGGCTTTTCTACAAACCAATTCACCCTAATGATTGATCACTGATAAAAGGGATTGATAATCGTTATTCGTCGCTTTTTCATTAGTTTGTCGGACTTCAAAAGTTTTTTGTGTAGCTTCAGGAAGGGTTAAACATTGAACACACAAATCTGCGATCGCATCTCGGCTTACTTTCCCTTTAATGTTATCACCCTGATCAAATTCTAGGGCATATTCGTCGGCTTCTTCGGTTAAGGCACAAGGACGAATAATGGTATAAGTTAAGTTACTACTTCTGACGACTTCTTCCCCTCTTAATTTCCATGTTAAAATACCGCCTAATTGGTCATTTAAACGAACAGCAGGGGGTTCTTCTTCTAGGTTTAAATTAGGACGGCCAGGACGAGTCACACCAGCAGATCCTACCATAACAAATTGGGGGGTTTTTATTTGTCCACCGTAGGCTTTAACCGATTCTATTTCTAAGGTGAATAAGCCGGGGGAAAAGCGAGGGTTTAAGTTCCCGTCGTACTCGAATTTACTGTGCATTAACTGCATAGAATACACTTTACTTGCATCAAACGCTCCCATTTCTGGTACGGTTTTAGCTCGAAAGACTGGTATTAACTCATCAAAAGGAACGTCAATAGTTTGCCATATATTGTTGAAGGTATCAAAAGAATAACAATAACCAATCCCGTCCCATTTACCCTCGCAGCGAATAATAAATTTATAACGTTTTCCATCTCCTTTAACCCGTAAACGAATGCCTTTAGAGTTAGATAAGTTAAGAGGCGGCGTAAGATTTTTAGTTCTGACAGATGCAAAGCCACCATTATTAGCAATAGACACATTGCCACTAAAAACCGCTTTCTTATTCCCTAAACTAATTTGGCTTTCACTCACCCCACCCATAACCACATCATCTACCACACCCCAGAGACTTTTAATATCAGTGTTAGGGTTAGTAAAATCAAAGAGAATCTCTTCATCACCTCTAAGAGATTTCTGCACCAAGCTGATAATATTTTTAATCCCTTCATACTCTACCTTCTCTGGACTATCCACCACTTCAGGCAAATAAAACTTAATCCCTTGATAGTATTTTTCTCGTTGTGGAGTATCCCCTTCTACGGGTTGAACTTTTACCCCTAACCCAGAGATAACTGCCGTTACATTCTCCATTAATTTAGGAGTTAAGGTTTCAGGAATCGTAACATCCCCTTCAAATAATTCTACCTTATCTCCTAAGATTTCTTGGCCTCGCTTTGCATCTCGAACTAAAGCACGAACGGTATAATTTTGGTCTAATAAAAGGCGAACGATTCTCTTTCCTACGCCTCCTGTTGCACCAATCACTAGAATAGTTTTCATCGTTTTATTTGTTGGTAAAGTTTGCGATTTTGGCTTAAATCCTAATAGATTTTTAAGACATCCCATAAAAGGAAGAATATCAAAATAGTTTAACGTGTCCCAAAAGCGTCGGACATCCCATTTGTCTCGTGATTGTTTAGCCATTGTTTTAATAATTTGTTCTATGATTGATTGGTTAAACTTAGTTCCCCTAAATACTTCCGCAAATAGGGAGAAAACACTTCATAAATTAGGGTTAAGGGTTTCTTATCATGCCAGAATAAATAATGTCTTCCCCAAAACGGCCCCTTTTCAGCAAACGCATCGGCTAAAGCAGGAGAATGACCATAATAAATACCTTGAATATCTCGATAGAGTTCGGTATGTAGCCGTGAGAGGCTTTCCCAGATAGGAAGGGAACGATTTTGCAGATATTCATCTACATGGTTACTATCCCACCAAGATGCAGCATAAGCTAACCGTTGGCCAGATGCAGTTCTTAACCACACTTGTCGCCGTAAACGAGGACATTCAATGGCTTTAATATCAGAGGGTGCGCCATCTTCGTTATTACCAATTGACGACATTTCTATGACATCTACTTCTGTTCGTTCACTTGTCAACAGTTGTAAATGACGGGTGGGAGAACCATCACCAAGGAGTAAAATTTGCCATGGTGGGGAGAGTTGGCTATGAGGAAGGCCGGTTCGTACTGTTTCCTCGCCGCCTTGCCAAATAGGGTCAAGGGAATGCCATTTCCGTCGTAGGATGGGGGAAGTTGAGGGATGAGGATCTAGAGTGGTTTTCAAGGTTGTTAACAAAACTTTACGATATTCTCACTATAGCAATAAATCTTGTGTCCTGTAGTTGGGTAGGTTGGGTTGGGGTACGAAACCCAACATTTGGTGCAAATTCTCATGCACTAACTTACGTTAAACAATAGACTATACTGAAAATACTTTCAAAGCGATCTTTGACTCTTGCTTCCCACATAATTTCGTCCACTAGTCGAAGCGTATTGTTAAAATTGGTTAAGGTTAAAATATCTAAAGAAGAGAATTGATTATTGTGAGCCATGGTGTTTTCCTCCATAAAGTCAATGGTTTCTCTAATTAAAAAGGTGTCTGCTTGAGTAATTAAAAATTGGTGAAATTGATACCATCGGAGTTGTTTAAAGTGAACCGTAGGATTCTGAAGATTTTCAAAAATCTCTGATTCGTCCTTCGGATCAAAATCACGAGTTATATAAATATGGTTATGAAGTGCGGAATAGGTTCTTTGAGAATAAATATAAGCTTCTAAATAGTCGTGAGTCTCCAACAGGTTAATATATTTTAGCCATTTGTACAAAACATCTTGATTTTCACTAAGTAAATAAGCAACTATCTCGGTAAAAAAATCTTCTAAGGGAATGTTTCCAGTATTAAGTTTGACAAGTCGGTTGAAAAATCCCACAGTTCAAGTAATTAAGTATAAGTGCTAGTCAATAATTCCTTTCCACCCTACAATAATTTCCCACCGTGAACAAGATGGAAAAGACAAAATAAATTGAAATTGGAAACTAATTGTTCTTACCTTCAGTCATTAAGGAATGATGTAGCAGTACAAAGTAAGGTGTTTCCTTCAACGTTGTTGAACTGCGTCTAGCTATAGCATCCCTAAAA
Organism: Microcystaceae cyanobacterium; assembly: GCA_051439375.1. Taxonomy (GTDB): domain Bacteria; phylum Cyanobacteriota; class Cyanobacteriia; order Cyanobacteriales; family Microcystaceae; genus JBGTGT01. The sequence goes on from JBFRWB010000096.1 coordinate 39,264, forward strand.
GTTAACAAAAATGCGTCAACCTTTCTCTGATCATCCTCACTCACCTTCTGACTTGCCGTTCCATGAGTTAACCCTCAATTCTGAGACCTTAGCGACTGAAACGGAAGATAAGCTTCAAGTATCTCAGGAAGAAACCGTTAAACCCAATTTATCATTAGATACGGGATTAACCTTGTATAACCATGACTCTGAGGAAAAAGATATGGAAACCGACTTATCCTTAGAAACGGTTACTGAGTCAGTTAATCATCTGACAGAAGAAAACACCGAATTAATACTAGATACCCAGAAGTCTGAGGAAAAAGAACCTGATACTAACACATTTTCAGGTAGAGTAACCGAATTAACTAATGATCTGACAGAAAAAGACACAGAATTAATCTTAGATGACCATGACTTTGAGGAAAAAGATATGGAAATTGATTTATCCTTAGAGACAGTTACTGAGTCAATTGATAACCTAACAGAAAAAGACACAGAATTAATCTTAGATAATTATGACTTCGAGGGAAAAGATATGGAAATTGATTTATCCTTAGAGACAGTCACTGAGTCAATTGATACCCTGACAGAAAAAGACACAGAATTAATCTTAGATAACTATGACTTCGAGGAAAAAGAAGTAGAAACTAACTTATTCGCAGAGAGGGTAACAGCATTGATTCATGATCTGACAGAAGAAGAGGACATGGAATTAACCTTAGACAACCATGATTCCGAAAAAGAACAAGAAGAACTCATAAACCTAGAAAATACCGAAGAACAAGCTTCTACACAAGAAAATGTTACCCCAGAAACCGATTGGTTTGAGTTGGCCTGTAAACTGAGAGGACAAAATCAGGAATTAATTCAAACCGTCGTAGCATTAGAACAAGCTTTAGCACAAGCAAGACAGGATATTCAAGAACAAAAACAATATTCTCCTCAAATTGAGCAATCTGTATATTCTCCCCCTCAAGATCAACCCTCCGTTACGACAGAAGAAATAGATGGCTTAAAAGAAGAAAATCAAAGCCTAAAAGGACAAATCGCCGAACTAGAGCGAGAATGTGCGGTGCTTAAGGAAGAAAACCAAGAAAAAAGCCATCAAATGGCGACGGCTGAAGGTCATGTCCGTGAATTACATTCTCGTTTGCAACGCCAACAACGATATACTTTACAGTATAAGGCCGCTTTAGAGCAGCATTTAGGCGAATCTTGTGATATGTCTCCAGAAACTGAAATAGAAAACGAAAACCCTTCTGAGGACTTATCCATTCAACCTTGGTCAAAAGAACAGGTAGAGAGCGATATTTCTGAATCTAACGAGAACGAGCAAGAACCATCGGTTTCAGTAGATGTTCCCCTTCGTTCCCCTAGTTTTCAGGTCAATTTATCTAAGATAGCTCATCGTTATGGTTCACCTGAGCCATCGAAATCTCATTCTCCTCATAGTATTATTGATTTACCTGCTTTTTTACGGCGACGTTCTCGTTAGAAAGGTTATAGGTAGTAACAAGGTGAATACCCTTTTCAGTAAACCCTACCGATCCAACTTAGGGAATGGCGACAGCTACCGCTAAAATGAGAAATGAAATTAAGAGGATAAAGCCATATTTTTTCTAAAATACTCGATAAAGAGGTACAAAAAATGACATTTGCCATGCGTAAACCAGTATTAGTCGCAGGAATTGGACTCTCCTTAGTACTTTGGGGGTGGGAAAGTCTCAACCATAATTTTGCAGAAATTGGACAATGGATGCTATGGATGGCGATCGCATTCGGTTCAGGGATCTGGTGGTTGCGACCAAAAACAAAGCAAGAAATAGAGTTTAAACCTGTTTCTACGATTAATCAGGCAAAAGTTGACCAAGAAATTGCAAAAACTCAAAAAGCATTAGATATATTAGGAAAAGAAGATCCTGACTTTGATCTAACTCCCCTGAAAAGCCAACTAGAAAGTCTTCCCCAAACCTTAAGCGATCAAAGGATTAATATTGCGATCGCTGGTGGGAAATCAACGGGAAAAACGACCCTGACAACCCGATTAAAAACAGAAAATTTAGGAGAAAATGTACAAGTCATCGACACAGAGCCTTTATTTGTCGAATCATCTTCTTTTAGCTTAGATAATCTTCAGATAGGGGATTTAATCATTTTCATCGTCAATGGTGATCTAACCGATACAGAATGGCAAGCTTTACAATATTTCCAAACCCATTATCAGCATCCTCTCCTTTTATTTAATAAACAAGATCAATATCTTCCTGAAGATAAAGCCTTAATCGTCCATCAGTTGCGTCAAAGAGTCGAAAAATTCCTCTCTGAAGCAGAAGTCATTCCCGTTAGTCTTAATCCTCAGCCTATCACTGTCAGACGTTACAATCCTGATGGAAAAATGGTAGAAAGCTTAGAGTCTCAACCCCCAGAATTAAATGGCTTAATTGAGACGTTAAACACCGTTTTAGAACAAAATAACAAGAATTTATTATTAGGACGGATGTGGCGGCAAGCCAATCGATTACAACAACAAACCACAGCGCAAATCAATCAGATTCGACGGAATAAAGCTATTCCTTTGATTGAGAAGTATCAATGGATTTCAGGTACAATGGCAGTGGCCAATCCCGTTGCGACCCTTGATTTATTAGCAACAGCAGCAATTACTGGTCAAATGGTACTAGATTTAGGCACAATTTATTATCAATCTTTTTCTTTATCCCAAGCAAAGGCCGTTTCTACCGAAATGGGTAAATTAATGGTCAAATTAGGATTAGTTGAACTTTCCACCCAAACCGTAAGTAGTCTGTTAAAAGGAAATACCATGACTTATCTAGCAGGGGGAGTTATTCAAGGAATTAGTGCTGCTTATTTGACTCGTATTGCAGGACTCAGTTTAGTAGAATATTTCCAAGAACAAGAATTAAATGATAAAAAAGGATTTCAGTTAAACTTAGGGCAATTACAAGAAAAAATGCAAGAAGTCTTTCAAAACAATCAACGAATTGACTTTATGAAAGGATTTGTCAGTCAGGCGTTAACGAAGGTTGCCTAAATCAGCGATTAACCCTTAAACTTCTCAAATCTTATTTGACAAAGCGATTATAGCTTTGCTACAGTAAGAACTTGTGCGATCTGCGGACGTGGCGGAATTGGTAGACGCGCTAGATTTAGGTTCTAGTGTCTTTGGCGTGAGAGTTCGAGTCTCTCCGTCCGCATTAATCTCAAAACTCTATCCATTCTTCAATGAGTCAACTCTCTTCTGAACTGGCGTTTATTAAGTTAAACTGACTTTTAATCTTAAGTTTTCTTAATAAATATGACTCAGCATAAGCGCAAACTTATTCGTTTTATTAGTACATTTGTTTTTAGTTGGGCGGCGGTTTTAACCCTTCCGTCTTTAGGGAAAGCCTCAGAAACCCTAACTCCTTCCGTCTCTGATCCCATTGCTAATTTTAACGGCTTTCAAGCGATTGTATTAGGAATGGTACAAGGATTAACTGAATTTATCCCCATTAGTAGCACGGCTCACCTAAAAGTCGTTCCTGTTGCATTAGGATGGGGAGATCCGGGGGTCACCTTTACAGCAGTCATTCAACTAGGCAGTATTGCAGCCGTTCTTTGGTATTTTTGGGATGATTTAAGTCAAATTACCCTTGGGATGATTCAAGCGATCCGAAAATCAGACTATGACTCCCAAGAATTCCGTTTAGCAGTGGGTATTGCCTTGGGAACACTCCCCATCGTCTTTTTTGGTTTAACGCTAAAAACACTGGTCCCCGACTTAGATAATTCTCCCATGCGAAGTTTAACAGCGATCGCAATAGCCTCTATTGTCATGGCGTTATTATTAGGGTTAGCCGAAAAAATCGGGATTCATAAACGGAGTTTTGAGGAACTTTCATGGCAAGATGGGGTATTAATGGGATTTGCCCAATGTTTAGCCCTAATTCCGGGGGTTTCTCGTTCTGGTTCAACCATTACCGCCGGATTATTTATGAATTTAGAACGGGCAACCGCCGCACGATTTTCCTTTTTATTGGGGATTCCTGCGATCACCTTAGCTGGATTAGTGGAACTCAAAGATGTGGTAGAAACAGGATTACAAAGAGAGACTTTAATTCCAATTACCTTAGGGTTAATTTCATCGGGTATCTTTTCTTATTTAGCGATCGCATGGTTAATTCGCTACTTACAAAAACGGGATACATGGGTCTTTGTTTGGTATCGTCTAGGTTTTGGTCTATTAATTTTAGGATCATTCTTTTTGAAAACAACTTAACTGCTTATTTTCTGAACTATAGAGAATTCCTTAACATCAGTCTCCTACACTGGATTCTCCCTGCACAATGAAAGTGAATAGTCAATCTTTCTACAAACAACAATTATGGGTGAAAAAAAACGAATTGGGATCTTAACCAGTGGTGGTGACTGCGCTGGCTTAAATGCAGTTATTCGTGCAGTGGTCTATCATGCAACCCATACCTATGGTTGGGAAGTGGTGGGAATTCGTGAAGCCACCAAAGGGTTAATGACTCGTCCTCCCCAAACCACTAACTTTGAACAAGAAAACCTCGAACGCCTCTTAACCGTTGGCGGAACAATTCTCGGCACAACCAATAAAGGTGATCCCTTTGCCTTTCCCATGGCGGATGGGACAATAAGCGATCGCTCACAAGAAATTATTGATGGTTATCATAGTTTAAACCTAGAAGCCCTCATTGGGATCGGTGGAGACGGTAGTTTAGCCATTTTACGTCGTCTAGCTCAACAAGGTGGCATCAACCTTGTGGGAATTCCCAAAACCATTGATAACGACGTTGGTGCAACCGAAGTGTCCATTGGCTTTGACACAGCCACCACCATTGCCACAGAAGCCCTTGATCGCCTACATTTTACCGCCGTTAGCCACAATCGAGTGATGATCCTCGAAGTGATGGGTAGAGATGCTGGCCACATCGCCCTATCGTCTGGTATTGCAGGGGGGGCGGATGTTATTTTAATTCCCGAAATTCCCTATCGAATGGATAAAGTTTGCCAAAAAATTCGTCAGCGTCAAGAAAGAGGTAAACATTTCTCCTTAGTTATCGTTTCTGAAGCCGTTTGCACCGATGATGGAGATCAGATGGTGGAAATGAAACAGTTTGGTGAATGTCGCTTAGGGGGAATTGGTCAATACATCGCTGATCAAATTGCTAAAGGAACGGGGGCAGAAACCCGTGTCACCGTCCTTGGCCACATACAACGAGGAGGAATACCCTCTCCCGTCGATCGCCTCTTAGGATCGGCATTTGGTGTGGCTGCGGTGGATCTGATTGCCCAAGGGATGTTTGATCACATGGTTGCGTGGCGTAATCGTCAAGTTACCAGTGTCCCCATTGAAGCGGCCATTAGAACCTATCGCAATGTTAACGATGAAGGAACATTAATTAAAACCGCCCGTGGTTTAGGGATCTGTTTAGGTGATTAGACTTCATTGTTTAGTTAATAGTTGATACTTGAGCTATTAATCTATCAACTATTAACTGTTTTCTCCTTAACCAACCCTCATCTCAAGGGGAATTAATACGGTTATTTTAAGATTCCTTGCAATTTCCGCTATTTACCCTCAAAACTGACTACAATTTTGAATCATCATGAACCGACTTTTTTTCGCGATCCTCTTCAGTTTAGTTAACTTCAGTCCCCTTGCCGCCCAAGTTTCGCCGCAGACTGAACAAAATTTGGTGTCTCCTGAAACCAATGTTGACTATCAACCCTTACAAAAATTACTGGAAGCCCAACAATGGCGAGCAGCTAATGAGAAAACAGGAGAATTAATGCTAGAAGCAGCAAATCGGGAGCTACAAGGGTGGATTCCTACCGATCAGATCCTAGAATTTGCCTGTTCAGACTTAAAAATCGTCGATGGGTTGTGGCGACAATATTCCCAAGGCCGTTTTGGTTTTAGTCCTCAGCTTGCCATTTTTTTGCAAACAGGAAATCGTCCCGGACGACTAATGGCCATTGATGCGTATGAAAGATTTGGTGATGAAGTCGGATGGCGTACATTAACCAATAATCCCGTTAATGCTACAACTCGACAAGATTGGATTATTTTTAAGGAAAATATCAACTATAGTTTGGATTCACCCGTTGGTCATCTACCCCAACTCCGTCAAGCTTATAATCTAACGGGAAATCGCCTCCAGTTTACAACGCTAGCTCAACGTTTAGTCGAGTGTAATATTGGAGCGCAATAGTTCAGAAGTTCAGGAGATAGAAGCGAGTTTTTCAGTATTTTGTACTGCTATACTTTTGACTTTTGACTTTTAAAGCAGGTGTTGTAAACTTTGAAAGAAACAGAGACCAATCTTTATCGTCCCTCTGAAACCTTATTTGACAACAATCATGAAAAAAAATCTGTGGTGTTTATCCAGTCTCGTGTTACTTGGATGGGGAGTGTCCACTATTATCCCTCATCATAAGGCGATCGTTTTAGCGAATCCCTCAACCTCAGAAGTCTCGGAAACCTCAACAACTCCCTCTACAACCCCGACTGCTTCCCCTGTTTCATCTGAACAAACAACAGGTGTCTCCCCTGAAGAGAAAGTTCAAGCAACCCATTTGGTGTTAAGTCTTCAAGAAAAAAAAGTCTATGCTTATCAGAATAGCCAACTCTTAAAGAGTTTTCCTGTCGCCATTGGCAAAAAAGGATGGGAAACCCCTAAAGGTAATTTTAAAGTTCTGCAATTAGTTAAAGATCCGGTTTGGCAAAATCCTTGGAATGGTAAGATTTCTCCCCCCGGCCCCAACAGTCCACTTGGAGAAAGATGGATTGGTTTTTGGACAGATGGTAAAAATTATATTGGCTTTCATGGTACACCGGGAGAACATTTAATTGGCCAAGCGGTTTCTCATGGTTGTGTACGAATGCGAAATAAAGATATCAAAGAATTGTTTGAATTAGTCCCCATGGGAATTCCTGTTACGGTTAAGTAAAGTATGAGGTTCGAGGTGTGAGGTTCAAGGTAGAATGGACTTCTTGCAGAAGTAAGGCATTCATGGAAAAGTCACGCATTCAAAAGTAGGAGAAATTGACAAGATACAGGGTTAAGTTGATTAGCTAATTATTTATGCAAGAGGTCTAATCTTTTAGGAAGATTACGGTTTAACTGTTCTTAAGTTTAGGTGTGTTTTCTCCTTGTTTCATGAGTAAAAATTTTTGCCTAAAACCCGATACCTGAAACCTGACACCCGATACCTGAAACCTGAAACCTAAAACCCGATACCCGACACCCGACACCCGATACCTGATACCTGAAACCCAATACCCGAAACCTAAAACCCTGACACCCGAAACCTAACACCCGAAACCTGACACCTGACAAACAACTAAGAAATAAATCTCAATCCCGCTAAACGAGTTAACAAGGAAAATACACCAAACCCAATTAATAAAACCCCACTGGTAAGATTAATCCATCCTGACCAACGACGCAATTCTAATAGCTTTTTCAACGATGTGGTGAATGTCCCTGCCAAAATTAAAGGGGAAACATAACCGACAGTATAAGCGAATAATAAGCCTGCCCCTAATACTATATCTTGGGTGGCAGCGACCCATGCGAGTAAACTAGCTAAAACGGGGGTACTGCAAGGAGAAGCGACTAACCCGAAGGTTAACCCTAGCAGATAGGAACGTAAGCTATGGGGAAATTGCTCAGTAATCCAATCCGTTGCGCCCAAGGAGGGAAAACGAAGATTAATAATCTCTAAGAGGTTTAAGCCCATTAAAATAGCGATAACGCTGACAATAATGGGTAATCCTATGCCAATTTGTCCATAGACTCGTCCTAATCCTGCGGCGACAATACCTAATACTGCAAGGGTTGTCGCTAACCCCAAGGAAAACCAGATAGATTGAATCAAGCTTTGTGAACGGCTTTTGTCTTCATAGCCACTGATATAACCAATGGTAATGGGCAGCATGGATAACATACAGGGAGTTAAGCTAGTTAATAAGCCCGCTAAGAAGATAATTCCCACACTAATGAAGGTTAAGTGGGATAACTGCTCATTTACTAATTGAGTAGCATATTGTTGTAAATAATATAGCTGTGTTGATAGGGTTTCCATTACATTCAGTGAACAGTAAACAGTTTAAGGCTATCAAAACAGAAGATATCCTTACCGTTAGGGTAAACACCCAACAAATTTTGGTTGATTAAATTGAAGAGGGCGAACGATGGGACTCGAACCCACGAATGGTGGAACCACAATCCACTGCCTTAACCACTTGGCTACGCTCGCCATTTGCGATAATTATTATAACATAAGGGGACAAGGTGGCAACGCCTAATGAATCCATATTGAGGAAGGAGTGCAAAACAGTGATCAAACCTTCAAAGTGCATAACGATGGTGGGGGGACTGTTATTAGGAACATTTGGTGGCATGATGGTCGCTACAAACCCCGGACAAAACGATTACGAAACCTACGCGTCTGATGCGTTGAGTACCTATCTTAAGCAGGAAGTTTGTACTCAAGTAGCACGAGAATTAGGCGGATTTTTAACCAGTTATTGTAAAACGATGGTAGATACAGGGCAGCCACAGATTCAACAAATTATTGGTAATCGAACCATTAGAGCCAATTATTTACTGTTTAGTATCTACGAAACCGAGATTTCTTTACCCTCTCCCGTTCCCAGTTACCAATTTGGTACAATTGGTGTCTTAGATAATTTTTATACTTATCAAGCAGAAGAACTCTAGATAAGTAAAGAGTTCGGAGCGTCTTTCTTCCTTAAGACCCACATTTAGTTAATTTTTAAAAAAATAAAGTTATGAAACGTCGTCACCTCCTTAAATATGGTAGTTTAAGCCTCGCGGGCTTAGGCTTATCCGCTTGCGAAAAAGCCAACTTAAACCTTCCTCAGTTTAATTTTGGTAAAAAATCTAACGTTGGCGAACTAGAGAAGACTTCCTTAAAAATTGCTTATGTTCCCACCTTAACGGCTTTACCCCTTATCATTGCTCAAGAAAAGGGAATTTTTGAGAATTATGGTTTAACCGTTAGTTTAGTTAAACAAGGAAGTTGGGAGGGAATTGAGCAAAATTTAAGACAATGGCAAGTTGATGCTGCCCATAGTCTTTTTGCTCTCCCGTTACACGCCCGATTTGCCAAAAACTATTCCCCAATTATTTCCTTAATGCTGTTAAATCTTAATGGCAGTGCCATCACCTTAACACCCAAAGCATGGCAAGGGGGAATTCGTCCCTTTGAACAATTTATTAATTTTGAGGATTTTAGTTATAGTTTTCGTAAATATTTTCGTCAGACCGATAATAAAAGAAATTTTGCCACTTCTAGTCCCTATAGTTTTGAAACCTATTTAATGCGATATTGGTTGGGAGCAATGGGAATTGATGCTCAACGGGAAATTAATTGGTTAACCTTTCCTCCTCAACAGATGATTTATAAGCTACAAGCAGGACTGATTGATGGGTTTGGGGAAGCTGAACCGTGGAATCAGCAAACAGTCAGCCAAAAAGCCGGATTTATTCCCTATACCTATCGAGATATTTGGCAAGGTCACCCCGGTACAATTTTAGCCACCTTATCTCCTTGGGTAGAAAAACACCCTAACACAGCTAAATCCTTGATTGCTGCCGTCTTAAAAAGCTGTCAATTCTGTGAAAATCCCCAAAACTATGAAGAAATTGCTCAGATTACGGGTCAACCTTCCTACTTAAATTTAGAGCCTTCTTGGTTAGAAACCTTGCTAAACGGTCAATATCAATATGAAAACCTAGAAAATTCGAGTCATCAGCATACAATTCCCGACTTTAATATTTATCACTATAAAACGACCGATTATTTACAAACCCCCAATCATGCTAATTACCCGTGGCGATCGCACGCCGTCTGGTTATTAACTCAGATGGTACGTTGGCAACAGTTAGGACTGAAAACTTACCCGAAAAACGCCGATTATGTCATTGATCAAGCCTATCCCATCGCCTTATACGAAGAAGTGGCGCAAACTTTAGAGATTGAGTTACCCAGCGATCGCAATAAAGTTGAACCCTCAACGGTTTTTATTGATCACCGAGAATTTGACCCTTCCCAACCCGATACCTATTTGAAACAGTTTGAACTTCGTGCAGATCGTCCCCAATGGTTTAGCTAAATTTGGCCGGTTTTCCCAAAGTGTCACCTGATGAGGTAGAATACATGAAGACAAGGTTTTGTCAAAAGACAAGCTGTCAAACTTAGAACTGCGACTACACATAGGACACCAAACAAATGTCTAAAAAATTAGGTTTATTACTTTCTGCCTTACTTTTAACGGTTGTGAGCTTCTTTACCGTTATTAATCCTGCTAATGCTGCTACCTACGAAGTAAAAATGGGAGCAGACAGTGGATTACTCAAATTTGAGCCATCTGAGTTAACCATCAAATCTGGTGATACCGTTAAGTGGGTTAACAACAAACTTGCGCCTCACAATGTTGTCTTTGAAGGGGATAAAGCAGCTGCTTATAACCACAAAGCACTTGTTTTCTCCCCCGGAGAGTCTTATGAATCTACTTTCAGCGATCCCGGAACTTATTCCTATTACTGCGAACCCCATCGTGGTGCTGGAATGATTGGTAAAATCACTGTAGAATAACGATCCCCTCTCGCTTTTTTGGAATCCTGAAAAAGTTAGTAATCTCCCCTTGTGGTAAAGGTCATGGGGGGATTTTTATATGGAAGTTTTCTCACTCGGATTTGGTATAATCAGAATCGTCTTCTGTCCCCTTGATACCTGCTTTAAAACCTCGTAGGGTTTTACCCAAAGAACTGCCAATTTCTGGCAGCTTTTTCGGTCCAAAGATAACAACAATCACTAAGAGAATAACGAGAACTTCTGGCCAGCCCAATCCCAACATAAAAAATGCTCCTTTTTAGGTTGATAATAACATAAAATTTTTACCAGAATATTTAATTTTTATTTAGATTCTCTACGATGTTTCAACCGACCAAACTAGAATTTAGTGCTAAACTAGCAAAGGTTAAGTTAGTTTAATGTAAGGAGTAAAGGCACTTCCTATGACTTTGATTTCTGATCAAAAAATGCCCATTAGTCCAATCTTTAATCCTGATGGAGATGACAAGATTGAAAACCGTTCTATCTGGTTTGGTAACACGACTAATTTGATGCAGCTTAATGATGTTCGCTATTCTTGGGCGATTGGATTATATCAACAAATGAGAGAAAATTTTTGGATTCCTCAAAAATTAGATATTACCCAAGATGTTACCGATTATTGGAATTTAACCGATGAAGAACGGTATGCTTTTGATGGAATTTTGTCCTATTTAACCTTTTTAGATTCTATCCAAACTTGCAATATTCCTCACCTTAAAAGTTGTGTAACTGCACCAGAAATTAGCCTTTGTATGGCAGAACAAATTTCTCAAGAAGGTATGCACAATCATGCTTACCAATACATGATCGAAACTATTATTCCAGTTGAAAAAAGAGATGATGTTTATGATTTTTGGCGGACTGATT
>JBFRWB010000097.1:0-3255 GCA_051439375.1 Microcystaceae cyanobacterium
CCATCATTATGTTAACCGCTTTGGGAGATGTGGCCGATCGCATTACGGGGTTGGAATTGGGGGCCGATGATTATGTGGTCAAACCCTTTTCCCCCAAAGAGTTAGAGGCCAGAATTCTGACGGATCTCAGACGGGTGGAAAAAAATGGCGCACCGGGTATTCCTAGTTCCGGGGTCATTTCTATTGCCTCAATTAAAATTGATACCAATAAACGTCAAGTTTACAAGGGAGATGAACGCATTCGCTTGACTGGAATGGAATTTAGTTTATTAGAGTTATTAGTCAGTCGTTCTGGAGAACCTTTTTCCCGTTCGGAAATTTTACAAGAGGTGTGGGGTTATACCCCTGAACGTCATGTGGATACTAGGGTGGTTGATGTCCATATTTCTCGTTTACGGGCAAAATTAGAAGATGATCCCAGTAACCCCGAATTGATTTTAACTGCGAGAGGAACTGGTTATTTATTTCAACGTATTTTAGAACCTGGTGAGGAACCATAATGGTTGCTAGGGGTTTAATGTTATTAAACCCTAATTTTTGCCTGAAATCTTTAAATAATTAACAGTTTAGAAAACTGTGTTACGACACAAAAACAATAAAAGTGGGAACTCTTGATAGTTAATTGTTGTCTTTTACTTAGCTATCAATAATTGACAGATCAAAGCTCAGATTGTTATAGTCTTGAGATTAAGGCAATTGTTCAATTGTGGTGTGTGGGAAGTCTAAAAAATGAAATTATCTGTTGTTATTCCCTGTTTTAATGAAATGGGGACTATTGGTCAAGTTATCGAAGCAGTTAAAGCGTCTCCTGTGAAAAATTGTGAGATTATTATAGTGGATGATTGTTCAACAGATGGCACAAGAGAACTTTTACAATCTAAACTAGAACCCTTAGTGGATCACGTAATTTATCATCATAAAAATAAGGGAAAAGGGGCTGCATTAAGAACGGGTTTTGCCTCAGTAACAGGAGATATTGTTATCATTCAAGATGCTGATTTAGAATACGATCCCCAAGAGTATCCATTAATGATAGAACCCATCCTCAAAGGTAAAGCGGATGTTGTTTTTGGTTCGCGTTTTCAGGGGAGTCGTCCCCATCGAGTTGTTTATTTTTGGCACATGGTAGGTAACAAGTTTTTGACCACGTTATCCAATATGTTTACTAACATTAATTTAACAGATATGGAAACTTGTTATAAAGCCTTTAAACGAGAAGTTATTCAATCCATTAGAATTAAAGAAAGTCGCTTTGGGTTTGAACCAGAAATTACAGCTAAAGTGGCTAAAATGGGATGTCGTATTTATGAAGTTGGCATTTCTTACTACGGAAGAACTTATAAAGAAGGTAAAAAAATCGGTTGGAAAGATGGATTTCAGGCCATTTTTTGTATTTTAAAATATAATTTAACTTAACCTGTTAAGCCTTGAACACACTCCATCTAAATCAAAATTTGCTTACTTGACCCAGCAAAATATCTAGATTGTCCCTTCTGTTGCTCTCCCTAGTTCTTCCCCGAATTGGGTTAGTCCTTCCGATTAAAAAGGAATTATATTTTCAATTTCGGGATGCTTATCAATTATTTTAACTTTATTTTGTAAAGATTTAATTAAGGGTTCTGCAACAACTTGATTAATATCTACTCCAGATTGAGCCAAAAAATTTATGGGTGTCAGCTTAATTTTGATTATTGTCCCAATAATCTCCTGGTTTCATTCGCTGCTTTAGTCATCGCTTGCTCTGGAGCCATTTGCCCCGTGATGGCTGCACTGAGATAACGTTGTAAAATATCAGAGGCTTGGGCATATTGAGCAATAGGAGGGCGCAAGGCTGCACTTTCTACCACCTGCAATAATTGAGAATAATGGGGATATTTAGCTAAAATCTCAGGATCATTAAATAACGCGCGACGACTAGGAACATATCCTGTACTTAAGATAAATCGTCGTTGTACATCTTCGCTACTAAAAAATTTAGCCACTTCCCAAGCTGCGTCTGGATGTTGACTACTGGTGGTGAGCCCCAATCCCCAACCCCCTAAACAAGCACCACTAGACTGGTTGGGGGCGTGAACCATAGGTTTAATGGCAAATTTACCCTTAACAGGAGAATCTTCCCCTGATAAGAGTGCAAACGCATAGGGCCAGTTACGCATAAACACAGCAGACCCATTCTGAAAGAGACGACGGGCTTCTTCTTCAGCATAAGTGGTAATTCCTGGGGGTGATACTTGTTTCGTTAAGGTACTCTGCAAGAATTTTACCGCTTCTATGGCCTCAGGACTATCTAAACCCACTTCTAAGGTAGCTGGATCAACCCAAAAAGCCCCATAACCGGCCAAAACTTCGACAAACATGGCCGGTAGCCCTTCGTACTGTTTTCCCTGCCACAAATAACCCCATTCCGCTAAATTTTGTTGTTGCAAGGTTTGGGAAATATCTAATAATTCGCTGAAGGTGTTCGGGGGTTGATAGCCACCCTTTTCTAATAAGTCCGTGCGATAATAAAGCATTCCCCCATCAGAGCGCACCGGCATCCGATATAATTCTCCTTGGTAGCGTCCCCCATTGATATCTCCTTCTAAAAACGCGGCTAACTCGGTTTCTGAGATGCGATCGGATAAACTTCTTAACCATCCGGCTGCTGCAAACTTAGGAACCCAAACAATATCCATGAAAACAAGGTCATAAGGGGAATTTCCTAATAAAAATGAGGAGGTATACAAGTCTTCCACTTGGTTACTTGCGTTTGGCCCTTCAATAATTTCTAATTCAATCTCAGGATGTTTTTCGTTAAATTCCTGCACAAATGGTTCCCATTGCGCTGCTTCTAGGGCCTGCATTAACAGAGTCACTTTTACAGGAGCAGCTTTTAAACCAGGAATGATGATTACTAAAATTAAGCAGAAACAGATAGCGACAGGGATGGCAAAACGAAAGACAAGAGAAAGTCTCTTAAAAAAGGGATTGATGGGTTGCTCGGTTCTCATCGAAAATTTGGGGAAAGAAACCCCGTCCTTGTAGGACGGCTTTATAATATTAGTGTTAGAATTTAAAAGCCACTTTGACCTCAGCTAGTAAGGTGTGACTCCTAGTGGTGGGACACTCAGTTAAATGAGAACTAACCTAAATGGCAGTTTGGTGCATTGCACTCTGAACTCAGCCCCCACAAGCAAAGACAGCAGAGCGAGTGAAAAAGCAAAAACCATTAAGTATGCTCAGACCCTAAATAGGGCGAGAGAGTAGAGGCAATTG
>JBFRWB010000098.1:0-3131 GCA_051439375.1 Microcystaceae cyanobacterium
ATCGAGCCTCCTCGCATCTCTTTCTTACTTCTAATGTAATGAATCTTCATAAGAATCCCCTCACCCAATAGGGTTATTTTTTTGTTCCCGATTTCTTACAATTTAATTCTACAATTGGAGGCAAAGGGGTTATCAAAAGAAATTATTATGTTTAGTTTTGGTAGTGTTTTTTCAGAAATTGCTTGTATTTTGGCGATCGCAACGGCGGTAGGTGCGTTAGCGTTATGGTTGCGTCAACCGCTGATTATGGCTTTTATTATTGTGGGGATTCTTATTGGTCCTGCGGGGTTACGGTTAGTTTCGGCCAATGAAGAAGTGGAATTATTGGCGGAATTGGGCATTGCTTTATTATTATTTGTGGTAGGTTTAAAACTCGATCCTCATGAAATTCAATCCGTCGGTCCAGTAGCTATTGTTGCTGGCATGGGTCAAATTATAATCACGGGAATTTTGGGTGATGTGATTGCAAGTTTGTTGGGGTTTGATCTCATTTCTGCATTTTATATTGGCCTGTCTTTAACCTTTTCTAGTACCATTATTGTCGTTAAATTATTATCAGATCGACAGGAAATTGATGCCTTACATGGCCGCATTGCCTTGGGGGTTCTCATTGTTCAAGATTTAGTTGTCGTCGTGGCCATGATTTTATTAACGGCCTTTAGTGAAGAGTCTCAACAGTCTTTAGGACAAGAGATTATTTCGGTGATCTTCAAAGGGGGATTATTTCTCTTTTTTATCGCTATTTTAACCCGTTATGTCTTACCTAAATTGCTTCATATTTTGGCTTCTTCAACGGAATTATTGTTAATTTTTGCCATCTCTTGGGCGATCGCTTTAGCAGCAATGGGAGACGGTTTAGGGTTTAGTAAAGAGGTGGGTGCATTTGTGGCAGGAGTTTCGTTAGCTTCTACCAGTTATCGGGCAACGATTGGGGCAAGATTAGTTAGTTTACGAGATTTTTTGTTGCTCTTTTTCTTCATCGATTTAGGGATTCATATTAATGTCGGTTATCTAGGGGAAGAAATTATTTCTGCCTTGATTTTATCCCTGTTTGTCTTACTGGGTAAACCTCTAATGATTATGGTGTTAATGAGTACCATGGGTTACCGCAAATATACCAGCACCATTACCAGTTTATCTTTGAGTCAAATTAGCGAATTTTCTTTAATCATTGCCGCATTAGGACTTGATTTAGGTCACATTAATGAGAATGTTTTAGGGTTAATTACCTTGGTGGGATTAATTACCATGGGAGTCTCCACTTACATGATTATGGACTCTCATATTATTTATCAAAAGTTGTTACCAATTGTTTCACATTTTGATAGATTAATTCCCCATCATCATCAAAAATTAGGTGATTTAGATGCTGTTGATGTTTCTAATGTTGATATTATTTTATTTGGTTTAGGACGGTATGGTGGTAGCTTAATTCAAGCATTACAGGGTTCCAGTTTACAAATTTTAGGTGTGGATTTTAACCCAGAATTAGTAAGAGAATGGCGGAATAAAGGATTACTCGCTTTTTATGGGGACGCAGAAGATCCTGAATTCGCAGCCACCCTTCCTTTAAATAAGGCTAAATGGGTGATTAGTACCTTGCCTCAACAACAAATTGGACTCAGTTTATTACACACCTTAGAATATCAAAAATTTCAAGGAAAAATTGCTTTAACCAGTCATACAGACAGAGAGATGGAGATCCTGAAAAATGCAGGATCTGATCTCGTTTTATTACCCTTTAGAGATGCTGCACACGAAGCAGCCAGAATGTTAGTAACCGATCTCAATCAGTAGGGAGTGAAATAATTAAACTACCTGAGTTCGATATAAGGAAATTTGTAGACAACTTACTCAAATCAGTAGTCTCACACCCTTATTGTCTCCTGTGAAAAATCATAACTCCGAACTCCCAACTCCTAACACCGAACTCACATAAGTTATTTTTCGTGAAGACAGAAGCGAATATTCGCTTTAGGGGTATTTCCTTTGACTAAAATCGTATGTTTTTGTTGCAATTTTGTATGATAAAACCATCGGGAACTCGTGGGTTGATTATCTGCGTCTACTTGATAAGGTGTGATCACAGTCCCTTGCTGACTAACAGCAACCTCCAAGTAATCATTGGCTTGAATAGTTAATTTGTCTTCTTCGTTGACCCAGAGGACAAATTCATGTTCGTTATTAATTCTACCTTGATAAACGGCACAAAAATTATTGTTAGGGAGATATAAACTAGAACGAGTTACCGCTTCACTGGGTAACGTTGTTAGACACAAAGCAACTAAACAAGAAGGAGCAAAAAATGATTTTAAAATGGTCATGAGAATCCATATAACCAGTGAGGAACAAGTTATTAAAAACTAACTTGTCTTCTCAAGACGCAGAAAACTTTGATATGTTGCCAATCTGTTTAAGAAAATGTTAGGAACGAAATTATGTATCTAGTTAACAATGTTTGAAAGCTTAGCCCACTATCTCGAAAATTGTAATATACTAAGTGCATCGTCAAGCCATCAATAATGAGGAGAAATTAGAATGGATGCAGATACCAGCAAAATCAAAGAAATGATTAATCGGGCGTTAGCAGATGGTCGATTATCTCGCCAAGAAGATGAGGACATTAAAGCAGCCATTGCTGCTGATAATAAAGTCACAGAAGAGGAAATGAAATTATATCGAGAATTGCAACAGCTAGTCTTTCAAGGGGACATTCTCATGGATGATTAACACAAGTTCACTTACTTTCTAAGCGAAACAAAAATATCATCAATGCCACAACCCCCACCTGTAAGGCAAAATTAGGCAAAACAGTGGTGACATCTTTTCCTGCTGCTAACTGCGCTAAAAAAACCAAACCCCCGATAAAACCGGATGCACCAAAGGCAAGATAAAAGAATTTCCTTAAGCCTTTGTAGGGGGCTTTGGCTTCTGCTTTGAGAGAAGCATACTTTTCGGGATCAAGTTGGGGACGGGACTTTTTAGGGGGCTTATCCATGCAAAAAATCAAATGAGACTGTTGAAATATGATACATTGTTAAGGTACCCTCATCCCAGGCCACGTTAGCTCAGTTGGTAGAGCACATCACTCGTAATGATGGGGCCGCGAGTTCAAGTCTCGCACGTGGCTT
>JBFRWB010000099.1:0-8520 GCA_051439375.1 Microcystaceae cyanobacterium
TATGGCTTTTATCTTAGTGGGGTTAATTGGCTGGATTTTGCAGCGTATTCCCGATGATTTAACCTTACCAGAAACAGGTGTTAGGAGAGAGTCTAGACAAGTGTATCAATTTTTTCGAGGGGATAAAACCCTAATTTCTTTGAATCAAAAGCTTAAACCCCATCAAGCAGGGGAAAAGGCGGCTACTTTGTCTTATCTCAAAGGGTTAGGCTATAATGTGCCGGATGGTTGGCTATTATCCCCCGGTGATGATCCTGAAATTGCCATCAATTATTTGCAACCGTCACGGGAAACCCCTTTTATTGTGCGTTCATCAGCGATTGGTGAGGATAGTGAAACGGCTTCGGCTGCGGGACAATATATTAGCATTCCCCATATTATTAATTCAGAACAACTTAAAACAGCGATTTATGATTGTTTAGCCTCTTATAATCGCTCTAATGCCAGTCAATACCGTCAAGATTTTCAACAAGATGATACCGCAATGGCGGTACTAATTCAAAAGCAAATTCACGGGGTATTCTCTGGGGTTGCATTTAGTCGAGATCCGGTCAATCCTTGGCATAATGGGGTTATGATTGAGGCTTTAGCTGGCCAAGCGTCTGCGGTTGTCTCTGGACACCATACGCCACAACGGTATCAGGTAGAATTAGAGGAAACGATTAATATTAAACCGTTACAGGAAGAAAGAGAGGAAATTCCTACATTTATTTTAGAAAAGGTGGCTCAAATTGCCAGAGAATTAGAAACTCTTTATCAAGGAATGCCCCAAGATATAGAATGGACTTACGATGGGGAACAGTTATGGCTATTACAAGCACGTCCTATTACCACTTTATACCCGATTTGGACGAGAAAAATCGCAGCAGAAGTGATTCCGGGGGTCATTCGTCCGTTAACATGGTCTATTAATCGTCCTGTTACCTGTGGCGTATGGGGAGACATTTTTACAGTGGTTTTAGGAAACCGTGCAGAGGGGTTAAACTTTGAAGAAACCGCTACCCTACACTATCAACACGCTTATTTTAACGCCACTTTGTTAGGCAATATCTTCCTAAGAATGGGACTTCCTCCCGAAAGTTTAGAATTCCTCACCAGAGGTGCAAAGTTTAGTCAGCCACCGTTAACGGCAACCATCCGCAATATCCCCGGTTTATTACGCCTATGGCAACGAGAAAGAAGATTAGAGCAGGATTTTAAGCAAGATTATCAAGGCAAGTTTGCACCCATTTTACAAGACTTAGAAAATTCTCCCCCTGACACCTTATCTATTAACCAATTAGAGGAACGAATTGATACCATCTTAGAAATTTTACCGAAAATAACCTATTACAGTATTCTTGCTCCCCTTAGCTTTGCCTTACGACAAGGAATTGCTAAAATAAACCCTGAACAACTCGATAATAGTCAAACCCCCGAAGTTGCTTCAATGCGATCGCTTGCTGAGCTAGCCGAGAGAAAAAGGCAGTTAATTTCAATAAATCAACTTGAAGCAAAAGATTGTGACACCTTATTTGCTTATTTAGCAGATAATCCTGAAGGAATAGAAATTTTATCCCAATTCAACGATTGGTTAACCGAATATGGTTATCTGGGGGAAGTGGGAACCGATATCGCTGTCCCTCGTTGGCAAGATAACCCCCATCCTGTGGGAGAATTATTTAGTCAGTTTTTGTTAAACCCAGAAATGGCTGCATCTACCCTTAAAAATGCCCCCATTTCCCCCTCAAAGAAGCTTCAAGGCTTACAAAACCGTTTGAACCTCAAAGGAAAGGTTACAGAGGTTTATTCCCGTTTCTTGGCGCATTTACGATGGAGTTTCTTAGGGTTAGGAAAGCAGTGGTGTGAACAAGGAATTTTACAAGAAATAGATGATATTTTCTTTCTTGAACTATCAGAAATTAAAGACTTAATTGCAGGAAATACTTCTATTATTAACTCAGATTTATTTAGCCAAAGACGCAACCAATATCAAGAGCATTTAGACTTAAAAACCGTCCCCTTTGTCTTGTATGGGAATAGTCATACTTCCCTTCCTTCCCTTCAAATTGATAATCAAGAAACCTCTTTACAAGGAATTGGTGCAAGTACAGGACAAAAAGAAGGAATTATCAAAATATGCCTCAATTTAAGCAACATTAACCAAATTAATCAAGATACGATTATTGTTGTTCCCTACACCGATTCAGGGTGGACTCCCCTATTAGCAAAAGCAGGGGGAATTATTGCAGAAGTCGGGGGAACATTATCGCATGGCGCAATTATTGCCCGTGAATATGGTATTCCAGCGATTATGGATGTTAATCACGCAACACAGCGTTTTAACGATGGACAAAGAGTTAAAATAGACGGACAAACGGGAACAATTGAGATTTTAAATTAAATATTTGTAAATCTTTCTTGCAGTTTTTGAGTTAATCGTTCAATCTTTTTAACTGAATATAGGGAAAGTTCAAGTTAATATTTTTCTTCACGATAATTTACAATTGTTGCTGTGTTTGCCACAATCTTGCATAATAATCAGGGAAATCCATTGGTAAAAGGGAAGGAAATTATGGGAAGTCGTGTAGATTTTGAGTATTATCGGGCAGGTGGCTCGAGTCGTCCCACATCAATTGCAACAAAACTAGGAATTTTGTTAATCGGAGGCGCAGAGGATAGCCTTTCAGGGGAAAATGAGGCAACACGATGGTTTCTTCGACGAGCAGACGGCGGTAACTACTTAGTACTTCGGACAGGGGGAATTGGCCGACAAGCAGATTGGATTTACGATAATTATCGAGATTGGGTTAATTCGGCGGCTGAACTCTCCATTGATAGTCGTGAAGCGGCTAACCATCCTGATGTTATTGATTATCTTCGAGATGCAGATGCCATCTTTATCGCAGGTGGCGATCAAAACAAGTACCAAGAGTATTGGGAAGGAACAAAAACAGAAGATATTCTCAATGAGTTAATTAATCGTCGCAACATTCCCATTGCGGGGACAAGTGCAGGAATGGCCATTTTAGGAGAATATTATTATGCACCAGATTATCAAGGGGTTTTAAGTTCTGAAATCCTCAATGATCCATTCCATTACTATACACAACATATTCATCACAGTGATTTTATTCAAGTTCCTTATCTTGAAAGCGTCATCACAGATACTCACTTAGATCGAATGAATGAGACAAATATAGAAACCCGATATGGCCGACTCTTGGGCTTATTAGCACGACTGGTGGCACAAAAGGGTCGTTTAGATTATTATGCGATCGGTTTAGAAGAAGGTGCTTTTGTCACCATTGACGAAGATGGAATTGCCCAAGTATTTGGTAATGGGACAGATGAAGGTCAAGATGCCTACTTTTTACAAACAAATGGAGCAATGCCAGAGCAAATCGAAAAAGGTTGGCCATTAATATGGGATAACGGCGGAAAAGCCGTCAAAGTTTATCGAATTGCTGGAACAAAGGAAGGCAGTGGTTATTTTGATCTGAAAAATTGGTCAAAGGCCGAGGGAGGCCAATGGGAATATTGGTACACAATTGGTGGTAAATCAGGGTTGCGAAAAGATCCTTGTTGAGTAATTGAGTCAACTTTTATCGGTATTTCATCTGCAATTCTCTAATGAGAAAATATAGCTATCCTGATATATTATAGTTAATTCAAAAAAGCTTCTTTGAGGAGAACTGGAAAGGTTTTTTGACTCTTTTCAGGATTAATATAAGTTACTTTACTATAAACATGGTCACATATAACCTGATCAAAATTGGTTTCTGAATCAATCTGCCAATCTTCAAGACAAATTCCTGTTAAATTAGCTTTTCTAAAGTAAGATCGCTCAATTTTACAACGAGAGAGAATGGCATAACTTAAGTCAGCATTTTTCAGGTTTGTTCCCTTAAAAAGAGCATCACTGAGGTTTACCCCACTCAGATTTGCTTCTGTAAGAATGGCTTCAGATAAATCTACCCCCATCAACTGAGAATGACTTAGATTCGCTTCGCTTAGGTCAATATGACTGAGACTTGCCCCATTAAGAGTAGCTTGTTCCAACATAGCCTCTCTTAAATTAGAATAGCTTAGGTTTGCCTGATTCAGATTAGCTTCTCGCAGACTGGCATTACTCAGATCAACCCCTTTTAATTGAGTATGGCTAAGATTCGCTCGTTTGCAATTAGCCCGTCGTAAATTAGCCCCCGCAAGGTTAGCATTTTGCAGCATTCCTTGATTAAATTTTACCCCACCTAAATTCGCCCGTTCAAGATTAGCGTTGCTAAGATTAGCTTCACTGAGATCAGCGTTTCTTAAATCGACTTTTTCTAAATTAGCCCCACTAAGATCCACATTTTTGAGGTTAATGACAATATGACGATTCTCACTTCTCCACATATTCCATTCCTCAACACTGCGTTGAAGTCGTTCGAGTTGTTTTAGATTAATCATATTGATGTCTAAATTTAAGGATTATAAGGATTTAACCTGCGTTAAATTCTTGCAAGTTCATCTATAACTTATAACATCCTTGATAGATCAACATCATTTAATAGCCCGTTGATAAAGCTGTCGAATTTTATCTAAAACTTGCTCAAACGGAGGTCTAGCCGCTGCTAACGCTGGGTCTAAATCCTGTAATTTGGTTAATAATTGGGCTTCTTGGGTCTGTACATCTCCATCACTGTAAATTAAGCCACTTAAATTCCCTAATAAGTCTTGATAGTCTTCTTCTGTTGGGTTATCGCCTAGATAATTCTCCAAATATTGATAACACTCTGAGGGTTGAATAGGTTTAAGTCCAGATAAAAGAGGCTTAATCTCCGAATCCTCGATTAATTCATATTTTTGCGCCATATGACGCAAGAATTTGCGTTCCTCCTCTTGAATTGACCCATCAATCCACGCAGCCCCAATTAAAATTTTTAGCAATTGCTTCTGTTTATTCGGTTGAGTCATGGCCGTTGTCTTGCCTCCCTATCTTGACTATCTCCATGATGACGGAAAGGGTCGTTTTTCTTTGCTTTTCTCAAAACTTCTTAACAACGTAACGTTCTACAAAACCAAAATTGAACCCTATAAATTTTCTGATTGTGCGCTCAGGTTCTGTTACAATTTTTATCATTCTTCTGTTATCTTTTTATTTTCTGTAATAATTGATACAGAAATCAAGAATTTATCTAAAATTAAGATTTACCGTTATGTCAAATTTTTCCTTGTCTGCTGACGATTTGCCCTCCCCAGAGGGCGTTGACAGCCAGTTACTCTGGCAATTAGATGAAATGGCGAGTCGCTGCTTTTATCTCAACTGTCATCCTTCGGTGCAAATGCTTCTTTCTCGTTGTGTCTGGCGACTGACAACCCAAGAGAAAGCCTTAACCTTGCGAATTCTCTGTCCTAGTCGGGGTATCAATTGGCAAGTCATGGGAAAACTACCCTTAATTTCTTTCCATTTGGCTAAATTTTCTCTAAAAGCACAAATTTCTATCCATCCTGTCCCTGAAACAGACACGCCTTGGACAGTTAAGGTTAAAGACGCTATCAGTTTTATCTGAGATCCCATCCAATGATACATAGGGAAGGCGTTCAGAAGTCAGAAGTTTCCATCTAAGACTTGATCCCAAAGGCAAACAAAAGGGACACAGTAAGGTACATTAATAGGAACTAATTGATTTAATCCTCTGAATCTCATGAAAGCACTAATTCTGTCTGGTGGAAAAGGCACAAGACTGCGCCCCCTAACTTATACGGGTGCAAAACAATTGGTTCCTGTGGCAAACAAACCGATTCTTTGGTATGGAATCGAAGCAATTGTAGCGACAGGAATTACTGATATTGGTATTATTATTAGTCCAGAAACCGGTGAGGAAATCCAAGCGAAAACAGGAAATGGCGATCGCTTTGGCGCAAATATTACCTATATTCTACAAGAAAAACCCCTCGGACTCGCCCATGCGGTTAAAATTGCCCAACCCTTTTTAGGCGATACTCCCTTTATTATGTATTTAGGGGATAATTTAGTACAAGATTCCCTTAATCGCTTTGTAGATGATTTTAAATCCCATCAAGATCAAGCCCTGATTCTCTTGCGTCAAGTGTCCAACCCAACAGCCTTTGGGGTTGCTAAATTGAATGATCAGGGAAAAGTAGAGCAATTAGTCGAAAAACCAAAAAATCCACCTTCAAACCTAGCTTTAGTTGGTATTTATCTTTTTACTGCCTCAATTCACCAAGCGATCGCCTCAATCCAACCGTCAGCAAGGGGAGAATTAGAAATTACGGATGCTATACAAGCCCTAATTAATGATCAAAAAACAGTGGAAGCCCAAGAATTACGAGGATGGTGGTTAGATACAGGTAAAAAAGATGATTTATTAGAAGCGAATCGTATTTTATTAGATACCCAGTTAGAGATTAATTTACAAGGACAAATTGACACCTCAAGTCAAGTGATTGGACGGGTCACATTAGGAAAAAATTCTCGTGTTGTTAATAGTACCATTCGAGGACCAGTCATTGTTGGAGAAAATTGTCACATTGAAAATTGTTTTATTGGCCCCTATAGTAGCATTGCCGACGGTGTTAAACTAATTGATGCAGATTTAGAACATAGCGTTATTCTACAAAAGGCTGAATTGTCTGGAATTAAACAAAGAATTGTCGATAGTGTCGTTGGTCAACGGGCTAAACTCACCCTTGCTCCCCAACGTCCTAGGGCGTTACGGTTTATGATTGGTGATGATTCTCAGATTGAGTTAGTATAGTCTGATTTGAGCTTCAAGGACAACTTTAAAACCTGCGTTAGTCAGTTAAAGTAACTACTAAAACAAAAAAATTTATCGTTAACAAAACAATGGCTGTTTCAACTCCTCGTTTAACTCCCAAATCTCAATCTAAACAAATAAGACGTAATTCCTATTTAAAATTCAACCAACTGCTATTAACGACAATTTTTACGATTTTGTCAGCCGTTGTAGGGATTAACTGGTTAGTCGATCCCTATGGCATTTTTAAAACACCTAAGATTCAGGGATTTAATCAAGATAAACCACAACGGGCTGATAATGATCGTCTTTTTAAAACAGCAGATATTATTCATGTTCGTCCAAAAACGATTCTCTTAGGTTCATCCCGTATGCGTCAGGGAATCGATCCCGACTCTTCTTCTCTTAAAAAGAATACAACTTCTCCTATTTATAATTTAGGATTAAATGGGAGTAATATATACGAGTTAAGAAAATATCTAGAACATACTTTAGTCAACAATCCTGACCTAAAACAAGTTGTGATTGGAATCGATTTCTTTATGTTTAACGAAAACCAAGAGCTACAAGCAGCTTTTGATAAAGAGAGATTAGAAAAAACATACATTATACCCAAAGATTTGTTAAATACTTTACTATCTTTGACGGCTGTATCTGATAGTAAAGAAACCTTACGTTCTAGTTGGAAATCACGTCAGAAAACCCAAGACTTAAATCAACAGGATAACGGTTTCTCACCCTATAAAAATCCTAAGTTGAAGGATCAAGAATGGCGGTTTAAAAATGCTGTTAGCGTCTATTTTAATTTTCATCATGACTATGAGTTATCACCTGAATTAATAGGAGAATTTGAGAAAATTGTCAATATTTGTCAGGAAAATAATATTGATTTGAAAGTCTTTATATCCCCTTCTCATGGGATTCAATGGGAGAGTATTGCAGCGACACAACGATGGGATTCCTTTGAAAAATGGAAGCGGGAAATGGTTAAACTTCATCCTGTTTGGGATTTTTCTGGCTACAATAGCATCACGACTGAAACCTTGAGTCAGGACAATTTGATGAAAAATTATACAGATAGTTCCCACTATACCCCTAAAGTGGGCAATTTAGTACTGAATCGAATCTTTGAAGAGAATCAATCGACTATTCCTGATGATTTTGGCATCTTGCTAACCCAAGATAATATTGAACAACAGTTAAGTCAAATTCGCTCTGATAGAAAAATCTGGCAAGAAAATCATCCCCAAGAAGTACAGTTGGTTAAAGACATTAAGCAAAAATTTGATCGGCAAAAACGTTAAAGTTAGTATCACTTTATAGTTAGTTTTTTAGGACAAGATATGTTATTTAGCTGTCCGCCACAAGAAGCCCCACACCCGATTTGACCCGAAAAAAAGATCAACTCAAATGGGTGTGGGACGGGGCTTTTGAAGTGCGGAAGACGCTTCCGCACACAGCCCCTCATGAATTATGGACGGGGTTTAGGAGGGAGTATTTTGATTCTCTATATATTTTTTCAAAACCGAAATAGTTACCCCACCACAAGAAGCCATAAAATAAGAACTATTCCAGAGAACACTTTTATAATAAACTTGATTAACTTCTGATTGAAACTCTTGTCTAAGTTTGCGAGAACTGACACTTTTCAAGTTATTAACTAGCTTACTTAAATGAATATCAGGATGATACTGAAAAAGTAAGTGAATATGGTCTTGTTCTCCATCAAAACAAACAAGCTTGCATTCCCATTTTTGTAGTAACTCCTCAAAGAGTT